>JAFDWQ010000005.1:283938-424078 GCA_018268395.1 Armatimonadota bacterium | reverse complement strand
CTGCTGGGTGACGAGCGAATACGGGCCGATCGAGCGGGCGTGGATCTTCTCGTCCGCCAAGTGCTCGAGCTTCAGCATGTAGATCACCCCGACGGTCATGGGGTTCGGAAGTTCGTCGCCCGTGACGCCGTCGCGCAAAACGGATTTACACGTGTGCGGGTCGAGACCGGCGCGCCGGAACACGTTGTCCTGGATCTTCGCAAGGATGCCTTCGTAGACCTGCTTGTCCGCCTTGAACGCCGCTCCCGCCGGGATCTCGATGGGATCCGGATCGTCGATCGATGCCTGTAGCAACTGCTCCGTCGTCAAGGTCGAGTGGGCGGCCACGGTACGGCTGACACGTTCCAGGGTCGCTTGATCGAACGTTTTCAGCTTGTCCGCGATGGTCGACATCAACTGCTCGAGCGACGAGCCTGGCTTGAACTTCAATCCAAGGCCGAGTTCGGCGTTGACGTACCCTTGGAGCGACTTCGACCGCAGGTGCTCGGCCAGCCGTTCGACTTCGCCCAGGATCTCCTCTTCGGTCGCCCCTTCGAACGCCGGGCATTCGTACCGGACGCCCAGATGGCTACCGACGTACCCGAGGTGCGTTTCGAGGATCTGTCCGATGTTCATGCGGCTCGGGACGCCGAGCGGGTTCAGCACGATATCGACGGGCGATCCGTCGGCGAGCATGGGCATGTCTTCGACCGGAAGGATCCGGCTGATGACGCCCTTGTTGCCGTGACGCCCGGCCATTTTGTCGCCGACCATGATCTTGCGCTTCTGGGCCACGTGGACCTGGACGCTCATGTTCGTGCCGGCGGGCAGTTCGTCCCCGGCGATCTGAAGGAGCGGGCTGTCGCAACGGTCGCAGACCAGGCGTTCGCGCTTCTTCGACTCCTTATAGATGTGGCCGCAGCCTGTACAGTTGTACTTGTAGCGGCTGAAGACTTTGACGTCCACGACCGTGCCCTTTTCGCCGTGGGGCAGCCGCAAGGAGACGTCGCGGGTCTCCTCGGCCTTTTTGCCGAAGATCGCGATGATGAGCCGCTCTTCGGCGGTCATTTCGGTCTGGCCCTTCGGCGCGACCTTGCCGACCAGGATGTCCTCTGGCCTCACTTCGGCGCCGATACGGACGATCCCGTTCTCGTCGAGGTCCTTGAGGGCGTCTTCGCCGACGTTCGGGATGTCGCGCGTGATCTCTTCCGGACCGAGCTTGGTGTCGACCGCTTCGGTCTCATAGCGCTCGATGTGGATCGACGTGTAAACGTCGTCCTTGACGAGCCGCTCGCTGAGGATGATCGCGTCTTCGTAGTTGTAACCGTGCCACGGCATGAACGCGACGACCACGTTCTGCCCGAGAGCGAGCCGTCCGTCGTCGCAGGTCGCGCCGTCGGCCAAAGGATCACCCTTGAGCACGCGCTGGCCGGGGACGACGACCGGACGATGGGTGAAACACGTCGTCTTGTTCGACTGGAACAAGTGGAGGATCGGATACGAGTCCACCGTCCCGTCTTCGGCCGTGATCCGGATCTCTTTCGCCGTGACGTAGGTCACTTCGCCGTCGCGCCGTGCGCGGACGGACGCGCCCGAGTCGATCGCGGCGCGGGCTTCGTGCCCTGTCCCGACGAGCGGGGCGTTGCTGCGGAGGCACGGGACGGCCTGTCGCTGCATGTTCGCACCCATGAGGGCGCGGTTCGCGTCGTCGTTCTCAAGGAACGGGATGAGCGACGTGGCGACCGAGATGATCTGTACGGGCGAGACGTCCATCAGGTCGACCCTCGCACGCGGGACGGTCGGGTACTGGGCGCCGCCGAACTGCTTGTCGCCGCCCGGACACCGGACGTTGACGTGGTCGGCCAAGATGTACCCTTCGCCGTCGACCTTGGTGTCGGCGGGGGCGATGCGCATCGTGTAGTCCTCGTTCGCGGTCAAGTACACGATCTCAGGTTCGACCTTGCCGTCGACGACCTTGCGGTACGGCGTCATGATGAAGCCGAACTCGTCGACACGGGCATGGGTCGTCAACTGGCTGATCAGACCGATGTTCGGCCCCTCAGGGGTTTCGATCGGACAGATCCGGCCGTAGTGCGAACGGTGGACGTCGCGGACTTCGAGCTTGGCGCTCGTCCTCTGCAGACCGCCGGGGCCGAGGCTGGACAGACGACGCTTGTTCGTGAGCTCGCTCAACGGGTTCGTCTGGTCCATGAACGTGCTGAGCTGGTTGCTGCTGAAGAAGCTCTTGATGCTCGCACTGACCGGCTTGACGCTCAGGATGATGCTCGGGAGCAAGTTGTCCTGGTCTGCGCTCGTCATACGCTCGCGGGCGACCTTCTCCATGCGGACGAAGCCGAGGCGCATCTGGCTCTGGAGCAGTTCGCCCACCGAACGGACGCGCTTGTTCTTCAAGTCGTCGATGTCGTCGTGGTCGACTTCCTTCCTCAGGTACGGGCCCATCGCGACGATCGTGCCGTAGAGGTCCTCGCTCGTCAGATTGCGGATGTTCAGCGGCACGTTGATGCCGAGTCGCTGGTTCAAGAACCGCCGGCCGACCTTACCCAGGTCGTAGCGGCGCATGTCGAAGAACAGGCTGAACACGAGTTGCTTCGCGGCGTCTTCGTTGGCCGCTTCGCCCGGTCGCATCCTGCGGTAGATGTCGAGGATCGCTTCCCGGGTGTTCGCGGTCTTGTCCGCGGCGAGGGTCGCTTCGACCAAGTCTTCCAGCGCGAGGACGTCGATCTTCTCAAGTCCGAGCGACGCGACCTTGACGGCCGTATCGTGGTCCATCCGGTGAAGGGCTTGGACGACCGTCTTCGTCCCTTCCTTGACGTCCGTCATCGGCCTCTTGCCTTCGAGGTCGGCCGCTTCCGGCTTTTCGAGCGTCAACTCGGCGCCGAACGCCCACAGCATGTCCTCGGCCGAGCCCAGCGGGGTCTCGGTCAACGTTTCGAACTGCTTCTGCTCGTCGGTCAGCTTCTCCAGGACGGCTTTGGTGACGATGAGGCCCTTGTCGAGCACGACTTCGCCCGTGTCCGGATCGGCGAGAGGTTCGGACAACTTCTTGTGATAAGCGTCCGCCATCTTGCGGACCTGCCTGTCACGGCCCTTTTCAAAGCCGTGGAGCGCCTTCATCAACTGCGAGATGGGCAGCTTCTTCGTCTGCGAGATCTGCGTGTTGACGACGCCGTTCGAGTCGTTCTCGATCTCGAGCCACGGGCCTTCGCTCGGAATGACGCGCGCCCGGACGATCATCTGCATCGACGTATCGACGTCTTCTTCGAAGTACAGGCCCGGCGAACGCGACAACTGCGAGACGATGACGCGCTCGCGCCCGTTGATGACGAACGTCCCGTTGTCGGTCATGAGCGGGAGGTCGCCCAGATAGACCTCCGACTCGATCACTTCCCTGTCCTTGCCACCGAGCCGGACCGTCGCTTTGATCGGCGCCTCGAACGTCATGTCGCGGTCGCGACAGTCGTTGATCGAGTATTTCGGCTCGCCTAGGACGAAGTCGGCGAATTCGATGTAGTTCGACTGCGTGAAGTCCCAGATCGGACTAAAGGTCGAAAAGAGCTCGGGGAGTCCTTCTTCGAGGAACCATTTGTAGCTGTTCAGTTGGAGTTCGATGAGATTGGGCACCTCGAGCGACCGGCCGATACGCTTCGAGGAGGGTTGGATGACTCGCATAAGTAGTCCACCGAGGGGGAACCTCCATTCTAGCTGGGGAAAGGGGGGCCGTTCAACCCGAAACGGGCACTCTGGCGACCGACCGACTGAAACCCGCCCGAAAAAAGTTTACAGGCAGGACTATAGTCCCGGTATCGTTCGGACACCGGACGAACGGTTCGGTTGTCGCGGCCGCTCGGCGCGGCCGACTGAGCCCATTATATCCGCTCTGCCCCGAGAATGGGCCAGAGTCGTCAGAAGAGACCACGCGGCCGTTCCGACCTTCACTTCGACCCGTTCGGCCGCTCCGCCCTGCGCGTGGCCCCGTGCAGCGCCCGACCGAACGCCCGGAAGCAAGCTTCGGCGACGTGCCGGTCGTTAGCGCCCGCGAGTTTGAGGACGTGCAGCGAACAGTCCGCCCCGTACATCACCGATTCGAAGAACCCACGGACGTTTTCGGTCGCCATCTCGCCGATCCAGTCCCTCCGGAACGCCACGTCCCATCCCAGGTGCGGCCGTCCGTCCAAATCGAGCGCGCACAGGACGAGAGCGTCGGCGGAGGCCACGTGCGACGAGCCGCATCCGACCACCGGATCTGAATTGTCCAGTGCTTTGCGAAGGGCTCTGCCGAAGACCGCGCCGACGTCCTCAAGGACGAAGTGGTCTTGCACCGCGACGTCCGCTTCGACCGAGACGCCGAGGTCGAGGACCGCGTAAGACGCCATGTCGCGCAACAAGTCGTCGAAGGTCGACACACCCGTCGCCACGTCGCAGCGGTGACCGCCGTCCAGGTCCAAAACGAGATGGACCTTCGTGTTCCGGGTCTCCCGGTCGATTTCGGCGAATCGGACGTTCGGCGCGCCTTTGCTCATGGAGTAAGACAAGTGTAGCCAGTACCGCCGCGACGGCCCCGCGAGTGCCCTAGACGCTCCGGGACGGCCCTCTGGCCCCTTCGGTATGATTCTTTCCGAAGATGGCGATCCTCGTCGATAAGAACACCCGCGTCCTCGTCGCCGGAATGACCGGCCGTGAAGGCACCTTCCACACGCAACAGATGATCGAGTACGGGACGCAGGTGGTCGGGGGGGTCACTCCCGGCAAGGGCGGGACGACCCATTTGGACAGGCCCGTCTTCGACTCCGTCCACGACGCCGTCGCCGCGACCGGAGCCGACGCCGTCCTCGTCTTCGTCCCGGCGCCGTTCGCTGGCGACGCCGTCCTCGAAGCGGCCGACGCCGGAGTACCCTTCGTCACGCTCATCACGGAAGGCGTCCCCATCCTTGATTCGCTCAAGATCGTGAACAAACTGAAGTCCGAAGGCAAGACCCGCCTTTTGGGCGGGAACTGCGCGGGGATCATCACACCGGGCCAGTGCAAGATGGGGATCATGCCAGGGCACATCTTCACTCCGGGCCCGGTCGGCATGGTCTCGCGGTCCGGCACGTTGACGTACGAGATCGTTTGGGAAATGACGCGGGCCGGCCTCGGACAGACGACCTGCGTCGGTATCGGTGGCGACCCCCTTCCCGGCACCCGGTTCATCGAAGTCCTCGAGATGTTCGAAAAGGATCCAGAGACGAAGGCGGTGGTCATGGTCGGCGAAATCGGCGGGACGGACGAAGAAGCCGGCGCCGAGTTCATCAAGACGATGTCGAAGCCCGTCGTCGCCTTCATATCCGGCCGCACCGCGCCCCCCGGAAAGCGGATGGGGCACGCCGGCGCGATCGTCAGCGGAGGCAAAGGCACGGCTCAGTCCAAGGTCGACGCGCTCCTGGCCGCCGGAGCGACCATCGCGGACAAGACGAGCGACGTGCCGAGCCTGTTGAGAGCCGCGTTGGGCACGCACGCCATGGCTTGAACCGATTGATCGACCGATCGTTGTGAACACACGCGCACGACACAGTAGCGGGAGCCCTTACGAACCCGTGATCGGGTTCAGCCGAGCCGTCCGTGTGGGCGACACGGTCTACGTTTCCGGGACCGCTCCCGTCAGTCAGGACGGAAGCGCCGCCTGTATCGGCGACGCGGCGGGCCAGGCCCGAAGGTGCTGGGACATCATCCTCGACGCGGTCGAACGCCTGGGCGGCCGTACGGAAGACGTCGTGCGCGTCCGGACGTACCTTGTCCGGGTCCAAGACTGGGAAGCCGTCGGAAAGGTCCAAGGCGAAGTTTTCGGCGAGATCAGACCGGCGGCGACGATGGTCGTCTGCGGCGGGCTGCTCGATCCCGACTGGCTCGTGGAGATCGAAGCCGAAGCGGTCGTCGGCTCCGGCGGATGACCCATGAGCGCGCTCCGTCCAGAAAACTACTTCGACAACGCCGCGACGAGCCCCCTGGACCCCGCCGTCAAGGCGGAGATGCTCCCGTTCTTCGACGAGGACTTCGGCAATGCCCACTCTCTGCACGCATGGGGTCACCGCGCCATGGCCGCCGTCGAGACGGCGCGCGCGCGGGTCGCGGAGCTTCTCGGATGTGCGCCTGAGTCTGTGATCTTCACGAGCGGCGCGACGGAAAGCAACAATTGGGTGCTCCGTAACTTCCCGGACGCTGCCGTCAGTCCCTTCGAACACAGTTCGGTCGACGTCCCCGCAGGCTTGTTGGGTTGCCGAGTCTTAGGGAACGACGGCTACGAACTTGAAGCACCGGAAACCGCCGTTCGGTTGGTCAGCGTCATGTCCGTGAACAACGAGACGGGCGCGGTCCTTACCGTCCCTGACACCGAGGGCGCCCTCGTCCACCGGGACCTGACCCAGACGCTCGGGAAGCTGACCGTGGGACTCACCGGGGTGGACCTGGCCTCAGTCTCGGCCCACAAACTCTACGGGCCGAAAGGCGTGGGCGCGCTGTACGCGTCGGACCGCGTCATGCTGTCGCCCCTTCTTGCGGGCGGCGGTCAGGAACTGGGCCTTCGCGCAGGGACACTGAACGTTCCGGGGATCGTCGGCTTTGGAGCGGCGTGCGCCGTTGCGGCCGACCGCATGGACAAAGACCTGGAGCACGCAAGAGAACTCAGGCAGACCGTGCTAGAAGTCCTAAGCGCGTTGCCCGATTGGAGCCAAAACGCCCATACCGCGAACTCGCCTTACATCCTTAGCGTCTCATTCCTCGGCATCGAAGGCGAAACCCTCGTCATCGAAGCCGACGCCCGGGGCTATGCCCTCAGCTCCGGTGCCGCGTGTTCCTCGGGTTCCGTCGAACCGAACCGCGTCCTCTCGTCCCTCGGCCTTTCCCAGGATCGGTCGCGCGGCACCGTGCGGATCAGCTTCGGTCGGCAGAACACCGTCGAAAGCGCCCACGGCCTCGCGACAGTGATCGTCGGAGCAGTGGCCAAGTTACGGAACTTAGGCCATTGAACCTGGCTCGGCAACTGTTCGGGGTCCTGGGGCGTCACAACTCTTGGCACAGGCTTTGCAAGCCTTGCCCCGAGCAGAAAACCACAAATTGAGCCATAATTCGTCCCCCTAACGGTCCGTATTGGAAATCTTGCTATATCCTATGTACCGTTTTCAGGCGAACGATCTCAGTGTGGAACCGTCGGACCAGGCAGGAATGCCGGCCACGGTGGAACTGGGGGCAAGGAGGTCGCTGTAACAAGGATGCCTGTGGAAACTGGATTGCCAACACAAGTGAGACGCGGAAAAGCCATTACCGTAAGAACGCACAGCCGTCACGCGTTCGTGGACGCCAACAAGCACATGCTTTTGGACGACCAGGAACCGGGTGCCGAGGAGCTGTTGGAGCTCGAGGAGCTCGAAGAAGAAGAGGAAGTCGAACAGCAGGCCGTCGCTGACGACTCCGAAGAACTCGAAATGTGGATGCGGCAGACCCGCCGCGCCCACCTGCTCACGCCTGCCCAGGAGGAGCACCTCGCGAAACGGGTCCAAGCCAAGGACCTGGCCGAGGCCGACAAGTGGTCGAAGGTCGCAGAGCTTCAGAACCTGCCCCGCGACCACGACTACACGGATTTCGAGAAGCGCCAGGTCATGAAGGACGGCGTTTCGGCCAAACAGCAACTGATCGAAAGCAACCTCAGGCTCGTCGTTTCGATCGCGAAGAAGTACAACGCGCGTGGCATCCCCCTCGCCGACCTCATCCAGGAAGGCAACCTGGGCCTGATCCGCGCCGTCGAAAAATTCGACTGGAGAAAGGGCTTCCGCTTCTCGACTTATGCGACTTGGTGGATCCGCAGGGCCATCGCCCGTGCGATCATCAACCAGGGCCGCACGATCCGCATCCCGGTGTACGTGGCCGAACTGATCAACAAGGTCATGAAGACGGCGAACGCCCTTCAGCAGGAGCTTCATCGCGAACCGACCCCGGAAGAGGTCGCGGAAAAGGTCGGAATGTCGCCGGACCGCGTCCAAGAGATGTTGCGGGTGGCGATCGAACCGCTGTCGCTCGAAACCCCGGTCGGCGAAAAGGACAACTCGTCGATCGGCGACTTCGTGCCTTCGACCAACATGCCGACACCGTCGGACGTGACCTGGTCGTTGATCCGGCGCGAAGAGATCGATGGGATCCTCGGCCGGCTCACGAGCCGCGAGCGCGACGTCGTCCGACTCCGTTTCGGACTGGACGACGGACGGGCCCGCACTCTCGAGGAAGTCGGAACGGCCTTGAACGTCACCCGTGAGCGGGTGCGACAGATCGAGCTGCGCGCGATGAAGAAGCTCCGCCACATCGGTCAAGAGCTGGCTGCCCAGGGGTTCACGATCACTCCGAACCCGAACTGAACTCTCCTCTCGCTTGAAACGGTCAGGGCCGCCTCCTTCCAAGGAAGCGGCCCCTTCTTTTGAGTCAAGGTCGCGTTTCAGCCGGTCTTCTTGATCGAAACCTTGTTCTTCTGAGACCCGGAGCCCATAGGCATCTCGAACTTCGTCGAAACGTCGATGTTGACGTCTTGTGGCAAGCCTGACTTGGTATCGACCACCGCGATCCCCGAGGCCGTCACCTTGAACTTCATGCTGACCTCGTTGGGGGTCGTGCCCTTCCCGTCCTTGTTGGGCATGTCGACCTTCATCGACATCGACGGGTTCGCGTCGATCGAAATGGAGATCGTGGCTTTACCGGACGGGTCGATCGACTTCAAAGTGAACGTCGTCGTCACCATCTGGTTCGACCACTTCGCCCCGCTCATTTGCGGCATCTGCCCCATGGAGTCCCGAAAGTCGAACGTGTGCGTCCAAGTGTCGCCCGGTTTGACCTCCTTCCCCGGATAGCTGATCCCGAAGAAGCCCGTGTCCATGTCGATACCGGCCTGGCTCGCCTGAGCTTTCGACCCGCCGGAATATTTCACTTCGGAGGGCTTGCCCGTCGGATCGAACAAGGCGGTCACTTTGACGCCGACGTTCTGACCTGCCATCTTGTCCATGGCCTGCTTCGTCTTGTCGTCCACCGAACCCGCGTTGACGGAGTTCTTCGCGACCGTGATCTCGATCTTGGCCTTCTCGCCCGACTTGTCCAAGACCTTGACTCCGGACTCGGTCGTCGATGTGATCGGCTTTCCGGTCCCGACCTTTCCACCAAAACCGTCCATCGTCGTTTCGACGGTGGTCTTGTACTTGTACGACTCCCCTTTACTGAAAGCGTATTGCAGCTTGACCGGACCGGAGGCCGTGTTGCCGTCCGTCGGAGGCGGAGTCCCTGGGGCCGTACCGGCCGGCGTGGGGCTTGTCGTAGCCGGAACGTCCGCCGTTCCTCCAGCAGCCGGCGGAGTTTCCGGCGACTTGGTCTCCGCGGTCGTACCGGATGTCGTCTCCGTCGTCCCGCCCGCCCCGGACGACGTCAGGTCTCCCGCCTTCGGTGAGCCCGTCTTTTCAGGGATCTTCACCGCGACGCCTTGATCCGGATTACAGCCGATGAGCGCGCCGAGAGCGGCTAAAGCGAGGGCGAGGCCGCCCGTTGCGTATCGCATCACAGCGATTCTAGCTTACGGGACTCTCAACGTCTCGAACCCCTAAGTCCAAAAGGGCCTCGTCGAGCCTCCGTGCGAACGTTTTCGAACCCAGAGGGCGCCAAGTGACCGGGCCCGGATCCTCGAAAACCGATGCCGGATCGACGAGCGGGCGGCCGACAGGCACGCTCGCCTGAAGCAAGACGGCCCTTTCCCCGATCCGCAGGGCACAGCCGCACACCTTTTGCCCTGTCTCCGGATCGACGATGTCGTTGGCGGACACCACGGCAAAGCAGTCGCTCACGTGCTTCCGGTCACGGACGAAGGTCGTGTCCTCCCCGAGTTCTGCGTGAAGTCCCGCCGCCCTTAGGCAAGGGACCAGCACTTGGGCCATCGCCCGATAGACGCCCGCGACCGAGCGGCACCTCTCGTCCGTCAAGCCCAGAAGGGACAGCGGGACGGCCAATCCCAGTGTCACGTCGTGACCGTGGAGGACGGCCTTCCCGCCCGTCGGTCTCTTGACCGTAGGTACGGAGCCCGGTCGGACGGCCCGTGACGGATCCTGGAACCTTCCGAGGCTGACCCAAGGCTCCGACCAACCGTACACGCGCCCACCCGGCCGACCCTGTTCGGCGGCTTCGAGCAAGGCCGCGTCTCGGGCCATGTTCGTCGGCCCGTCATGGTCGCCGTCAAGGGCGACCAGGTTCACAGGACTCTGTGGTACAGGTCGATCCGGTACATCGAGTTCTTGGGGAGCGAGGCATCGAACGCGGGTTTGTCCGTCCAAAACGCGAGGCCGAGCACTTCTTCAGGAACGTCCATCATTTGGGCCACGACGCCGCCGACGAAGCCTCGGAACTCCTTGAGTTCTGTAAAGATCGCTTCGGTCTCCCGCTTGAGCTCGTCGCCGAAACCCGGATCGGATATCCGGGTGCTCAAGCTGCACAATTGGCCGACTTCGACCTCGTCCAACGAGTGACCTGTCCTACTCTTCAGTCCGAAGCGAAGCATGTTGATCGGCTCGCTCATGAGGTCGGCCAACACTTCGGTGACAGGAGACTTGACGACCTCCTCCCACGCCCGGTTCGCGTCCGCGACGTGCTGGAAGTGCCCGATCGACATGAAGGCGAAGGGATCGTCGTGCCGTTCCCAAAGGGTGACGGAGACGAACCCTGGCACAGACTTGAGCACTGTGATCAAGCGGTTGCTCAGGTTCGCCAACCGGTCCATGTCGAATTCGATGAACCGGACCCGGCTGATGACGAGGACGCCCTGCGACTCCGTCATACGGCCCCCGCGACACTAGGTCGGTCGGCGCTCCACTTGACGTCGAGCGTCTTGACGGCGGCGGCTTCGTCCAAGCGGCCGACGATCTGCGTCACGGGTGCGTCGTGCAGTTTGTCAGGATCGGACTCGGCTTCATGGCAGATGCTGGTCAAGGCGTCACAGAAAGCGTCGAGCGTCTCCTTGCATTCTGTTTCCGTCGGCTCGATCATCATCGCTTCCGGGACGATCAACGGGAAGTAGTTCGTAGGCGGATGGAAGCCGTAGTCGATCAAGCGCTTGCTGATGTCCAGTGCGCGCACACCGGACTTTTTGTAGGGCGTGGCGGTCAGGACGCACTCGTGCATGCAGGGCCGGTCGTGGGCGGGCGGAAGGACGTCCCGCAGTTTTGCCATTACGTAGTTCGCGTTCAGGACGGCGTGGCGGCTGATCTCAGGCAGGCCTTCCCTTCCGTAGGCCAGCAGGTAAGTCAAGGCGCGGACCGCCATCAGGAACTGTCCGTAAAATCCACTGACCCGTCCGATGCTCAGCGGACGGGCGGTTTCCAGAACGAAGCGGCCGCCTTCTTTCTTCAGGACCGGGGCAGGCATGAACGGTTCCAAGTGCGATTTCAAGCCGATCGCGCCACAGCCGGGGCCACCGCCACCGTGAGGAGTACTGAACGTCTTGTGCAGGTTCAGGTGCATGCAGTCGAAGCCGTGATCGCCCGGACGCGTCGTACCGACCATCGCGTTCATGTTCGCACCGTCGCAGAACACCTGGGCGCCCGCGGCATGGACCATTCGGCAGATTTCAGCGATTTTGGGTTCGAACAGTCCCAAGGTGGACGGGTTGGTCACCATGAAAGCGGCCACGCTGTCGTCGAGCATGGCGGCGAGCGACGCGAGGTCGGTGTTCCCGTCGGCGTCCGTCGCGACGGACTTGACGTCATACCCACAGCGGGCAGCGCTTGCAGGGTTCGTCCCGTGTGCCGAGTCCGGTACGAGGACGACGTTCCTCGTCGAGCCTTGCCCACGGCTGTCGTGGTACGCCTTGATGAGCATCAGGCACGTCAGTTCACCGTGGGCGCCTGCGACGGGCTGCATGGTGATCTCGTCGAACCCGGTCACGTCCTTGAGAATCGACTGGACCGAGTCCATGACTTCGAGGGCGCCTTGTACGGTCGACACGGGCTGGAGCGGATGAAGGGCCGTGAAGCCAGGCAGCGACGCCGTGCGCTCGTTGATCTTGGGGTTGTACTTCATCGTACAGGACCCGAGCGGATAGAAGCCGGTCTCGATCCCGTAGTTGACGTGGCTCAGATGCGTGAAGTGGCGAAGTAGATCGAGTTCGGCGACTTCCGGCCATGGCGTCCCGCTCCGTACGGCCCCGACCGCTCCGGCGATGTCGGTATCAGGGACGTCGGTATGCGGCAGGTTGCACCCGATCCGACCGGGCGACGACTTCTCAAAAATCGGTTTCGGCGTTGGGACGGACTTCGTGCGCATCAGAACCGAGTCTACCTACGGGCTAGGCTCGGCCCAGGTAGACGTTTTGGAGGTCGGGCCGAGAGGACGTCGGCCCGACCTCCCGGTCGTCACGGATGCGTCGCGAGCCAGTTCGCGAGGTCGATCTTGCAGCCCCATGAGGCTTGCGCGACCGGCCCGAACGGCTTGTAGCTGATCTTGAGCCGGACGATGTTCCCGTTCGGCACGTCGACGAAGTCGTTCGGGCTTCCTGGAACCCCGATCGTCAGGCGCGTGTCGGACGTGGTGGCCGTCCGGTCGTCGACTTGGACGTACTGTCCTGTCGCGAAGTTGTACGCCTCGAGCTTCTGTTTCAGGCCTGTCGTCGTAACGGACGTCACGACGTCGAGGGCGAGAGCGGTCAAGCCGGATGTCGCGAAACCTTCGCAGGTCACTTGGACCGGCGCTTCAGACGCGTTCGTGACGACGAACTTGTTGACCTTATAGTAGTTCTGGTCGACGAACTGTACGCTGGCCAGGTTTCCGCCCGTGAGCTTGCCTCGGTTGACGGTGACGCTGAACGGTCGGACGACGTCGGTCACCCCGCTTTGAGCGGACAGGATCGTGCACAGGAAGTTGGCTTCGTTGGGCGGTCCACCGAACGTGTCGGCTTCGTTTTCGGAAAAGACCCCGTCCGGTTGGGGGTCGGCGTCGCTCCAGAACACGTCGTCGCTGCCGCCGACGGTCGGGCCGCCGTCGCCTGACATGACGGGCGAGAACGATCCTGTCAGGAACGCCCCTTCCCCGTTGAAGCTGTTAGCCCGCCACTCTTGGGCGAAGTAGATCTGTCCGTTCGGGACGCGCGGTTTGTTCCAGTCCGGGATCATCGACCAGTATTGCTGGATCGGGATCGTGTACTGCCACGAACCCGCAGGGAACTGGCCCGGTTGGAACACCCATCCGACGTCGAAGACGAGACCGTCGAACGCTTGGATCCCGTTCCCTCGGCCTTGAACGTACGTCGTCCAGCCGAGCTGACGGTTCATGATCTTGACCGAGTTCCCTGTCGACGTCGCGACGCCGAGGGTGAGCTCCGACCACCACTGTCCGTTGCCTGACGGTAGCGTGATCAGGTCGTCGAGCGAACTGGGCCCGTCCGGATCGTAGAAGTTGTTCGTGCCCCGGTTGTTCTCGTAGATTTTCGTGGCTTGCGACGAAGTGCCCTGCGATTTCCCTTTTTGACGAGGCATGTAATAGGGGCGCGCTTCGATACGCTCCATCTTGACGGGAAGGACGATGCCCTTGGTCGGGTATTCCCGTAAGACACCGTCGTCACCCCTCCACTTGAAGAACGCGAGCTCCACCTGGCCCCATCGGGTCTCGGCGAAGCCGCTGACCGCCGTCGCCAAGAGGGCGGTCACTGCGAATATACGATTGCTCATCGGTCAGACCTGCACCGGACATTCTACAGGCGGTTCGGCGAAAACGAACCTGGCAAATCTGCCCTTCCCGCCTGCCGTCCGGCTTGACGCTTTGGACGACGATGTCCGGGATCAAGTTCCAAACGTCGCGATCACCGGGGTGTGGTCGCTCGGCCGTTCCCAAGAGCGGGGTTCTTTGTCGACGGTGCAAGACGTGCACCTCTCCACCAGGCCGGGAGAAGCGTAGACGTGGTCGATCCTCCAACCCAGGTTCCTCTTGAAACCGTTGGGAAGAAAGAACTCCCAGTAGGTGAACTGCCCCGGTTCCGGGTGGAACTTCCGGAAGCAGTCCGTCCAACCCCACTCCATCAGCCGGGCCAAGGCGGCCCGTTCGTCGGGGTGGTAACAAACGTTGCCCTCGAGCTTCACCGGATCGAACACGTCTTCCGGACGAGGGGCCACGTTGATGTCACCGAGCCAGACGACGGGATCGTCCGGACTCGTCCTTTCGCGGACCAACCGGCCGAACCGTTCGAACCAAGCGAGCTTGTAGGCGAACTTCTCACTGCCGACGGCCGTCCCGTTGGGCACGTACGTTCCAATGACCTTCACTCCTTGATAAGTGCCTTGGATGATCCGACAGTCTTCGGGCCAGTCCGGGTCGCCGAATCCCGTCGTCACGTCCTCCATCGGACGTTTCGAAAGGAAGGCCACACCGTTGTATCGGGGCTG
Source organism: Armatimonadota bacterium (assembly GCA_018268395.1). NCBI lineage: Bacteria > Bacillati > Armatimonadota > Armatimonadota bacterium. Next base: position 409,655 of record JAFDWQ010000005.1, on the reverse strand, counting down.
CCCGTGATGGGAAACCGTGTATCCGGCTTCCAAAAACTCGGCCAAGGGGAACTTTGCGTCCTCGACCTTCGTCTCTTGCAGTGCGACGCAGTCAGGAGACTCCTCTTGAAGCCATCTCAACAAGACCGGCAACCGGGCCCGGACGGAGTTCACATTGAAGGTCGCGATTTTCACCGGCACGTCATGTTACCAGTCACCTGGATGGGGATAATGAAACCGTGACGGTCGCATTCGCCATCGCGCTGGGGCATACCGCGCTGGTCGCACCCACGCCCGTTCCTCCACCCGTCGCGACGCCGTTCTTTAGCGATATGGTCCGGCGCTCCGTAGCGACGTTGCGCGCCGCCGACTGGAAGTCCTTCCGTACGATGTGCGGCGGCCGGCTCGATCTGGCCGTCTACTCCGTCCCCACGTCCGAGAACGTCGCGTACGGCATGTTGTTCGACGACGAATACGCGCCTGCCGAGAACGACATCCTGGCGTTCAGCTATCGTGGCACGCAAGTCTCCACGTCGAAAGAACCGACCCCGTTCTTCCTTCGCCAGTTCAAGTACTTTTGTTCCCTGGTCGACGGGTCGTGCAAGGAGTCCTCAAGGTGGCCCCAGTCGAGCCAAGGCGCGACGGGTTTGTTCAACAAGAACCTGGGCGGAGCCGCGGCCTGGGGACTGTACGCCCCGAACGCCGCGTGGCGCGTGGAGTACGTCCGGGGTACGCAAGGTTGGACGGTCAAGAGACTCGTGGTCGAGACCCAGTGACATGGCACGACTGACGAACACCGGTCTCAAACGTTCGGAACTTCCATGGGCGCTGTCCCGGCCGGACATCGTCCTGTCGGCCCGCCAGCGGGATTCCTGTCTCCTGTGCCGAAGTCCTAAGGTCAATGAAGCAGGACTTTGCGGCGTGTGCCACGCCCTGCTCGACGACGACGAAATCCTGCTCGCAAGGGTATGGATCAACGGCATGACACCGTGATGGGCTGGCTTGTCCTAGGCGGGTTCGTCGCCCTCTTCCTGACCGTTCTGGGTTTCCGCTGGGCGAACGGAAGACGCCAAGCTGGGTACTTCGCCGTGGCCGAGTTCTGGGTCTACTCGAACGCCGAAAAGCTGCCGCTGACGCCCGTCCTGATGGACCACGTCATCGGGCGTAACCCGCACAACAAACCCGGACGGCCTTGTATCACGTCGCGCGAAGGCGTCTTGTTCAGCGACATCCGGCTCCATCTCGGCCTCGCTAAGAGGGAGAAAAACCCCCACGTCTTCCGGCCCGACCTGTTCGAGAGCGACGCCGTTCCCGACGCCCAGATTCTGGAACGGCTGTCCGAAAGTACGACGATCGCCAAAGTCCGGTACGCCAGCCAGGAGAAACTGCCCGACCGTCGTCACCTCCAGTTCCTCACTCACCTCGCCGATGCCATGGCGCGCGCGGTCGGTGGTCAGATCGTTTTCGACACCGTGACCGAGCGGTTCTGGCTCGTCGAGGAACTTGCGCAAGAGTTGGAAACGAACCCGAACGCCGAACGGGCCGACCTGCACCTCCGGACGGTCTGGAGGACGACCCCGGAAGGCCATGTCGGAGCGACGCTGGGGCTCCGCAAAGTCGGAAGACGGGAACTGGAGACGCTCCTGCAAGAGGCCGACCACGAGGTGATCGTCCGCGAGCTGCTCGAACTGGCGGCCGGAATCCTGTTCCGCGACCCCGAGGCCAAACTCCCGCTTACCGTCAAGCTTCACGACGACGAATTCGTGGTCGAACCGGTCAAAGTGAGCGAAGGCCGGTCGGTGGTCAAGCTGACGCGGCGGGTCACGCCGCGATGAGTTCGTCGATCACAGACGACAAGACTTCGAGGCCTTTGCCGTCCATGTCCTGGACCGGTCCGCGCGGATGACCCGCCTCGATGCCGAGGCATCCTAAGGCGGCCTTGCCGACCCGGTGCGTCCCGTAATACACGAACAACGCCCTCAGCTTGGCCTGGAAGTCGGGCCAGTTCGCGATGGCCTTCTTCGCCAGGTCCGGGCCAAGGACACCGAGCGGGCTCGCCGTTTCGACCGAGTGCTGGAACTCTTCCGTCGACAGGCCCTTCTCAAGGATCCACGGTTCCTCGACAGGCTGGACTTTGAAGACCGTGACCCCTTCTTCGGGTGTCGCGTTCGGCCCCATATAGGCGCACGGGAGGTTGCCGTGTCGGAACACCGAACTCATGTACGAGCGCGACTCCTGGGCGTTCAAATGAAGCCCCGGTCCGACCGTGAACAATGCTGCCCGTGCCCCGTGCCGTTCGGCGTGCTGGGCGAGGTCGATCGTCGCGGCCGTCGTCATCGCCGTCACGTCGACGTAAACGGGCAGTCCGTGGGCTTCGCGAACGGTCCACTCAAGGATCTGCTTCCGTTCGGACAGCGAGATTCCGAACGTCTCGCCCGCCGACGAACCGACGACGAACCCTCCCGCCCCTCGTTCACGGTGGAACCGGACGATGCGGGCGTGGCGGACCTCGCTCAGCGACGACGTGTCGTCGGTGAACGGGCTGACCAGCGGGACGATGACGCTGACGGGTACGGACACGCGGAGACCCCGGTATTGTTATCGGTCGCTCAGGCCCCTTCCTTCACTCTAAGACGCCTTTCGGGCGGACAGTGTCATTTCCGTCAAGTGGAACGACGTCCCGTCGAAGGACAGGTAGTCCCTCAACGGGCCCGTCGCGGACTCCATCGCCCCGGTCAACCAGCGGCGGTCGGACTCTGCCACCGACATCCGGTCCATCCAATCCTGGAAGACGAGCGGCTTGGGCCTACAATGGACTTCGACGACGTCGAGCCCGGCGCTTCGTGCGAGGGACTCCCACTCGGAGACCTTCTTGTTCCGTCGATGGGAAGGGTCTCGGACCGTTTCGATCCTGTTGACCGCTTCGTCGGCCAGATCATCGTCGGGAGCGACCGTATCGACCAACAGAAACGCCCCCTTGGGCGCGAGCACGCGCGCGGATTCGTGGACGAACGCTTCGGGCCCGTCGAAATGGTGCGCGGCGACGCGGCACGTGACGGCGTCGAAGACCCCGCTTTGGAACGGCAGGCGCTCGGCGAACGCCTGGACGGTCACAAGACGGTCCAAGCCGCGCCGCTGCGCTTCCCTTCTCACGATCTGCAACATCGCCGGAGTCGGATCGAGTGCGACCGTCACGTCACATCGCGGTGCCAGAACGAACGCCATGTGCCCGGCCCCCGCCCCGACGTCCAGGCTGCGACCCATGGTTCCCGGCAGGAGTCCGGCCAGACCGAGGAGCGCGTCCGGATCGTCGTGCGCCTTCGACGTGAGGTACTTCTCGGCTTCCCTACCGAACTGCTCTCGTGGGTCAGGCTTCACTGCTGGCCGACGGACAGGAACGTCGTCTTCTCGATCGTCTTGTCCCCGACCTTTGCCGTGAACGTCAGGGGGAAGACCCCGACTTGGTCGCGCGGGACGATGAGTTCGATCGGAACTTTCGACATGCCCCGGGCATGGTAGATCACAAAGTTCGTCGTCTTCCCGCGCGTGACGGTCCAGGCTTCTGGAACCTTGACCGTGAACGAGCCGTCGACCCTCTTCAGTCCGTTCGACCTGAGGTCGACGCTCCCTCGGACGATCCGGGCGTCCGGATCCAGCGTGAGCACCTTGGGAAGGCGGACGTCGAAGTCGATGAGGTCGGCGATCCGGAAACTCGAACGAAGGACCGTCTTCTTCCCTTCTCCGTCACCAAGGGTCATGCGCAGGACGCGATAACCGACGCCGGCCTTGGTCGCGATCGCCGAGACGTATTCGTCCTTGGCCGTGCCCTTCTTGTCCCAAAGCGGGAACGGGCGCGAACCCGTCGCCATGAGGCCGCGCGCCAAGCCTTCGGCCCGGCACTCGACTTGGTTGAATCCGACCTCTTCGGTCTTCTTGAAGTGGTACTTGACCTTAAAGGCGTCGTCGACCGGCACGGAGCGCACCAGAAAGTCGGGTTTCCAACTAAACCCGCTCGGGAGGTCTTGGCCGACGTCCATTTGAAGCTTGACGAAGCCCAGGGCGCGCGGCTGGAACGGGTCACCCGTCGACGAGCCGGCCGTGACCGCGTCGATCCGGAGCCCGTAGCGGGATCCTATGGCTGGAGATTTGGCCGACGGCGGCACGAACGAGGCTTCGAGGTCCCACTCACCTTGACCTTGGGTCGCAGTGACTTTGAGACTCTCGTTCAAGACCCGCGATGCGACCCACGCCGGCCCGTTCGGGTCAGAAGCGTCGAGCCGGCGCACCGAGACGGTCGGGTTCCCTCCGGTGAAACTCACGCGGAATTCGAGGTTGTCGCTTCCGACGAGCCACCCGTCCGCGTTCATATCAAGGGACAGGACGATGTCTTCTCCGTCCTTAGCCCTGGCGCCCCAATACAGCGTTTCCGGCTCCCATTGGAAGAACGATCGGCATCCACCGGACTCGGCCAGAGCGTCCCACTCCTCCTCTTCGACCCTTCCGTCCATCAAAGGCGTGATGGCCAGTCGGACGGGCTGCGCCAACGTGTAGGGCGTGGCCATGTCGTGGGCCTGTGCGATGCCAAGGGTCAACAAGAGGGCGGCCGTGAGACTCACAAGAGAAAGGACTTTCCAGCCCCTCGAAGTGATTCGAGGCCCGGACCCTAATTCCTCAACGGTTTTCCCGTTTCAAGCATATGGCGGATCCTCGCGAGCGTCAATCCGTGGGCCAGGAGGACGTCGAAGGCGGCGCGTTCTTTCGCGAAGGCGTCGTCCAGACCTGCCGACTTCACGAAGACGTGCCTCAGTTGCTCGGCCACCGTGTGGTCGTGCTCGGTGATCTCGCCTGCCTTCAGCAGGTCTTGCAGGGCCTGTTCGATCATGCCTCCGACGGGCCCCGTGACCGCGCCCCAGTGCGTCTCGGGCTGGGGCGCGACCGTCAGGGCGAGACGCTTGGCTTCGGTGAACAGTCGGTCCGGGTGATAGACGGTGACGTCCCGCCGCCGCATGAACCCGAGCTTACGGGCTTCGTCCGCGTTCGACGACACCGTCCCTGTCACGAGAGTCCGGACCGCGTCCACGATGCTTTTCGCACTGGAATCGTGCCGTTGCCGCATGCGGGCCGCCCCTCCCCCTCCAGGGATCAAACCGACCTTGGCTTCCGGCAGGCCCATTTGCGTCTCGGGATGGGCGGCGACCAGCGCGCAGGAGGTCGCCATTTCGTACCCTCCGCCCAAGCAATGGCCGAAGACGGCTGCGACCGTCGGCAAGGTCGACAGGAGGACGCCGAGCTGTTGCAGGTTCTGAAGTTCGGCATCGATCTCGGCCGACCGCTTGTCTTGGGCGGCGTCGAGCAAGAACTGCAGGTCGAAGCCGGCAGAGAACGAGCGCGACTCGCTCGAGAGCACGATCGGCCCGGCCTGACCCGATTTCAAGTACTCCGTCAGTTCCTTGACCAGTCCGACCGTGAACACACCCATCTTCGTCGTCGTGCCGATTAACCGGACGCCGTCGCCCATGTCACGGACGCGGAACGTCGCGGTCGCTTCGACGACCGGGAAATCCCGGATGCCGGCGAACTGCGGTTCGGACTTTCTTGGGACCGTACCGCCCAATCCGTCGGACATCGTCGAGCCTTGGTACCAAGGAGCGCCACGGCTCTGGACCATGTCCGTCGTTTCGAACGGTCCGGCTTCCCAGCCGAAGCCCCACATCATGACCCGGTCGAAGTCCTCGACCGAATGGCAGATGTCTTGTCGCAGGTACTCGGCGTACTCCAGAGCCGTCGGCAGATACGACCGTAAGAACGAGCCGACCTGGTCACGGAGTTCGAGACCCTCACGGAGCCTTTCGGCCAGCGGCTTCCGGCCGAGTTCGACGAGCGACGAAAGTTGCGGCTCCTGTCGGACGCGGTATCCGAGTCCCTGGAGGTCGAGCGACATCAACTCGCGACCCTCCCGGCGGTAGTAGCCTTGCCCGGCCTTGTCCCCGATCCAGCCTTTCTCGAGCAAGTATTCGAACGACCGCGGCGGCGTGAACTGCTTCGTGTACGGGTCATGAGGACAGCGGGACACGAGGTTCGTGGCGATGTCCTGCATGATGTCCAGGCCGACGATGTCGTTCAAGCGGAAACTCCCCGACCGAGGACGGCCCATGAACGGGCCCGTGATCGCGTCGACTTCCTCGACCGAGAGGCCCAAACGCTCCGCGCAGTGCACCGAGAAGAACATCGACCACATTCCGAACCGGTTCGCGATGAATCCTGGCGTGTCTTTCGCGGGGACGACGCGCCGGGCACAACGCTCTTCAAGGAACCTGGTCATCGCCTCCACGACGGCCGGATCGCTGTCCGTCGTCGGGATCAGTTCAAGGAGCTTCAAGTAACGGGGAGGGTTGAAGAAATGGGTGCCGACGAGGCGTCGGCGGAACGACGGGCTCCGACCGTCGCAGAGCAGGGAGATTTCGAGGCCGCTCGTGTTCGTCGAGACGAACGCATCGTCCCTGAGCAGCGGCTCGATCAGCGAGAACAAAGCCTTCTTAGCCTCTAGCTTCTCGACGATCGCTTCGCACACCCAGTCCGCTTCGCGGATCGCGACCGAACCGTGTTCGATGCTCGCCAATTTGACCGTGTCGGCGGTCTCGGGGACGTAGAAGTGCGGCGGTTTCGCCTTTTTGGCGCGGCCGAACGCGGCGTGGACGGTGTCTTCGGACACGTCAAGGAGGGTCACCCCAAGGCCAAGGTTGGCGAGGTGCGCGGCAATGCCGCTCCCCATCGTTCCTGCGCCGATCACGACGACGTTGCGGGGCGAGTTGTCCATGGGTGTCTCCTGACCTTGACCGGCCGTCCGAGGCTGGGGCGATGATACCGGAGGGCGTCGTCCCGGAGCGACCGACTCCCTATCGGCCACGACGAGGCCCGGTACCATGCCCGGCATGAAGGTCCTCGTACCCGTCAAACGCGTGGTCGACCCCTATGCGAAAGTCCGCCCCTTGCCGGACGGTAGCGGGCTCGACACGGCCTCGGTCAAGTTCGACGTGAACCCGTTCGACGAGATCGCGGTCGAGGAGGCCGTCCGGATGAAGGAGGCCGACCCCGGCGTCCATGTGACGGTCGTCTCCATCGGACCGGCCGAGTGCGAAGACCAGCTCCGCAAGGTCCTTGCGATCGGCGCCGACGAAGCCCTTCTGGTCGAAACGACCGACGCGATGGACTCCACCGTCGTCGCCGCTGAACTGGCGGCCGTGGTCGGTCAGCTCAAACCGGACCTCGTGCTCATGGGCAAGCAAGCGACGGACGACGATTGTAACCAAGCGGGCCAGATGCTCGCAGCCCGTCTCGGCTGGCCACAGGCCACGTTCGCTTGCAAGATCGTCTCTCAAGGCGGTGGCATCGAAGTGACCCGTGAGACCGACCAAGGCGAAGAGACGCTGTCGGTCCCGCTTCCCTGCGTCGTGACCACCGACCTCCGCCTGAACGAACCCCGCTACATCGCTTTGCCCGGCATTATCAAAGCGCGGTCCAAGCCGCTTCAAAAGACGGCACGATCCACGACGGCTGTTCCCAAGACCCGTGTCGTGTCCTTGAAAGCGCCCCCGCCTCGCCCCGCAGGTCGCAAGGTGGGTTCCGTCTCTGAACTGGTCGCAGCCTTGAAAGAGCGGGGTGCCCTTTGAAAACGCTGTTCGTGGCTTTCGAATCCGACGATGAGTCGCGGGCCGGAGGCTTCTGCGAGGCGCTCGGTCAACCTTGGGACTCGGTCCATGTGCCCGCTGACGCCCTTTCGGACGCGGCGGCGACCGCCGTCCAGGCCGCTGTTCAGGGCCATACCCACATTGCGGCCGTGTCCTCGATGCGGTCCAAGGACGTGATGGCCCGCGTCGCGGGTCTTTTGGACTGCGGCATGGTCACCGACGTCACGGCGGTCGTCTCTCCGACGGTGTTCGAGCGGCCGATCATCGCCGGGACCGTGACGGCCACTGTCGAAGCGACGGCGTCCCCGGTCGTCTTGACGTTCCGACCGAGTTCGTTCCCCGCATCCGGACAAGGTCCGGCGTCGTCTACGCCACTGACGGTCGGACCCTCGCTCGTGCAAAGGACCGCGACGAACGTCCGGGGCGGCAGTAGACCGGACTTGACCCAGGCCAAGCGCGTCGTCTCAGGCGGACGGCCGCTCAAAGACGCGGAAACTTTCGAGCGGGTGATCGGGGGTCTGGCCGACAAGCTCGGCGGGGCGGTCGGCGCGACCCGTGCCGCCGTCGACTCGGGTATCGCCCCGAACGAACTTCAGGTCGGTCAGACAGGCAAGATCGTCGCCCCGGACCTCTACATCGCCGCCGGGATCAGCGGATCGACGCAGCATATGGCGGGGATCAAGGACAGCAAGTGCATCGTCGCGATCAACAAGGATCCGGACGCTCCGATCTTCGAGTTCGCGGACTTCGGCCTGGTCGCCGACCTGTACGACGCTGTACCCGAACTCGAAAAGTCGCTGTGACAGGCCGCGGGGAGAAAGAGGAATGAGGCCTCAGAACACCGCCAAGGGGAGAGCAAATGCGGAGCCGAAGCCTCGTCTTTGATTATGCCATTTTTGTGCACAAAGTTCCGGCCCAGGGACTTCTTCCTACAAAAACGTCATGACGTCTGGGCCGCGACGGCTTTCGCGGCTAAGTCACAGAACGTCGACCGGAACCTTCTCAGAGCCTCCCGGTCCGGAAGGGTCAGGACCGCGTTCGTCAATAGTGCCGCGCCGGACCTCGCGACGGGATCGATCCAGAGTGACGTCCCCGTGAAGCCCGTGTGACCGAACGTCTTCCACGACATCGTGCAACCCGCCGAAGTCCCATCGGCGGACTTGAAATCCCACCCTAACCCCCGCGGTCGGCTCTCATCGTCGCGTCGAGCCCAACCTTCGGAGCCGAGCGTCTGCAAGGGCGCACGACCTTGCAGAACGGTTTGTCCGAACCGGCCCACGTCTCGGGCGGAACCGAAGAGGCCCGCGTTGCCAGAGACTCCGCCGAGGACGAACGCCAAGGGGTCGTGGACGATCCCCTGGATCCAGGGACTCGGGAGCCCCCTCCAAGCTTCGGCCTTTGACGTCGGAGGAACGGATCCGTCAGGCGTCAACGTGCTCCTAAAGGCCGTCTCCTTCAATCCAAGGGGCCCGGCCACGCCGACCGCGAACGCAGTGTCGAGGCGTTCGGCGGACAACTTTTCGATGGCCCTCCCCAAAACGATGAAGCCGAGGCAGCTATAGTCCGTGACGTCCCCTGGTCGGTTCCGACACGGACTCGAGACGATTTGCGACCAAGCCTCTTCTGGCGACGTCACAGCGCCGGCCAGATCCAAGTAGGCAGGCAGCCCGGACCGGTGCTCCAGCAAATGGCGGAACGTGACCTCCCCGTGAGGGAACTCGCGAAGGACTGCGGACACAGACCCGTCGAGGTCCAGTCCTCCCCGTACTGACAAAGCGTGGGCCAGGCTCGTCGTGGCCAAGACCTTGGTCAGGCTGGCCAAGTCGAAGCAGGTGGAATCGAGGACGGGCCGTCCCCCCACGACGCCGGTCGCACCGGTCTCACAGACGGACCGGTCGAAGACCGCCCAAGACGCACAGGTGAACAGTCCGGTCCTTCGTGCGCTTTCGACGGCTTCCTGTAGGGGGCCACGGTTCACAAGGTCGTCACTCCGTGGATCCGGAATCCGGCCGTCTGGCTGAGGGGTTCGACGACCACTCTTCGGATCCGCTGGCCCGGTCCGTCCAGGTGGACCTCGATCGACGACAGGCCCTTGGCCGACCGATAGCGGAGCACGGTCCGTTCGTCCTCGGGCGCTCGGACGTCGGCACCATAGAGCACGTCGACGCTCGTCTTGGTCCCGTCCTCAGCTTCGACGCTGATCCGTGCGACCGGAGCCGCTTCGTCCTCCCATGCCACGCAATCGGCAGCGAAGCACACGTCGCGCACCTCCGTTCCGAGGGTGAACTCGATCGTCCCCGTCCCGGACGCCCCGTCCCGCGACAGGGGCGTCCAAAGCGTCCACGGACCGACGATAGAAAACCGGGTCTCGCCGATCTTGGCGCTGCCCTTTCGACCGGAACGGGGGTCTTCCCAAAGTTGTCCGGCTTCGTCCGCGACGCACCGACGGGGCCTCCAGAGGGAGTCGCAGAACACGTCCAAGGGATCGTAACCGAGCTTGTCCGGAGTTTCAGTCCGACCGCTCCAGGAGTAGTCCGCCGCCAGTACGTAGGCCGCGCCCTGTCGTGCTTCGCGGAGGGCGGCCCTTTCGTCCATCGCATATCCGGCCCAGGTGGTCTGAAGCGTCCCGGCGCCGGCCTTGATCGCCGCCAGAGTGTGGGCACGTACGTTCTTCGGTCGCCACCAACTTGCCGCGACCGGCTCGTACCCTTTCGACCTCCAGGTCGGAAGAGACGTGTAACGGGCCGGATCGTCGAACGACGCGTAGTGCCAGTCAGCCACCGTGCCCAGGCCCTTGGCGGCCACATGACGACGGGCCCCTTGCTCTCCGTCTTTTCCATGACACGCGTCCGGCGCCTGGCCGGGAGCGAGCAACATGTCGCCCCAGAACATCGTCCGGTGCGATTTCTTGCGCGCCCATTGGACGAGCTCCGGTACCTGGGCCTCCCAGAGGCGGGTCGCTAGGGTCGGATCGTCCGGCATGCCCCGGACATCGGTCTCGTCCAGTCCGAAGTGGACCGTCCGGGGTTTCAAGATGTCGACGGCCTCCTCCCAAACCGAAACGACAAGGTCTCGCGCCGGCTTCTTCCGAACATCGAGGACGTACGGGGTCTCGGGCCTGACAGCCAGGGCGCTCCGCTCTCCGGTCAGCAGCCAGTCCATATGCCCGAGGCTTTGAACGAGGGGTATGGGTTCGATACCTTGGGCGCGTAGAACCTCGAACAGCGATTTGACATCGGTCGGCGAGGCCCAGGTTGACGGCGTCGAGCGGCCGAGCACGGCCCACCGCGTCCGTTCGCATTCGACGACGGCGCGGTTGAAGGCCAGCGGGCCGAGGACGTTTTCGACCAAGTCGCGCTGGAACCCGTTCGGATCGGGTCCGGAAAAGAAGTGCACGCCACGCCAAGAGACCACCGGCCCATCGTCGACGACGCCGCAAGGAACGGCCAACCGGCCTTGGACGGGACGGACAAGTTTGGCCAACGTCTCTACGGCCCGGACCGTCGCCGCCGTGCCGTTGGCCGAGACCGCGACCCCGTCCGGTTTGACCGTAAGCCGATAGGATTCAGGCCCGCTGACCGCAGCATCCGGCGAGACGTTGACCGGACACGTCGTCACCGTCGCCGTCCGGAACTTGCGGGCCGTCCTGTCGGCCAGCATGGCGGACCACTCTCCGTTCCCGTCTCCGCCGAGGATCAATTGGCCAGAGGTCGGGGTCCAAGAGCGCGGACGGGGGACGATCACGGACGGTCGGTCCGAAGGTTCCTTCGCATGAGGCGTCTGGACCGGCTTCAACGCGACAGGCTCCGCACGACCGGGAACGTGCCATTGGGGCGAGACCGACCACTCCGCCTCGACGTCCAGGGTCTCGCCAGGATTGATGGTCGAGCCTGACTTGCCGAGCCAGAAGAGGCACGACTTTTCCGCCCATTCGACCGGAAGTTCCCGAACGTCGTAGAGATCGGCCGTGCTGCCTTGGAACGCCACAGCGACCGTTCCTATGGGGCTCGAGAAGCGAAAAGCGGTGTTGCCTGCGGACACCTTCCTGTCCTCCCACGACCCTTTCATCGGGGACGAGAGCGACGTGCCTTGACCTCCGTCGAACGATGCAGCCCCGTGAGAGACGGCCGGCCCCCACAGGAGCGCGTACGTGCTTTCGACACGGACGGTGCCTGCACCCCGCCATTGGAACTGGTACCGGGCTTTGACTCCGGTCGGAGTCGGCCGAAAGTCGTGGATGCCGAGCGCGTTTCCGCCGTTTCCGGTGTACGTGACGCGCACGGACCCGTCGGACGCCCTGGTCACGGCCTTGGGCGCCCACCGGGAACTGTAGAGCGTGGCGCCGGTCCGAGGATCCTTGTACTCGAACGCCGATCCACGGACGATCGGAACCGGCCCGACCCGGATCTGAAGGCCGCCGAACGGCTCGTACTCGAGGACGACGGGAACCTGCAGGGTCGCGGCCAGGGCGAAGGCGAGCATCGTCGGGCCTAGGAGCCAGCGTCGTCGCTGGCGTCACCGACGGTCGCATAGAAGTAGGGGGTGTGAGACTCGAACTCGCCTGCGCAGGTGTCCACCATTTTGTAGACGGTCTTCGTCACTGAGGGTGTCCCGGCATCGTCACGCACCATGGCCTGGATCTTTCTCAGGAACCACAGGTCGACGCGGCTCAGCGCCCGGACTTCTGTGACGGGCCAACCTCGTCTCAAGGCCTCAGCGAGAGCCCACAACCGTTCGTCGGTAGGTACGCGGAGCGCTTCTTTGAGGGCGTCGTCGTCCAGCGAGGACATCTTGGCCGAAAAGAGGTCTTTCGACTTGACTTCCAGGCCCCGGACGGCCTTAAGTAGCGCCGCCTCGAACGACCGGTCGATCGCCATGACTTCGCCCGTCGCCTTCATCTGGGTGCCCAACCTCCGGTCGCCCGAAGTGAACTTGTCGAAGGGCCATCGCGGGATTTTGACGACGCAGTAGTCCAGGGCCGGCTCGAAGCACGCCTTCGTCTTCTTCGTGACGGCGTTGTCGATCTCGTCAAGGGACTTTCCGACGGCGATCTTGGCCGCGACCCGCGCGATCGGATAGCCGGTCGCCTTGGAGGCCAGGGCGGACGACCGTGAAACACGGGGGTTGACTTCGATGACGTAGTAGTCGAAAGAATCCGGGTTGACCGCGAGCTGGACGTTGCACCCGCCTTCGATCCCTAGGGCCTGGATGATCTTGAGCGAAGCCGACCGGAGCATGTGGTACTCGATGTCGCTCAGGGTCTGGGACGGAGCGACGACGATCGAGTCCCCGGTGTGGACACCCATCGGGTCCAGGTTCTCCATGTTGCAGACGGTGATGCAGTTCCCCTTCGAGTCCCGCATGACCTCGTATTCGACCTCCTTCCAACCGAGGAGCGAGCGTTCGACCATGATCTGCGACCTCATCGACAAGGCTAAGCCCTTTCGGCCCGTCTCCCACAGCTCCTCACGGTCGTTCGCGACGCCTCCCCCCGTCCCGCCCAACGTATACGCCGGGCGGACGATGCAGGGGTAGGGGACGATCTCCAACAGGGCTTCAAGTTCCGCTTCGGATTCGACGATCCAGCTCTCGGGAACGGGCTCTTTGATCTCTCGCATCAACGAACGGAAGAGCTCTCGGTCCTCGGCCTTACGGATCGCATCGAGCTGCGTGCCGAGGAGCCGGACACCGTACTTTTCGAGGATCCCGAGCTCGGCCAGTTGGGACGCCAGATTGAGCCCCGTCTGCCCGCCCAACGTCGGCAAGAGCCCTTCGGGACGTTCTCGGGCGATGACGCGTTCGCAGAACTCGGGGGTCAGCGGTTCGATGTAGACGGCTTCCGCCGTTTCCTCGTCGGTCATGATCGTCGCCGGATTGGAATTGACGAGGACGACGGTGTGCCCTTCTTCGCGGAGGGACTTGCACGCCTGGGTGCCTGCATAGTCGAATTCGGCCGCCTGGCCGATGACGATGGGTCCGCTACCGATGACGAGGATCTTCATGCAGGTGCGGCGTCCATTTTGGCACCCGGAACGCGACAAGACCCCGGTGGGCCTGCCACCGGGGTCTCGCTACGGTCGATGAAGAGGTCAGCTCTTCTTGTTGACGGCGCGGAAGACTTCGAACTCGTCCGCGACGGCCCTGTCCCACGTCAGCAGTCCTACGTGACCGTCCGCGAAGGCGTAGACGCCTTTGCTCTTGGCGTATCCCGGGTTCGATTTGAACTGGTCCCACTGCGCGGTGCACGAGGCGGGCACGAGGTCGGCGACGATCGTCGCGTAGTCTTTCGGACGGCCAGGAAGCATCCACGACCAGCAGTTCCAGACGGCGGCGTAGTAGATGCTGCCGACATAGTTGTACGGATCGCTCGGGCTCCAGGCCTCGACGAGCATGGCGGTCTCGGCCGGCTTTTCGTAGGAGGTCAACGACCGGCCCGGTTGGTCCCAATAACCGGACGGGAAGCCGACGCCCATGCCCGTATCGGGGTCGTAACCGTTCTTGGTCTTGGTCATGATGTTGCCGACGAAGGCGTAGCTGCGCTTGAGCTGCTTCTTCATCAGGTCGCCGTCGTTATAGGCCCAGGTGTAGTTGCCCACGACCGGGTCGTTCCGCTTAGCGTCGTCGACCGAGCTCGCCCAGATCTTTTCCGACTTCACATAGCTCATCAGGATCTGGTCGGCGTAGATGATGTCCTGTCCGCCACCGTTGACCATCGGCCCGTGGGTGTAGACCGGGGGGCATAGGTCGTCGTTGTCGTTCGAGTACATCGTGGCGGCCAAGACGATCTGCTTGGCGTTGCTCGAAGATTGGGTTTGGTACGCCGCTCTTTTGGCAGCATTAAAAACCGGGAACAAGATGGCCGCTAGGATCGCGATGATGGCGATCACGACCAGCAGTTCGATGAGAGTAAAGCCCTTTCGCACACTCATAGAATCCTCCGCGTCAAGGGCGTCTTTCCACAGCGGCAGCGCGCCGTGAACGTCAAATTTACGAGGCCGGCATTATTGATTCTCGACCCTAAGACAAATCGAAAACAGGCTGCGGCCGAGGGTCGGCGGCGTACGTTCAGCGGCTACGGCCGACCGCACGAAGGAGCTCGAAATCGTTCATCGCGACTTTCTGCCACGTCAGCATCGCCAGGTGCGAATCGGCGAACGTGTACAGCCCCTTTCCGCCGAAGTAACCGGGATTCGAACGCGAGTCTTCGTACTCTTGATGGCACGAAGGGTGGATCATCGACTTCCAGCCGGAATCGTTGTCTTTGGGGCGGCCCGGGAACATCCAGGTGAGACACGACCAAACGGCGTTGTAGTAGATGCTGCCGACGGTGCTGTACTCGTAGTCGCCGCGCCAGCCTTCGACCATGAAGACCGTTTGGGCCGGGATCTCGTAGGAGGACTGTGCCCGTCCCGGCATGTCCCAGTACCCCGTCGGGAACCCGACGCCCATTCCGGTGTCGACGTCGTACCCGTTCGCGCGTTTCGTGATGACGTTGCCGATGAACTGGTAGCTGCGCTTGATGGAGCGCTTCATGTAGTCGCCGTCGTTGTAGAAGCTCGGGTCGGCCGTCGCCCGGTACGTAGAATCGACCGGGCTTCCCCAGAGACGTTCGGTCTGGATGTACGGCATCACGACCTGGTCGGTTCCGATGATCTCCTGTGTCCCGCCGTTCACCGGCGCCCCGTGGGTGTAAACGGGAGGCATGACCTGGTCGCAGTCGTTCGAGTAGAGGATGGCGGCGGTCGAAATCTGGCTGAGGTTTTTCCCCGAGAGCGTCTTGAACGCGGCGAGGCGCGCGCTTTGAATTACGGGCATGAACATCGCGGCCAAGATCGCGATGATCGCGATGACCGTCAGAAGTTCCACCAGTGTAAAGCCTCTTTGCTTCAAACGCGACATTCTTGTCCGATCCCCGACGATGAAGCGTCCGGGCCCTACCGACATTATAGGTAGGAACCCTCACCCGGACAAGTGCACCGTTCCAAACCAGGACGGTTTTTGTCCTCGATTCGACTCAGCCGCACTGTTCCCGTCCAGAAGATCGGGCCACGAAGCGGGCGGAAGGGTTATCATCCGTGCGGATGGCCGGGACGCCGCTCCTTGACGTGAACGACGTCGCCAAGTCGTACGACGGGGCAGCGGCCCTCAGCGGCGTCACCCTCCACGTCGGGTCCGCCGAAGTCCGTGGTTTGGTCGGCGAGAACGGAGCCGGAAAGTCGACCCTGATCAAAGTCCTGACCGGATCCGTCCGACCCGACCGAGGAACGGCCTTGTTCGATGGAAGGCCGATCCCGTTCGGTGACCCGCTCGGTTGCGCCAGGGCCGGTATCGGTGTCATCCATCAAGAACCCACCCTGTTCCCGGACCTCTCCATCGAAGACAACCTTGCTCTGGGTCGGGAAAAGACCTGGGCCAGGGGACTCGTGCTCGACCGAAGGTCTTCGCGCGCCGAAGCGGCCCGACTCATGGACGCCCTCGGGCAAGACCTTCCGTTCGGCGTCCCGGTGGGTCGGTTTTCGATCGCTCACCGGCAGATGGTCGCGGTCGCTCGGGCCCTTGCGGCGGAATGCAGGCTCCTGATCATGGACGAGCCCACAGCATCGCTCTCTCCTCGTGAAGCGAAGACGCTGCACGAGACCGTGAGACGGTTGAACGGCCAAGGCGTCTCCGTCCTCTTCGTCAGCCACCGCCTCGAGGAAGTCCTGCAGTTGTGCCATTCGGTCACGGTGTTGCGCGACGGAGCGATCGTCGAGACCCGCCCAGCGACGGACTTCGACCATGGGAGCCTGATACGGTCCATGATCGGTCGCGACGTCCCGCCACACGAACCCCGCCCGTCCGCACGCGGCCCGGTGGCCCTTCGAGCGCGGAGCCTCGGTCGGAAGGGAGCGATCGACGACGTCAGCTTCGACGTCCACGCCGGCGAGGTGCTCGG
Organism: Armatimonadota bacterium; assembly: GCA_018268395.1. NCBI lineage: Bacteria > Bacillati > Armatimonadota > Armatimonadota bacterium. The sequence goes on along the minus strand of JAFDWQ010000005.1, from coordinate 393,053 downwards.
GATAGGGGGCCTGGTCGGATCCGGCCGGACCGAGACGGTCCGGATCTTGGCCGGACTCGATCGCGCCGATCGGGGCCATGTCGAAGCGAACGGTTCCCGGTTAAAACCGGGCGACCTTGGTGCGGCTTTGAAGGCGGGGATCGCGCTCGTCCCGGAGGATCGGCGGTCCGAAGGCCTTGTCCTTCCTCTCAGTGTCCGGACGAACCTTGTCCTGGCCGTTCGCGACCGTCTTGCTCGGGCCGGGCTGATCGCTCGAAAGGCGGAGGAAGCCGTCGTCACCGAGCAGACAGCGGAACTCCGCATCAAAACGGCTGGACCCGGACTGCCCGTGGCCGCGCTCTCGGGCGGAAACCAACAAAAGGTCGTCGTCGGTAAGTGGTTGTCCACCCGACCGAAGGTGGTCATCCTCGACGAGCCGACGCGCGGCGTCGACATCGGAGCGAAGTCCGAAATCCACCGGATCGTCCGTGGACTTGCCGATTCGGGCCAGGCGGTGATCGTGGTGTCGTCCGACCTCCCCGAACTCTTGTCGATCAGCGACCGGATCCTCGTGATGGCCCAAGGCAAGATCGCCGGCGAAGTCTCGGCGGCCGATGCCACAGAGGAACGGGTCATGGCCCTCTCGTTTTCCGGGGGCGCACCGTGAAGTCCCTTCTCGCGCGACGCGAGACCGGAATCCTCGGACTCGTCCTGGTCGCGATGATCGTCGTCCAAGCGGTCAACCCGTTGTTCCTCTCAGCGGTCAACGTCCGCGACCTGCTCGTTCAGAACGCACCTTTCGCCATCGTCGCGTGCGGCATGACGCTGGTCGTCGTCGTCGGTGAGATCGACGTTTCCGTCGGAGCGATGGCGGGCCTTCTCGCGTCGGTACTTGGGACCTTGAGTTCTCCGACTCTCGGAGGTTGGAGCCCACCGGCGGCGATCGCCGTGACTCTCGGTCTGGGAGGCGTTCTCGGACTTGCAAACGGCCTCCTCGTCAGCCTGGTCCGGCTCCCGTCGATCATCGTGACTTTGGCCGCCCTGTCGCTCTATCGCGGCTGTACGGAGGTCATGTTGGGAGGCAAGTGGATCACGGACCTGCCTCCCGGGCTCCGGACGATCGGGACCGGGGCGCTCGCCGGCGTCCCTGTCCCCGTGATCGCGGCTACGGCGGTAGTGGCCCTTGCCGCGACCGCGGCTGTTTGGACGCCGTTCGGTCGACGGGCGTACGCCGTAGGAAGCGACCCGCATGCGGCGGACGTGACGGGCCTGCGGAAAGGCCGGATCAAGCTCGTCTCCTTCGTCCTGCTCGGAGTGTTGACGGCCCTCGCGACGGTGGTCTCGGTCCCCCGGCTTTCCGTGATCGAGTCTGGATTCGGAACCGGCTGGGAGTTGTTCGTCATCACGTGCGTCGTGGTCGGCGGTGTTTCGATCACGGGAGGACGGGGCAGCGTCATCGGCGCCTTGTTCGGCGTTTTCCTCCTCGGCACGGTGCGTACGGAACTCGTTTACCTTCGCCTGGGCGATCAAGCCACCTATTGGGAGCGGGCGGTCCAAGGCCTGTTCATCCTTGGGGCCGTCGTCGCCGACCGGATCGTCGAATCCCGGTCCGAAAGGGAGGCGTTGGCCACATGAGTCGGTTCCGATCGGGCCATGAAGCGCTTCTGGCCGTCCTCTTGCTGGCTCTTCTTATCGGCGCCAGGGTCGCGGACCCCTCGTTCGTCACATGGAGGACGCAGGCCGAGCTCTCCGGGCTTGTCTGGGAGACGGCCCTGATCGCAATCCCGATGACGCTGGTCATGCTGACGGGCGGGATCGACCTCTCCGTGGGCGCGGCGATGTCTTTGGCATCGGTCGGATTCGGTCTGACGTTCGAGCGGACGGGATCCCCTTGGGCGGGCCTGGCCGTCGGGGTCGTGACCGGCGCGCTCTGTGGATGGGCCAACGGGCTCTTCGTCGCCAAAGCAAAGATCGCTCCCCTGATCGTGACCCTGGCGACGATGTCCGCCTTCTATGGCCTTGCGGAGGGCCTCAGCCACGCCCGACCGATCTCCGGATTCCCAGGCTCCTACGCGTCAGCAATGGGTGGGGCCCTCCCTTCCCTGCTCTTCCTTGCGGCTCTGGTCGCCGCCGCCGCAGTGCTCGCTCTGACCCCCGGCGGGCAAGTCCTGTTCGCGATCGGTCACAACGAAACGGCCACCCGGATGTCTGGAGTCAAAGTCGACCGAGTGAAGACTTGCGCCTATGTCCTCACGGGTCTGGCGGCCGGAACAGCGGCCGTCCTCTACGCGGCTCGACGGAACACGGTCAAGGCCGACATCGGCCAAGGAATGGAACTCGACGTGATCACCGCCGTCGTCTTGGGCGGGACGAGCGTTTTCGGGGGCCGTGGAAGCGTGGTCGGTACGACCCTTGGGGTGTTGCTCGTCCATGAAACGCGACAGTTCGTCAGTTGGCATTGGGAACGTGACGAACTCAATCTGATCGTCATCGCGGCCCTCCTGGTCGTCGCGACGGCCGCTGCTTCACTCCGAAACCGCAACCGGTCCATCGGATAGAATCGCGCCGATGCGACGCAGTTTCGTCCTCGCCCTTTTCGCGACCCTTGCCCTGGCCGGTTGTTCAGGCGGAGGCGAAGGCACCGCTCGCGACGGTGGGGGCGGAGGCTCAATGGCAGGCGGCAAGACGGTCCAGGTCTATCTCTTGCCGAAACAGAAAGGTGTGCCCTACTTTACGTCGTGCTCGGAAGGGGCGGAAGAGGCGGCGAAGGAACTCGGCGGTGTCGAAGTCCACTATGACGGCCCCACCGACGGCTCCCCCGAAAAGGCCGCGGCCATGATCCAGAAGTGGGCCCTCAAAGGTGCGGACGTCATCGCCGTTTCGGTGAACGATCCGGCCGTGCTCGGCCCTGCCCTTAAAGAGGCGCGGGACAAAGGCGTCAAAGTCATCACGTGGGACGCCGATGCCGACGCGTCGAGCCGGGACTACTTCGTCAACCAGGCCACGGCCGAACAGATCGGTTTCGGGCTCGTGGATACGATGGCCAAGGACATCGGCGAGGCGGGTGGCGACGTCGCGATCGTCACGGCCCGGCTGACGGCGGCCAATCAGAACGAGTGGATGAAGCACATGAAAGTGCGGCTCGAGAAGTACCCCAACCTCAAGCTCGTGGCGACCAAGGCCTCGAACGAAGACCAGAAGTTGGCCTTCGAAGTCACGACCGACCTCATGAAGGCCTATCCCAATCTGAAGGGCGTCTTCGCGATCAGTTCTGTCGCCTTTCCCGGAGCGGCTGAAGCGGTCAAGCAGGCCGGAAAAGCCGGCCAAGTCATGGTCACGGGCCTCTCGACGCCGAACGACATGCGGGCCTTCGTCAAGGACGGGACGGTCAAGTCCGTCTTGCTTTGGAACACGAAGGACCTCGGGTTCTTGACGGTGGAGGTGGCCAAAGCACTCGCCACGGGAGAGCTGAAGCCGGGCGCGACCGAATTCGATTCGAAACGGCTCGGCAAGCGGGCGGTCAAGGGCGACAACGTCCTCCTCGGCGACCCGATGGTCTTCACCAAAGAGAACATCGACCGGTTCCAATTCTAAAGCATCCTGCCCGATCGTGCGCTTTTCGGGAACGAAGGCACCTTAGCGGCGTGTAAAGTGAACGTCATGCGACGTTTTAGCCGTCTTCTTCCGCTCGCGCTCGTGGCGTGCGCCTTGCCGAGCCTGTCCTCGGCCGACCTCGGCCCCGGAATGCCGGCACCGAAACTCGACGTCAAGACTTGGTACAAGGGCAAACCCGTCAAGGAGTTCGAGCCCGGGAAGACCTATGTCGTGGAGTTTTGGGCGACCTGGTGCGGTCCCTGCCGCGAGTCCATCCCCCATCTCAGTGAGATGGCGAAGAAGAACAAGGATGTCACGTTCATCGGCGTCAGCATCTGGGAAGACGACGTCGACGGCAACATTGCGAAGTTCGTGGCCGACATGGGTCCCAAAATGGACTACAACGTCGGTTACTCGGGCAACAAGGAAGGCATGTCCCAGTCGTGGATGTCTGCTGCAGGTCAGAACGGGATCCCCAGCGCCTTCATCGTCAAGGACGGGAAGGTCATGTGGATCGGCCATCCGATGAGCATGGACAAGCCGCTCGAAGAGGTGAAAGCGGGCACGTTCGACGTGGACGCGTTCAAAGCCAAGTTCGAGAAATCGGCCGCCGCCAACCGGAAAATGATGGCGGTCCAGCAGGAGATCGGCGCGATCACGAAGTTGTTCGACGACGGCAAGCGGGAAGACGCTAAGACCAAGCTCGACGACCTCGTGGCCAAGAACCCGGACCAGGCGAACACCGCCAAGATGATCCGCTTCGGCTGGCTCGCCAAAGAGGACGCCGGCGCATGGAAGAAGTCGGCGCAGGAACTGGCCGACAAGAAGGACGAAGAGTCGATCATGGCGCTCTGCAGTTTCGCCATCCGCCAAGTGAAGGGCACGTCCGCCGAAGTCGACCAGGGCCGGTACGCCCTCGATCTGGCCGTGAAGGCGGGCGACGAGAAGAACATGATGGTCTACCAGTACGCGGCCTACTTCCACACCCAGCTCAAGGACTACAAGTCAGCGCTGGAAGCCGTGACCAAAGTGCAGTCACTGATCCCGACCAGCGAACTCAAGGACAACGAGCAGTTCAAGGCCGCGATCGAAAAGCAGAAGAAGGATCTCGAAGCGAAGGCCAAAGGCTCGGGCTAGCCCTCGTTCCCTTTCGGAAGGCTCCGACGGCTTCGCAGGATCCGGTGATCCCTGACCGATCGGCCGAGACAGCCGGACCGTGGACTCCTCGTCCCGGCCCGGCTCGAATTTGTCCGCCCAGGCTGGCCGTCGACCAAGGATGGCGGCCGCTCGTCCACCACGCCGCGATAGATCCGTCGAGAAGCCGTTTTCGTTGGACGATCGACGGCCGGCTTGGGACTCGGTACAAGCCCTCCGACGGGGCGGCTTCTCCTCGCCTCCCGAGTCTCGTTGTGGGCTTCCCACTCTGACGCGGAGGACAATCGACGGGCCGCCTTTCTTGTGGCGGGTGATGCGACCCCACCATGGAACCGAAGGCCGTTCGGCCCTTCCGCTCCTCCCTCGCGGCCAGGCTCACTTTTGGGCCTGCGGACGGTTCTGCCCCCCTCTTCAAATTTCTGCCACGGCACCGTACAGGCCCTAATCTGCGCCACCCGTCCGACCGATGATCTCTGGTACAATTCCCGTCCGGAACACTGCCGCATAGCTCAGTCGGTAGAGCAGCTGACTGTTAATCAGCGGGTCGTAGGTTCGAGTCCTACTGCGGCAGCCACTTCTTAGGTTCAAAATCAGTCAAATCGCCCTCCGACACCGGAGGGCGCTTGTCGTTTTGCAGTTTATTCGCAGTTTACGCGCACTTTTCCTGGTGGACCCGCGAGCTACGGCAGTGTCAGCGGGCAGCTATCTCCTGTAGGAGTTCGATTTGCGGCCGAAATCGTGCAGAACCCGCGTTATCTCGCGTCGGGGCGCGTCAGCCGTAGCCTGCACCGCCGAAGCTCCCAGAGGAGGATGGTGGTGCAACCCAAGTAAGGAACCGGGCGGTGCCACCACTCATGGTTTCCCGACGGTAGACTTCTCGCTGATCGACAGGCTCTAGCAGTGAATCACGAAAAAAACTATAGGTGCTTCGTCTCCGCCCCATACAACGTTGACACGGCAGTCCTTCGTTCGGAACTTGCAAGGCAAAACGTAGAATGGGTGGACGTCACAAAAGTCCACAGCCACTCGACGGTGGTCGCCGCGATTAGAGCGGGAATACGGAAATGTGACTTCCTTTGCATCGTGTTTCCCCCTGTTTATGAGGGCCGGTGGACCATGCTCGAAGCTGGCATCGCCATCGGATCTGGAAAGCCGCTGTTGATAATCGTCGACCCGAAGACGCAAATACCAATAGAATTCTCTTCCTATCATGTCGTGCTTGCGGCAGCGAACGACGCTGAAGCAATTAGGTTCAATCTGGAAGCTTTTCTCGCCTCGCTGCACAGACGAAGAAGTGAAAGCACGAGCGCCCGCCGTGTCAGGGCCAGCGTGACCCAGCGGCCCCACAAGCAATGGCACTCTGCTGCGGAGTCGGAGATCGCCAGAATGTTCGAGGAGGCCGGATACTTGATCCGTGAATCTAAGCCTTCCACCGGGCCACCCCAAGTGGACTTTGCGGTATGGATAGACGAACTCAGCTCCGTGTTTTCAAGCCCGTTGCTCGCCGTGGAAGTAAAAGGGGGGCCCATCAAGTCAGATGCGGTTGCGCAAGTCAGCCGCTTCCTTGAACAGTCCGGTGCCGGCATTGGACTAATTGTCACGGTGGCGACAGCCGAGCCCGGGCCGCCATTGATCAAGTGGAGAAGACTCGCTGGGCCTCCATTTGTATTCGAGGTCTCGCTGGAAACTCTGAAACACTCACTTGCTGATGGAGAGTTCGTAACAGAGCTAGTCCGGTCGCGAAATGCCGCGGTGCATGGTGGCTAAGACAGCGAAGAAGTCTGCCTTCCGACTGCAGTTGGAAGCGGATCTTCGCGCCTGTGATACGTCGGCCACTGTGCAGCAAAAAGGCAAGGCTCTCGAATCGCTCGTTGAGAACATCTTCCGCGTAATACCGGGCATTGACCTTGTCTTGCGCAATCGGTTGAACACTTTCCAAACAGAAGAGATCGACTTGGCCGTGTACAACTCTGCTGTTAGCGGAAGCCTTTCGGCATTTCCGGACATCATCCTGGTCGAGTGCAAGAATTGGAGCAGTCCTATTGGATCCCATGAAGTAGCATACTTTTCCACTAGGCTGAGACACCGTGGCTGCACACTTGGAATTCTGCTGGCTATGAACGGCATCACTGGCGACTCCGCCGGTCTGACGCAGGCCCGCTTTGAGACTGCCACTGCATTGATCGACAAAATCAGAATCATTGTCGTGACCAGGCCCGATCTTGACGCTCTCAATTCTGTTCCGGACTTTGTGAATCTGTTAAAGCTGAAATGTCTGACCCTTGTCGTGTCGGGGACCACCATCTAGCGACGACGGGTCGCCATTTGCCCCAGTCACTCGTCGGGACAGAGCTAGAGGGCGACCAGCTCGGCGATCTTGGCCGCGACGTCTGCCATCGTCTCTTCGGCAGTATCCAAGCCGGTTCGGGACGCCAGCAAGGGGCTCACTTCGCGGAGAGCATCATACGTCGTTTCGTGCACGATTGGAACGAGTCTATTGCCCGCCAAGAGCGCCGAAAGTTCTTTGTCGACGATGGTCTCTTTCAGGAGGCGACTCAGCAGCGCGGGGGTAACGAGTACGATCCCAATTCGCGAGTTCGCCAAGCCCTTGTCGATGGCGCGAAGCAACGGTACGCCGAGACCAACGTCCTTCTCGCTGAACCAGACCCGGACACCAAGCGACTCGAGCAGATCGTGTAGCTCCTTTGCAGCCGCCTTCCGGTCGTCCCACGCGTGGCAGAGGAAAACGTCCCGAAGATCAGGTTGCTTCGCTAGGTTCTCTACACTGTTGCGGATCGGCGTGAGCGCTTGCACCTCGCCAGGCGTGTACAACTGAGAGGAACCGGCTCGCGACCATCGTGGTCTTGTGCTACGGCTGGATCCGCCGCCGCTGCTACGGCCCGCTCCGCTACTCACCGACGATGAGGAGGATGGGTACGAGCTCGATCCGTAGCTGCTACCGCTACCGTAGCCGCCAAAACCGCCGTAGCGTCCATAGCGGCTGCCGCATACTGGGCAGTTCGCTGCGCCGCTCGCTGTTCGGTGACCCTGTCTGGGTGCTGTGCATCGAGCCATATGGTTGATCGTACCTACTGAGCAGCCTTTCGGATCTTGTTCCAGATCGACTCGTAGAGCTTGTCCATGTTGTTGAAGCCGACTGTCCCGTGTGTGTACCCCTTCTTCTCTGACCCCCCGACGCGATATCGACCGAGCTCATTCATCCGGTTGAGTACTTTCAGCTTGCTCTCCTCACCGGCTTCTAGGACTATCCCGGCTGCCTTTGCCAACTCCACGAGATCGTGCGATCTTAGCGGCTCCTTTCCCTGCTTTACCGCGATCCCTTTCAAGGCGTTCTCCATGCTCAGCTGGTAGAGCATCTGACTTACCGCGTGCAGATTCGTGTCCTTTTGCGCTCCCGGAAGATCGCGACTCACATCGGTGCCTGCGGCGGCAGCAGTAGAGAGGTGGATGACATGCCTAACAGCGGCCTTGTATGCCTCATCGAGAATATCTCCGGCGCGGCGGAGCACGTCGCTCTTGCCGAACCATGCATTTGCATCCTTGAGCAGTTCCTCGGACGCTGTCGCTAGTGCCTCGAGCATCTGTTCCTCCGTCGGTTGTCGAGCGGCCTCGGGGTCTTCCATGTCCGCATTATGAACGCTTGAAGCCACGAACTGGGAAGCCAGAGATGTCGCGGCCCGGAGAGCTCTTGCTGCATTTAGGATCGCCGACGGTTCGAACCGGAATCTTGCGGTTCAAGACTGGAAGCTACGGTGCTCGGTCCGGCATGAAGCACGTTGCGTGGTATCCCTCGTCGAGGCTCCAGCAACACTCAACCACCCCACGTGCTCAGCCAGCCCGATACGGAGATGAACACCGATTGGTCGGCAAGTGCTTCGTATTCACTCTAGCCGAATCGATCTGGTTGATGCATCACCTGTCCTGCCATCCTAGCTATTAGTAACCGTGGCCGCAAACGCCCGTCTTCGTCTAGTTGATGAACGGAAACCGCTGGCACTCGAACCTGCCAGTATCAGGCGAAGATCCTTGTTGTCAACGACCAAATGCGGTCGACTAAAGTCGTGGCAGTTCGGGCACCAGACGCCCGGTAGAGGGGAATTTCTCGGAAAAGGAGTCACGGGACGATCTACGACGCCTCTATGATGTACTCGGCTCTCAATGGGCGAGCGCGTGACTGGCCGTCTCCATGTCGGCCATTGCCAGAACTCGAGTCTTCAAGAGGTTTGATTCGATTTCCCTCAAGCGTTGTTCGCAAAGTGATGCCAAGAGCTCGAACCTAGCTGCACTTTCATATTTTTGCCGATCGGTTAGCCACATCCATACGCATGTTTCGGCAGCGATGGGCTCATCGTCGATGTCAGTCAGCCAATTGATTGTCATTTTGCCTTATAAGATTTGACAAACCGTCAATCGTGGCCTACCATCATGATGATCCACGACTAGTGGGTCGATTAGCCAGACTAGGCATTCTCCAAGTAGCTAGTTCTGGCCTACGTCCGTCCGGGCCCACACAGGGCCCGGCTTTCATATAGCCACTATAGCGGCAACTAGCGGATCGGACTAGCAATACCCAGGACCTGCAGCTTCTAGCCGAGTATTATCTCCGTCGGACGGATACTATCCGACCTGCTCGTCACGGAGGACGCAATGGCAAAGCAACGGCACGACGCTTCGCTCGAGGCAAGCGAACCACTGACGGCATTACTGGCGTTTCAAGATAAACGCGGCCACCCGCTGTTCGGATCGCTGAAAGATCTAGCCGACGACATCTTCCGCCAAGGCGGCGTGCGTCACGCTAGCAGGGAGAGCCTACTAGCTTCGCTCAGCCCTGTCTTCAGGATGAAGCGCCCTTGCAGCGCAGAACTCCAGAGCCATATCCGGTCGGCCTTCGAAAGGCGCCTAGCGGAACATTCCAAGTCGGATCGCAATCACGTGCTTGGTAGGCTTCAAGTGGCGTTCGGGATAGAAGCTGCTGGCTCCGAAATCCGGTGCGACCGGTCGGACTTCACTATGCTCGTCCGGATGGCGAGAGAGTGCGTTTCGCTCTCCGCAGTCGTCGTTCCAGAGGTGATGAACGACGCTTGCGGACACCACGTCTTGCATGAAATCGTGGCAAGGCTCTTAACCCCTCAAGATAGTGAGCGTCCTATTGCCACGTTTAACTTTTTGTGCGCATCGGAATCACAAGCCATAGATTTTTGGAGGACACTCTTGCTCGAGGCGTCGAAAGGAAAGAACGATGCGGAGCTTCAGTTCGGAGTCCAGCGCTTACATAACTTAGAGAACAGTGGAGTAATCAAAGTCTCCAGCGTTTCTCCAGACATCTGTCTTTTCTCCGCGATCTTCATGGATCTGGAAGACGCGAATGACTCTGTGGGTTTCTACTTCGACGTTTATGCTCCGAGTGTGGTCTCGATCAGTAGAATGTCAAAAGAGTCGGTCGCACGATGGATGCGCTCAGTATATCTTCCACTTCGCATGGGTAGTCTTGGTGCGCAGATTTCTCTTTCGCAAGCGCAACGATCATTGTAGAATCTGAGCGCTACTGGCTCCTAGTGACCTGCCCCCCGGAATGAGGTGGTCTGCCCCCCGGAAATGAAGACGCCACAAGAGTAGTCCGTCCCGTCCCTTGAAGATGGCGGGGAGGACTCGCGATGAAGAAGAGCAAGTACACGGAAGAGCAGACCGTCAGGATCCTTCAAGAGGCGGCCGAGGGCCGCAAGACCCAGGCGGAGCTGTGCCGGGAGCACGGCGTGAGCCCGAACACCTTCTACGTCTGGAGGCGCAAGTACTCGGGGCTCGAGACGCAGGACGTCAGGCGCCTGCGCGAACTGGAGGCCGAGAGCGAGGCCCTGAAGCGGCTGCCGGCCGAGCGGGACCTGGAGGTCGACGCCGTCAGGAGGCTGTTCAGAGAAAACGGGTGGGTGCTCCCCAGCGGGCTGCGGGAGCGAGGCTTTTGAGGGAGCTCGGGGTCACTGCAAGGCGTGCTGATTCCTCCTGAGAGGCGATCGCGAAGATACCGGTCTTCCGCCTCATGCGCTTCGATCCGTAGCACCAGAGCGGCCATTACTTCTTCCGGTGGCAAGTCGCCAATCTGTCTTTTACCTCCCGCTGCTTCAGACGCCGAACTGAATGCTGTGATACAATGAGCGGAGCATCCCGATGGCAATGAAGGCCCGATACACGGTGGTGGAGGGGGAGGTGGTCTCCGAGGTGCGCTTGGGCATCCGGAAGGACTACGTTCCCGACCCCTTGGGCTCGACCGTGGCTCTGCTGGACAACTCCCAGTCCGTGACCGACTCCTGGGAGTACTGGCCGTACGGAGAGGTCCGGACCGGGTCGAGCGCGACGCCGTTCCAATTCGTCGGCACTTTGGGCTATTACAAGGACTCGAGCCGACGGACGTACGTCAGGGCGAGGCACTACCGTCAGAGCGTGGGCAAGTGGCTGACGGTCGATCTGTTGTGGCCAGTCGAAAGGCCATATTCTTACTCCGGATCATCTCCTTCGACCAGCACTGACCCAACAGGCACTTGCGCCTTGCCATTTGCCACGATCAATTGCACAAAAGCAATGCGATATCAAATTTGCGATAGTTTCAAAACTGCCTTGTGCCCTCGCGTATCTCTGCTAGAGAAGTGCCTGGGCAAGGTCGTGTGCGCAGAACCGTACAAGCTTGGCGCATATGATCAAATTGCTGCCCTCTGCTCCAACAGTTCGTCGACCGTGGTTACACTTCACTGCCAAAACTGGGGGGATCCACGATGCAACGGTGGGTGCGCCTACATTAAAGATCGCACCACAGTTGTCATTTGTGACGATGCTTGGACTTCCAAATGCCCCTCGTTGCACTGCATCATCCTTCATGAGTTGATACACTTATTTGGCTATCGACATGGAAAACCTGAACCATATCCCACTCCCTATGATTGTGTAGGTGATATTCCAAGCTGCAGGGATAACCGGCACAGAGGGACAAGTGATGAGGCCGCATCACGGTTAGATTTGGAACATAATGGTACGAACTGATCGAATGCAGGGCTCGTACGGGGGACAGCAACAGAGGTTTGCTTGGATAGTCTTCATCTTCGTTGAAATCGTCTTTAGTTCGCTTGCCGTATACTTCTTAACCTTCGATAGGTGGGGCTTGTGGGTCTGGTTGATGGGTACGCCATCAGGCGCCAGTCCGACAGAGTGGCACAGCGAGTGGCTTGCTGACCGGCATTCCGTTCCTTTCTGGGAATCTGCTGCATACGACATTTGGTTGGGACTGCTGTTTTGCGTAATGGTGCTGGGCTGCACGCGGGCCCGACACCTCGCTTCGCTGGACAAACGTACGCAGCTGACTCGCTTGATTGTGTTGCCAGTTTTATGGATCGTGCTCATGTCAGTCCTCTTCAATGTAGGCGACACAAATGACGCCACCCATGCTGGCTTGGCGGTCTTACTCTTAGGGGCCCTCTGGTTGTTTCCAGAAGTTGATTTGCACAAAGGTCGCGCGCTATCCACTGTTGCCACCGAGCTGCCTGGATCCGAGGAGCGCGGCTAAATTACCACTGGGTGGACGATCGTACTTCGAGGCAAGTGCCTTCTGGAGCTGAAAGGGCGGTCTCTTCGGCGAAGACGACCTTCGTCAGGGACGGCAGCGACTACTTGTGCGAGTACTGGCGTAGAATGTGTGCACGTCCATGCCGATGAAGGCCCGGTACACGGTCGTCGTCTCCGACCTCCTTGGGATTGTCCAAGCCGCTCAATACCGGCGGGTGGCCTGACCAAGGGGTGATCTCCCTCCGGGGTGGACGGGGTGAACGGAGTGCCTCGTGCCCGTTGCACCCCGGTTCCGCAGGATCTTGACCTCGGTTCGACCGGGGCGCGAGGCAGAGGACACCCGGCAGCCTCCAGGCTCGGGCACGGTGACGAAACCCCTGCCGACAGCGTCCGAAGGACACGCCTCACGGCCCCATTCTACAGTGAGGATCCATAATGCGATCTTCTCGGGCTACGCGAGCGAGAGGTCACTCTTGATCGGGCCACCCGTCGCGACCGTCGGTAAGTGCCGTTTTGGCCCCGGTCTGCAACGGAAATCCACCGCCCGCCTGCTGACCATGGCTCGTTGCCAGACCGGGCCACCCACCCACATACCTGAAGGATCTTGAAATCGTTCAGGATTATTGCGACCATATTCATAGGCAAATAAGTCTGGGCTTGCCCAGACCTGTCATTCCGCAAAAAAACCAAACAACTGATCCTCTACTTCTTGCTTAGGAGTTCAATTAGCATTCTCGCTTCGCCCTTACCTGGTTGAGCTTTCACAAATTCCTTCAACCAATGGTCAAACTGCTGCTTTGTCAACGAATCTAGCGCTTTACTAGCCCAATGAATCGAATGCAGAACGTATGGCTCCCGAAGTTTTCTTAGCCCTTTATCTGACAATGCCATCAGAGATCGAATCTTTTTATCAGCTAGTTCAAGATCGCTAGATGGGGACTGCGACGGCTGGAGGAATAGGAGCGCAATCTTACCTTTATCACCTGCGTCAAATAGCCGGCTAGGAATGCCAACATGCCACGTCCAGACAGATTTAGAAGTCGGGGCATTATCGAGGCTTTTCCATTGTCGAACTAATCTCTCCACTAGTTTGGACTGCTCCGAACTCTGTGCTAGTCCGTCATTCCGCAGTCCAATAACGAGGCATATCGAAGCGAAAGTTCGAAGCACTAGCTTACGTGAATTGTAATACCGCATTTTCCCGAAGTGTTTAGGCAATGTTTCTTTAGGAGTGTCTTTAACTCCATGATCATCTTTGACTCTGTTGTAATGCAGCCGCCAGACTCCATGTTATTGATTTCCCCCCCTCCATGAAGACACATGCTTCCTGGGTGGAATTTACGAGTAGGATTCTCCCTTCTCATTCTCGCTTCGTCCTTTGGACATGGGACGAGGGGCATGATGCAGTTGCCTTCTCCCCATGCTCGCGAGGGACGACCAAGCTGCAATCGATTAACCCAGTTGGATTGGTTGAAGCACCAGCAGCCCTTAGGAATGGGATCTCCGTGTCCTCCAGAGCCCGCTGGCCAGCACTTGATTATGATTACCTTATTTCTAACCTGTTTGGTAAGACAGAGCATGCAAGACTTGGCGCCAAGGCCTAGGGGAATACAAAAGAAAGACAATTCGCATTTCCCTCGTGGCTCTAATCCCGAGGGATCAATGTCGTTTAAAGGGTTGCCCACGTCGTACCCAGTATATCCAGCTCTTGGCCACAGTGGATCTATTGTCTGCCATCTCGCCTGGCTTTGCCGATAATGCCGAGCCCTGACGTACGTCCGGCGGCTCGTGTCCTTGTAGTAGCCGAGGGTGCCCACGTACTGGAACGGTGTCGCGCTGGAGCCGGACCTGAGTTCGCCGTACGGCCAGTACTCCCAAGAATCGGTCACCGATTGCGCGTTGTCGAGCAGGGCCACGGTCGATCCAAGCGGGTCGGGGACGTAGTCCTTCCGCACCCCGCCCCTCACCTCGGAGACGACCTCGCCGTCCGCCACCGTGTACCGGGCCTTCATCGCCATGGCCTTGCCTCCATTCTATCAATACTCACCGAGATAGTCGGTCCCGTCCCAGACGAACGTCGTTTTGACTGGCGAGACCGCTGCAGGAACCGCCGTCTGTCGGAGCCCGTCCGCATTGTAAGCGTAGGTCGACAGGCTCGGCGATGCGCTTAAGGAGTTTTCCACGAGCAACCTGTCTTCATCGTCGTAAACGAACGAATACGCGTTGAACGGGGCGTTTTCGTGCACCAGATTGCCGTTGTCGTCGTATGCGTACGTGGTCTTGGTCGTTCCCTGCAGCATCGTCACGAGGCGGTTGGCCGCATCGAGCGTGAAACTCATCGGGTTCGTACCTTGATGGTGCTTGACTTTGATGTTGCCCCGAGTGTCGTAAGCGAAGGTCGCCCAAGCGCCGTTCGTTTGCTGGCCAGTGAGGCGGTAACCGTCGTCGTAGGACCACGATGTGACGACCGAGTCCTTGTCCCGCCTGGTGCGGTTGCCGACGTTGTCGTACGAGTCCACCATCGTCATGATCGGTGTCCCGCCAGCGTCGAGCTCCACTTGGGTCGTCAACCGGCCGGACTTGTCGTACTGGTACTGTCGCCTGGATCCGTTGGGAAGTTTCATGCCGATCCGGCTGCCCGCGTCGTCGTACGCGATCGTCGTCGTACCGGCACCTGGGTCTGTGAGGCTGACAAGACGGTCGTTCGCGTCGTACGCGTAGGCGAACGACCCGCCGTCCGGATCGATGAGCGTCGTCCGGTTTCCGACGGCGTCGAACATCCGCTGGATCCTGTTCCCCACTTGCGTCTCGTCGGTCAGTTCTCCGCGCTTGGAGAAGACGTATGTCGTCACGCCGACCCAATCCTGAAGCGTTGTCCGCCTGCCAAGCACATCGTAGGCCATCGTAGCGACGTCTCCGCTCTGGTACTGAAGGCTAACGACGCGGTCAAGGGCGTCGTACGTGATGGTCTTGATCCTCGACCGGGCGTTGATGACGGTCACGGGGCGGCCCTTCTTATCGTATGAGGTCGTCGTCGCCTTCCCGATCTCGTTCTGAATGGAGCGGCGCCATCCCTCGACCGTGTACGAGGTCACGATCGTCCCGCCGGCAGGATCGATGATCGTCGTTTGCTGACCGGCAAGGTCGTATTGGTAGCCCGTCGTGTTCCCATTGGCGTCGGTCACGGACACCAAACGGTTAGAAGTGCCCGAAAACGTATTCGTGGTGACCTTCTGGTTCGCGTCAATCACTGTCACCACGTTCCCCGCTTTGTCGAAGGAATACGTGGTGCGGCCACCCATGGGGTCGACAGACGCTTTGACCCTTCCTGCGGCATCGAACACGGTCGATGACACGTTACCGAGCGGATCCGTCACCTGGACCTGTCTTCCGAGGTCGTCATAGCCGAACGTGGTCTTCTTGCCGAGCGCGTCTGTGACGGTCGTGACGTTGTTGCGGCCGTCGAACTGCGTGTAGACCGAATGGCCTCGGGCATCGGTGACGGTCGTCTGACGGCCTGCAAGGTCGTACGCGTACGTGGTCGTGAACTCTAGTTGATCGGTCAGCGTCGTGAGCCGCTTCGCGATGTCATATTCGTACGTCGTGACGTTGAGGAGCGCGTCGGTAACGCTGACAACGTACCCCATAGGGTCGAAACCGAAACTGGTAACGTTTCCAAGCGCGTCTTTGACCGTCGTCTTGTTGGAGTACCTCCCGAACGTATACGATGTCCTGTTCCCCAATGGGTCGACTTCGGCGGTCATCAGGCACTGGTCGAAGACGTACGTCCAGACCGGTGTCGCCGCGCCGGGTGACCCCGCTCCGTCGTAGGGCCCGGTGCGCCCGACCAAGTTATCGGCTGCGTCGTAGGCGAAGGTGGTCACACGGTTCAGTTGGTCAGCCTGCATAGTCAGGCGGCCGAGCGTGTCGTAGGAATTCGTCACCACCCCACCGTCGCGGTACGTGACGCTCGCAAGGTTGCCGAACGCGTCGTAGGCGAAGGTCGTCACCAGTCCTCTGGGATCCTTCGTCGTTTGAAGGAGCCCCTCTGCCGTATAGCTGTTCGTCGTCCTGTTGTCTAAGGGATCGACGGAGGCGAAAAGGCGTCGCGCGCTAGCGGAAGTGACACCGTCCGTGTAGACGAACGTCCAAACGTTGCCGAGTGCGTCCGTCACCTTTGTGAGGTTGAGCCACTGGTCGTACTCGAACGTCTTGACCTTTCCCAGTGCGTCCGTTTCTGTCTGTACGAGACCGAAGCGGTCGTAGGTCCAGCTCGTCGCAACGCCTAACTGCTTCCTCGAGGAAGCGAGATAACCGTTGGCGTCGTACGTCAATGACTCGACGACCCCGTCCGGAGTCTCCACCACCGAGACCTGACCCGTCGTCGGACCGTAGTTGTAGGTCGTCAAGCCTCCCGTCGGGCTGGTGACTACGGTCCGGCTGTTCGGCCGGTCGTAGGCATAGTTCCAAACTGCGCCAGCTCCGAGGTACATGCCCACGACCTGGAGGTCGGAGTCGTAGGCGTACGACGTCAAGAAGCCTCGCGGGTCCGTGACGCTGTACAGGACGGTCGCAAAGGACGCATGACCGGTCGAGACGTTCGTGTACGCGTACCCCGTCTCACATCCGGTCGGAACCGTCAGCGAAACGAGGTTCCGGTTCGCGTCGTACGTGAACGACCAAGTCCGGCCGGCCCAGTCCGTCGCGCTCTGCAGGAGCGACGTCGGGGAACTGGAGACGTACGCGAACGTAAGCAACCGACCGCCCGGAACCTCGATCGATTCCAGGTTTCCGTTGGCGTCGTAGCTGTACGAATGCTTGTTCCCAACAGGGTCGATCGCGCTTTCGACGCTGTACTTCGTCGGATCGGATCCTGCCACGGCGTACAACATCCGCATGCCGTTGGAGTAGTACTCCGTGTACTTGTCCGCGGCCGTGTCGTACGAAAGGCTCGTCCTGCACTGTTCGTTCAAGCCCAGGAACGTAGTCGTGTTCCCGCTCGTGCCGATGATCGAATAGACGTACGACGCGAGGTCTCCGCGGGTCAGGACGGCGCCTTTCGGATAGCTTACGATCTGCTGAAACGCGTTCGACCACCGGCCCCTACCGCACACGTCGTCCTTATCGTTTTGGGAGCTGTAGTAAAAGCTGATATCGATGTCGAACCCGAGCGCCTTCAAGCGGATCTCAGGATCGATGACAAGGTTTCCGGTGACCGGGTCGGGCGAGGGACGGTGCGGGTGCTGTCGTTGGGCCACCAAAGGATCGCCGTAATCGGGCAGTCCCTCGGGCGTGCGGCTTCTTGGTATCGACTTTTCGTGCATCTTCAAAAAATCTGGCCTACACAGGCGGTACGACCGGGCAGGAGGACGGGGTCGCGGGCACCGCGAGCGGAGAGACGTTCGGACAGGACTGTGACGGGAGCCTGGTCAATCCGGCTGAAACGCAATAACTACCACCCACGTTGCACCTGCACGGTCCGGATCCGTTTCCTCCGCCGGAGCCAAAGCCTCCGCCGCTACCCCCAGATCCGCTGTCTACGCACGTCCCGCACCAAAACGGTGGCCCGCTCCAATCGAACATCTTCCCTTTACTCCGTTTTGACCCCGCGAAGGCAGCTCCGTAACGCGGAGACTGCCAGGCCGGCTAAGTGGCCCTTGCCTTCCGGTAGTCCTCCTATCAATAGTAACAGGTCATTATCAGAAATTAATTTAGACTTTTCTAATGTTTTGCCTTCGATGACGCGGCAGAGGAGTTCGCAGGACGCCTTTGCGGCAGGACACGTATAAGTCTCGAACGCGGCTTCCTGTACTGTTCCGTCGACGATCCTGAGCGAAAAAAACGCGAACTCTCCTTCGCCTGGAATCCCCACGAGCCCTTCGTGCGTGGGACCCTCCAGTCGGCCGAAGTGGCGACAATCGAGAGCGAGCGCAAGGACCCGGTCACTGTACAAGCCCGGACTCCTCAGGCATTCCGAGCGCCGCATTGATCCGCGCGAGCTGTTCGACGGTCTGACCGTGGCCGGGGTTCAACGAGTGCGCGAGCAACATCCAGTCGCGGGCAGCCGGATAGTCGTCCCTCATAACTTCGGCTACGGCAAGGACGTACGCGGCTTCCGCTACGCCTCGTGAAGCAAGGTGCGCCAAGTGCGGCTTGGCTTCTATAAGCCGCCCGGTCTCCGCCAGACGACGTCCGAGCATGAGCCTGGGTTCCGTCTCGGCAGGATGCCGTTCGACGGCCCTTGAAATGGCCGCTACGTCTCCGCCGGGCCCGCCGATCGCGGACCCATATCTCGCGACCATCCCAATATAGTTCCTTGAGCGGCCCTCTTGCGACTCAACGTGGCCGATGCACCGTTCGGCGCATTCCCAGTCCTCTTTCCCAAGTGCGAGGTCGAACAGTTCAAAGGTGCTGGGAAGGAAGTCGGGAGCTTGTTCGATGGCCGCGCTGTAGTCTGTCTTGGCCTCCGAGTACCGGCCAAGACGCGCAAGGACCCCCGCACGGTTGTGAAGCGTCTTGAACCCTAGGATCCCGATGTCGAAACTGTGGAACGCGGAGTCCGGATCGTAGGCGAGGACCGCGTCATAGTGGACCAGTGCTTCTTCGTACCGCTCCTCCTGCGTGCACGACAGCCCCAGGTGAAAACGGAGCTCGGCGTCTTCTCCCACGCGCTCCAGCCCCTCCTTAAAGGCTTCCTTCGCTTCGTGGTGCCTCCCAAGCTCCCTCAACGAGACGCCCAATAGGTCGTACGCTTTTCGCACGTGGCTTTCGGTAGCGTTCGCCGACTTCAATCCTCTCTTGAGCCACCTTACGGCCTTCCGGTGGTGTCCGGTGAAGTGGCAGGTCATTCCGAGGTTGAACAGCACGAACGGATGCCCGGGCCGTTCGAAGTAATCGAGGGCTAGCAATACCCTGTCCCTCGCGCGCTTCTTCGCCTGACCTGCCTCGGACGTGTCGTATCCCGAATGGAGCACGACTTGCGGCAACCTGCCCAGATCGCCACCATGGAGCCTGATGCTGGGAAGGACCTGCTCGTGGATCCGGCCCTCGAACTGCACGTTCGGGAGCCGTCTGAAGAGCTTGACATGGTCGACTCGGGTTCCAGACGGCGCGCCGTCCTCCACGAACTGCACGGGGACGACAAAGGCGTGCACGTGCCCGGGTGCCCCTACGGCCGACTGTAAGAGTGCCTCACCGGTCGACCAAGGCAAGGTGTCGTCCGCGTCCATCCAAAAGATCCACTTGCCGTTCGCGTACGAGAGCGATCGGTTACGGGCCACTGAAAAGCTCGACTCCCAAGTGTGCTCGTACACGCGCGCGCCGAACGAGCGCGCGATCTCCACCGTCCGGTCGGTCGATCCTGTATCGACCACGACGATCTCCCGGAAGAACGGTGCCGCGCTCCTCAGACAGTCTCCGATCACGCGCTCTTCGTCGCGCACGATCATGCAAAGGCTGACGTCCGCCCGCTCGACCAAAGGGCGCAGCTTTCTGACCAGCACTTCCGGCTTGCGGTCCGCCACGTACGTGCACGCCCTTTCGGACAGTCCAGGGAGCACGTCCACGAACCCTGTCTCAAGGTCGTGCCTCCACTTGTCCTTGTACTTCTGCGCGTTCTCCTGAAGCAGCCGGCCGGAGTCGATTCCGGCCCTTGCAAAACTCGCCGAGCCTTTGTGGTGGACGTACGACCTCGTCGAGACCACGATGCGGTAGCCTGCCCTGCGGATACGGTGACAGAGGTCGTTGTCCTCGAAGAGTCCGGTCCCGAACGATTCGTCGAAAGGTCCGACCTCCTCAAGCACGCGCCTCCTGACGGCCAGGCAAAATCCCACGGCCATGTCCGTGTCGCGGGGCTCCGATCCAGTCGACGCCAGGTCTTCCGCGAACAGTTCGAGGTTTTCGAGGCGCGTGTAAGTCGGCTCTGTCCGCTGAGAATGTCCGACGGTGTTGGAAAGCGGCCCTGCGGCCGCGATCGTGCCTGAGAGTTCTAGATCCTCGATCAGCGCCACGAGTCCCGACCTGGGGACGACCGTATCGCTGTTCAAGAACAGCACTACATCGCCGGAAGAATGTGCGTAGGCTTGGTTGCTGGCTTTGGCGAACCCGAGGTTGCGCTCGTTCTCGATGAGCGTCGCCCATTCGCACTCCTTCACTCTTGACGCGGCCTTGTCGGGGGACCCGTTGTCGACGACGATCACTTCGTGCAGAAGGTCGCGGCAGCTCTCGAGACTGTCGAGGCACGCTGCGATGTCTTCTTCTCCACCGAAGAGCGGGATGCATACGGACACCGTGGGCCACTTCTCAGATGTGCCGCGGCGCTGGCTGGCGCGGGACGCTTCTGGTTCTTTTGCGACCGACGACAACTGAGCAGGGATCCGGATCCGTTCCGCGAACCCGTAGTTCGAAGGGTGCGTCGGATGCAGGTGCCGTAGGGCACGGTCCGACTTCCATCTGCACCAGACGTCCGAGTACCAGCCCGGTACGACTTCGCGCCGGTGAGACCAGGATCCGATCTTCCTTCGGATCCTCTCGTCCGGGCCGCAGTACGACAAGTGGTGGACGATGCCGCACTTTTCTCCGAGAGACATCGTCCGGTCGCCTATGAACTGGCGCAAATGGACGTGGTGCGCGGTGTCGAGTTTGACCAGCATCACGGGCCTAAACGGCTCTCGTGGACGGACGACGTACTCCGGCGACCACCAGTACGTGTCCCATTCCACATTCACCACGTCGGCTTGGTCTCCAGCCGCGACCGACACAAGCTGTCCGAGCAAGCGGTCTTCGATGATCTCGTCGCCATCCGGTATGAGAGCGAAAGAGTAGCCCTGCACCTTGACGAAGTCCAGGGCCGCTCGGCGGTGGGAGTCTTCGTCGGGCCATTCGCCTTCGACGACCGTGGCCCCTGCCTTTACCGCTGCTTGGCCTGCTGCCTGCCAGTCTCCCAGGGCGCCGTGCCATGGGATCCTACTGACGAAAGCGTAGACCGGCCCCGCCCCTTTGAACGACCCGATCGCCTCTTCGAGGTAGTACCGGTCGTCGTGGACGCAATAGACCACGCAGAGCCCTCGGCGCGAGGTCGTCTTACCCATGGATGAAAATCATACAATAGGAACGGTCGCTACGATCCGTCATGATGCGGATTGTTGAGTAACGATCTGTCCGTGACGTTCGAAACGAAGTGCTGGGAAGCAGACTGGCGGCAGGTGCTCGAAGAACGCCACTTCGCGTCCTTGATCGATCGGCACGAAACCCCTTTCGAAGAGCGGAGGATCTTGGTGAACAACGTGAAGGACCCGGTCGCGGCCATGAAGGCGGCCGATCACCTGGTCAAGAAGGGCCTCGCAACATCAGCCATCTTTGTTCCCGACTGCCTTGAGCCCGTCCTCGCTTCGTTCGACCTCGTTGCGGCCGATCTTGGGCGAGGGCTTTGGTACTCGTCCGCCGAACTTGTCGGGATCCGGCTTTGCGAGACGAGGTTCCTCGTGCATTACGCGAGCGATGCGGCCTTAGGCCACCAGAGCGACTGGGTCGGCAGAGGATGCCGGCTTCTATCGGAAGATCTGGAAACAGCATGCGTGAACCCTGTTTGGAACGGGAACCTGCGGGAAGTCCGCTCCGTTTCGGTCGCAGAACGCCGTGGCTATTCGATCGGTCGAGGGTTCTCCGACCAGTGCTATCTTATCGAGGCAGACCGCTGGCGCAAGGCCGACTTGACGCGTCTGCATCCGGCCGCCGACAGGTATCCGGATTACGCAGGCGCACTGTTCGAGATGAGGGCGGATTCTTGGATGAGGTTTTCGGGTCTTTTTCGCGCGACCGACGTGGGAGCGACGTACCTCCACCCAGTCTTACCCGGATCCGTGTAGAAGGGCCATGCGCCTGGCAGTCGTGATCCAATACCAAAGGTTTCCGCGAGACAGGAACCCGGGCAGGCACTCTCGAACTGCCCGCTCGACTCCGCCGTTCAATCCGGGAGCCAGGCTGCTGGCGTTGATGAAGTCGTCGCCGCAAAGGATCCCTCCTTCAACGAGGTTCGGAAGCACGGCCCTAATGGAGCGGCTCACGCTGTCGTAGTCGTGGCTCGCATCGATGTGACAGAACTTCACCGGGCTGGCGTAATCTTCCATGAAGCGGTGACAATCCTCGACGACGGCGCGGATATTGCCTGCGGTCAGAGCCCGCACGTTCGAATCGAACATGGCCTTGACGTCTCGCTCCTTCGCGGCTTTGACTGAGACGTGCTCGGGGTCTTCGTCCGCACTACCCTGCCACGTGTCGACTGCAGTCACGACTTGTGGATGCACTGAGTTTGCGATGGCGCATGTACTTTTACCTTCCCAACTGCCGAATTCGAGGACTGACCCTTCAAGCGGACGGCAAAGTCTGGCGAGCACGGCCAGGAACCGGGCTTGTTCGTCGCTGTACCACTGCTCTCGGAACGACACTGAGTCCGGATTGTATCCGGCACCTGAAAACTGTCGTACAATGTCCGTCAGATCATGCCGATGAAGGCTCGGTACACGGTCGTGGACGGCGAGGTCGTCTCTGAGGTGAGGGGCGGGGTGCGGAAGGACTTCGTCCCCGACCCGCTTGGATCGACCGTGGCCCTGCTCGACAACGCGCAATCGGTGACCGATTCTTGGGAGTACTGGCCGTACGGCGAACTCAGGTCCGGCTCCAGCGCGACACCGTTCCAGTACGTGGGCACCCTCGGCTACTACAAGGACACCAGCCGCAGGACGTACGTCAGGGCCAGGCACTATCGCCAAAACCTCGGAAGATGGATGACCGTGGATCCCATCTGGCCCAAAGAGTCAGCGTACATCTATGCATCTGCGATGCCGCAAGCATTCTCCGACTTTACCGGCCTTAGTGCCCAGATTGGCCTTATTCTTTACATAGCAAAATGCGAAGGCATTTGCGAAAGTCTCGAAAGAGGGCACTTGGATGAAATGGATAGGACAGGTGGTGCCCCAGTGGGTGAAACAATATGCTGTTGCGGCTCACCATACGTGTGCGTCTACGCCGGTGTACTTAAGAAGGGTTTGGGCCATAAGCCACCGTCCTTCATCTTAGAATGTATTGCAAAACACGAGTTGTGGCATGCTCGCAACACGGCGACTTGTAACGGACGGCCAGATGGTCCAACTAACAGTGATGGCAATCCGCGGGAGTGTGAAGCACACATGATTAGCTATTCGTGTGCGATCAACTCCAAGAGCAAGTGCAAAAGGGCCGCGAATCCAGCACAGTGCGAAAGCGATGTCGACGTTTTTCTGCGCTCGGAATGCATTTTCTTCAAGCGAAACAACTGCCCAATCCCTAAGGAATGTGCTAGGTACGGAATTAGATAACATAAGGATTATTTCTATAAATGATGACGCTGCTAATTGCTCTTTCGGGGCTTCCTCTGGTGTCGCCCCAAATACTGTCGGGGCCCGAAGCCATGGCTCTCTACAGGTGCGCGAACAATTCAATCCTTGGCAAGACGGTGCCAAGGGCTTTTACTTTGCAGGCAGTCTGGGCCGATGAGGCCCTGACGCTGATAGTGAAATCGTCGGGCCATAGTCCAAGTATTGTTTCCGCTCCTGTGCGGCAACATGAGGGCCTCGAAACTCAGGGTTTTGGGGACAGCTCCGGTAACAGGCGGAGCCGGAAGTCAAAGAGCTGGGCAAAGAGAACGACAATGCTGCTTGAGACACTGAAGGTAGCACTCCACTATGAACTGCGTTTCCCGGTTACAGTAACAATTGATGATTTCTCTGGAGTCTTCGCGGCCACGTACACAAATGCCAATCGAAGCGACTCCCTAACGATCATTGTTGATAAGTCTAGCGGCAAAATCCAGCCTATGTTCAGGATGTAATGGTGGGGAAACCACAGTGCAAGAATGCGGCCGATCGCCAGACGGTCGAGAAGCAAGATCTTACCATTATCGCGAATGAGGAAATCTGCCACACATCGCTTTTTTGATTGGGGACCGTAAGCGCGTCGATGAGACCCAGCGGGAACTTTGATTGATTCGGTGTTCGTATGGTGGCTCCGTAAGGGCCGACAACCAGCGTGCTTTGTGGCGCACGGTCTCTGGTGCATCGGCCCGTTGAGAGCCACCGCTATCCGACTCTATCAGCTTCACTCTGAGGCACAAGTCGCTCGCCATCGGTGCAAGCGCTTTAGTCCCGGCTAAAGAATCTGGCGTCAATTCGGAACCTAAGAACGCACCGTGTGACCATCGCCGCATGAGTCAGCACATGAATCATTCGAAGCTCGCCTACACAGTCATGGAGGCCTGCCGGCTTCTTTCGCTCTCGCGGGCGTTCGTGTACCGACTCATCGAATCCGGTGAACTGGAAAGCATCACGATCGGGCGCGCTCGTCGCATCACCTCGGCCCAACTGGACGCATTCGTCCAGGCGAGAGAATCCAGGGACGCGCAAGTCGAATCGCGAAGCTTCCACACCTTCAGCCGGTCGCGGTGAAATCATGGAAAGCAACGGAAAACAAACTCACCAATCTGCCGAGCGCGACGCCAAGCAAGCCGGGCTCGACCACGAGATCCAAGAATGGCTGCACACTCACGCCGAGCGCGAGGCCATCCACGAGGCGAAACTGGATGAGCGCTTGTCGGAACATCGGCGGCACATCGAAAGGAAGGGTCGGCAAATCGACCTTGTTGAGTCAATTGAGTCGGAGCGGCTCCAGAAGCTACTCACACAAAGGGTGACCTTGGAGTCCGACCTGTGCGCGGCTAACGAGGTGGCTGTCAAGGCTCTCGCCGTGCTTGGTCTGGAGTACGTGCCTGGTCACACTTCAGTTCAGGACGTCTACGCGATCACAAAGCTGCACGAGGCCGATGCAGCTGACCGTGCGGGGCTAGCCGGAGTGCACACCTCGGCCCTTGGGGGAAGTCAAATTCTCAAATGGGCCGGAATGGTCGGGTGCTTCGTTCTGGCTACCGTCGGCATGGGTGCAGTGGTCATGCAAACGCCACCAAAACAACTCGCCTTCAATCCAATTGCCCTGTTGATCTCGATGGCACTCGCTGCGGTGATCGTGGCAGGTGTCTTCCTCACGGTGCATCCAACGTGGAAGCGCGCCGGAACAATGGCCGCCTCGGCCGATCGGATGAAGCCAAGATTGGCCCTTACGACAGCAATGACCGTTTCTAGTGCGTGCATCTTCGCGGTGGCTCTCATCGACGCCAAGGCAATCCTTGCTGTCAATGCCGCACGCGCACTTGTCGATCCAGCGCACGCGACGCCTTTTTGGCTGGCCTTTCTGATTGGTTGCTGTCTGAGCTCCGTCTATGTCGTGGGTGCGAGTGTTGTCGCTTTCAACGACGCTTACGCAATTGAATCATCGCGGCGAATCGAAGCCGAGCAGAGAAGGCACGAGCGCGCCGAGATGGAAGACCAACGCCACTATCTGGAAGTGCGAAACGCCATCGAGTCGCTCAACACAGTGAAAACGATCGAGCGCGAGCTCGATCGGCTGGATCCGAAGATCCAAGAGGTTCAACGTACGCTTGCCGGGGTGATTGACAGGCATCACTCAGAGACTCCGGAATCTCCCGACATGCCCGAGGAACATAAGGCAGACCTCCGAATCCATCGGAGACACGCTCGATTCGCTGGCTGGAAGGCCCAGGCGCAGGATGCGACGAAGCGATTTCGCCGGGCCGACAAGGAGAACGGACTGTGAAGGGCTACTCGTCCCTCATATTGATCGCGGTGGTTCTGTGCCAGGCCGCTTGCATCCACGGGAGCAGAACTGAACTTGTGCTCGTCGTCGACTACAGCGGAAGCACCCGAGCCGAGCGTGCTCAACAACAAGCAGTTGTCGTATCGAGGCTGGAGTCAGCGGATCCCAGTACGACGTTCAGCCTCTACAGGATGGGGTCTACCACTGAAGAACTTCTCGCGGGAGAAATTGACTCGACGCCAATCGAGGCCATCGTTTCCAGATTGAAACGAGGAACCGACTCGTCGGATAAGCGCCGAGGCACGAACTTCGTTGACATGGCAGAGGCTGTTTCGGCCCGGCTATCCGCAACGACCGCTGACCGCGTACAGGTCACCGTGATGACCGACGGGGGAGATGACTCGGCCTCGAATACCCCCACCATCTCTCGCTACACAAAGTCAATCGATCGAATCTGTAAAGACCGCCGAGTTACATCAGTCGACTTTGTTGGGGTGCTGCCCAAGTACAAGAAGTCGATTCGTGATTCGTGGGCTGCTGCGGGCAACAGGTTACGACTACTTGAGCCTGTTCAAGCATCAGACAAGTGAGAATGAAGCCCTGGCACGGAATTGGCCAGGGCAATCCTATGCCAGGGCGTGTTCTCGGATTGAGGTGAGCGCGCCGATGATCTTGTCGACCCAACCTGACTCGAAGACCCCATCGGGGCCGAGGGGATTGATGTCCGTAAAGGGGGACTCGTACAGTGCCCGCGGCTCCATCACCCCGTGTTCCGTGAGATAGTTGATGATCAGATCGATGAATTCGATCTGGTTCGGATTCAGCTCCCTACCGACAAGAAACTCGTTGAACGCGCACTTCGCAGCCTCTCGATCTAGCCCGACCAGGGATCGCACGAATAATCCAAGCCCCTGCTCCGAAGCCTTTTGGATTGTCTCCTCGTCGCCTGTTCCGCTTTCAACTAGGATCTCCTGCAACTGGGCAAGATCTGCTTCGGTCATCGGCTCGTTCAGGCGGAGTTTCTGGATCGCTTCCTTGTCTTGGTGCGCCCGCAGAAAGGCACGTGCCTTCTCGCGAAATCGCTCAAAGCTGACGGCGCTCGTAAATCCAGGCAAGGTGACCTCGGACTCCTCGCCCATCTCGTCGCCAAAGTCTGTGTAGACCGGATTGCCCTTTTGTCGTTCGATGAGCTTGACCAGTGTGCGCAATCGGAGCCTGACCATCTCCAGCATCGGAACAGTCACATCCTCCCACCATCCATCGTTCTGTAAGTCCTCGATGAGGTTCATCTGAGCCTTGATTGCTGGAATGTCGGCCGACTCCTCTAAAGCTCCGGCAATGTCCTGCACTTGTTGCTTCAGCCGCTTGTAGGTGGGCGATGAATTGAGGAGCGCCAGTTGGACTCGGAGCATTGTCAGATCGAACTGCTTGGACTCCACTGCTTCGGGAGCTTGCTCAGTCGGTAGGCCTGCGATTTCGTGTTCCAGCTCAGCTAGCTTTTCCGGGTCTAGGTCGCCCCACTCCTCAGCTTGCTGGTACTTCTCGACAAACTTCCGCTTTGCACGCACGATGAAATTGCCCGTGTTCATCGAGCCAACCTCCGCCATGAGGATTCCGACGATGGACTTCATCACTTCCTCGTCCGACTTTGGTTCGCCGTATTGTTCGACGTGCTCCCTGACTGCTGTGGCGCCCGTTTCCGTAGAGCTCAGCTTGGCGATCAGCTGCAAGCGAGCCGCAAACAGCCTCGCGGAGAGCGACATGCCAGAAGTGCCGTCAGTGCCCTCCATATCCTGGCTGAAGAACTCTAGATTGCCGCAGTAGTCAAAGATGAAGAACTCCTTCTTGTCCAGACCTGGGCCGAAGAGGTCAGGGCACAAGCGCGTGCCGCGCCCGACCATCTGCCAGAACTTGGTTTTGGAACGAACTTGCTTGAAGAAGACGAGATTCACGACTTCAGGAACATCGATTCCGGTGTCGAGCATGTCCACTGAGATCGCGATCTGAGGCATCTTCGGCGCGCTGCTGAACTTGTCGATGAGATCCTGGGCGTACTCGGTCTTAAAATCGATGACTTTGGCGAAATCGCCCTTGTAAATCGGGTAGTTCTTGTTGAAGCGATCGGCGATGAAGACCGCGTGGTCGTGGTTCTTGGCGAAAATGATGGTCTTGCCAAGCTTATCGCCGCCGTCAACCTTCAGCCCGCGCTCCATTAGGTGCTTAAGCACCTTGTCGACCGTGTCTTCGTTGAACAGCCACTGGTTGATCGCCGTGGCCTCGACCTTCTTGCTCTGGAGCACATCGTCGCGCTCCTTCCAATCGGTGAGCTCAAACTGTTCCTTCTCATCATCGGACAAGTCGTCGTACTTGATCCCTTCAGAGTGGAACTTCAGAGGGACGGACACCGATCGCGCTGGCACCAGGTAGTGGTCAAGAACCGCGTCTTCAAGCGGATATGCGTCGGTCGGCACGCCATCTTCCAACTCGAACAGCTTGTAAGTGTTGCGGTCGACTTCGTCCTTCGGCGTCGCCGTCAATCCTACCAACAGGCTGTCGAAGTAGTCGAAGATCGACTTGTACTTCATGAAGATCGAGCGGTGGGCCTCGTCGATCACGATGAGGTCAAAGTGACCTGGCCCAAACATTCGCTCTTGGCCCTTCGTCTCGTCGATCAGGCCGATCATGGTCGGGTACGTACTGACGTAGATTCTGCCTTCGACGTTCTTCTCGGTGACGAGGTTGACGGTCGTCGCTTCAGGCAAGTGCTTTTTGAACGCGTTCACCGCTTGGTTAACAAGTGCAACGCGGTCGGCCAGGAAGAGCACGCGCTTCGCCCAATTTGCTCGCATCAGTTGGTCAGCAAGGGCAATGACCGTTCGCGTCTTGCCGGCGCCAGTCGCCATAACCAGCAGACTGCGGCGCATGTTGTCCTGCTCGAAGGACTCGCCGATACGGCGTATCGCCCTCGTCTGGTAGTAGCGCTCGACAATTTTCTCGTTGATCGCCGTGCGGGCCAGCAACTTCCGCGACAGTCGCCGCTGGATCATCAGCTCAAGCTCCGCCTTCTTGAAAAACCCCTGCACTTCCCGGGGTGGGTACGACGCGTCGTCCCACATCCAGTGCTGGTAGCCGTTCGTGTAGAAGATCACCGGCCGTTGCCCGAACCGCTTCTCCAAGCAGTCGGCATAGAGCTTTGCCTGGTGCTGCCCCTCGCGAGGATCCCGCTTCGTGCGCTTGGCTTCCACGAGTCCGACCGGTTTGCCATCATCTCCCCAAAGGACGTAGTCGACGAACCCCTTACCCTCGTTGTTCGGCATTCCGTCAACCTCGAATTCTCGGTCTTCGGATTTGTCGAGGGTCCATCCTGCCTCCAAGAGCAGGAGATCAATGAAGAGGTCGCGAGTCTCGGCCTCGGAGTAGTTGTGCCGATCTGGAGTCGCTTCGTTTGCCTTTTTGACTGCCGCAAGCTCCGCACGAGCTTTCTTGAGCTGCTCGTCCAAGTCATCTCGCTCAGAGAGGGCTGTGAACAGCTTCTCACGCTCTGTCGCCAACTGATCGTTCAGTGCTTGGAGCTCGGCCAGGGTCTGCTTTGGGACTCCCGAGTCCGTTGGAAGAAGAGCCGGGTTGAACGTTGTTCCCGGTTCTGGTTTCGCACCCTTCCCGTACGTGCGGACGAGCCAGTAACAGACGTGAAAGAGCTCACGGACAGCTGACACTGACTCGTTCGCCGTCATTGGTTTGTTGGAGTGGACTGCTAGGTTGCCGAGCTCCTTGATCGCGCGGCATTTGTAGAAGACGGGCTGGCCGACGAGCTGCCGGAACGACGGCTCGTGGATGAGTGCGCTCAGGTCTTCGCGATAGGGGAGCTGAACTGCCGGATCGTTCTCGTAAATCCAGGTGACGGCCAACTCGAGGGCGCGGCGTGCGTAGAAGCATGCCGCCCGAGGATCCGGGTTTGCCAAAGCCTCCGCCCGGTAGGCGGATTCGAAGGCTTCGGGAAACTCGAGCTGTAAGAAGGAAAACTGAGAATCCATGACGGATCAGATGGTTAGCACTCCCTCCATCCTTAGCATCTCGAAGAAATCGACGCAATGAATCTGGTAGTGATCGCAGGCGTCCGGAACCTTCAGATATGGAAACGTTGCCTTTCGGCGCTGCTCGTGTGACACAACGATCGCCGGGCCCGAGCCAAAGTCCCCGGTGGCCACGCGGTTGAGCTTCATCGCAGCCGACACAAGGGGCTGATCGCCATCCTCGGATGTCTTTGAAGGGTCAACGAAGTCAGGGAGCTGATTAACCAGCTCTGCCAGACACTCGTCCTGGTCGTCATCGTGTTTGAGGCACAGATGAGGGCGGTCGTCGAACCATTGCCTTCGCTCCTTGTTCTTGAACTCACCAAGCACAACCTCAGGAACGAATAGGCGGCCAGCTTGACCCATCGTATCTATCCAGTCGTAAATTGGCCCGAATTGAAAGTGGGGATCGCCCCACTGGAGGAAGATCAACACATTGTTGTCGAGCAAGTATGTATTGCTCACTCCTCGCCCTCCTCATCGGGAGTGCCCTTGAAAACGTACTCCTCAAGCTTGGGGAAATGGTGCGGTTCAAGATCGAGCAGGTCTCGTGCATCATCAACGCTAAGGCGGCTCTCACGCACTGCAGACAGAACTGCCTTGGAAAAGCCTCGTCCGCGTCTGCCGAGAGTTATCAGCGCGGGCGGCGGCCCGCCCTTCTTCACAGTAGGGGCTGGCTTCTTGGCGTTATCGATGGCAAACCACTGAGAAACAGCGGCCTGTACTCCGCTTCCGAGATCCGGGTTTAGACTAGAGAGCCTGTAGGCCAAGGCATACTTGCTGACACCGTAACGGCGGGCCTGCAGGCGAAAAGAGGCTAGATCCAACTTCGCCGTCTGCGTAAGAGCCGACATTGTGGCCTTCAGAGCATCTGAGTCCGCCGGCAACAAGGTGGCGGCGGCAACGCGGTTGCAAAAGGCTTCTATCTCGGATCGTGATCCGTCGGAGACTTGCCTGAAGGGAATTGCCGCATCCGAAACGCCTGGCATACGCAAGGCAATGTGTGCCAACTCGTGAAGCAGGGTGAAAGTCTTCGCTTCCGCTGCTTGCCTCGTATTGACGGCCACGAGGGGTGCAAAGTCGTGCCACAAGGCAAAGCCCAGCGCTTGCTCGCGCTCAACACCAAATTGTATCGGTACAACCCCTCGCGAAAAGATGGCGTCTCGCCATTCTCGGTAGAGAGCCGCTGGCTCGCCGACACTGAGTTGTTGCTCAACGGAAAGTCCAAGGAAACTGCGCAAGAGCCCTCCGGCGGACTCTGGGTCGTCCTCGACTCGGATGCGAGGTACGTCCTTTGGCTGCGAAAGATTCAATTCTTCGACCAAACATGCCAGAAGCAGTTGCATCCGCTCGGCCTTTCGGATTTCAAGCCGTAACTCAGGGCTATACGAGCTGTCCTCCTTGCCTGGAACAACTCGAAAGTCGGGAGGAAGGGCCGGTTCGACAGGTGGCTTCCGCAAGTAGAACATTGCCAGCGGGCGCTTCAGCTTGTTCGCCACTTGGCGAAGTTGTCTGAAGGTGGGTCGGTCATCTCCTGTCTCCCATTCCTTGTATCGCTGAAGTGAAACACCCGCCGACTTGGCCACCTCGTCAGGTTCAAAGCCACTCGCAGCACGGGCCCATTTCAGGGTCTCGTGACTGAGCCGAGTTCGGACGGTGCTCGACATGGCTCCCTCATTCTAGCGGGAAACGAGTTCTCGCGTCATGTATTCGGGCGGGGTCTGCCCTTGTTCGAAAGCTCGGCTTTGGAGCGTAGAAAAGAGGGCGTCGAGTTTCTCGAGGGCGGATCGGTGGGCGGCTTTGGCGCGGTGGATCGCCTCCACTCGGGCGACGAATCGGCGTTGGAGGTCGATGGGAGGCATGACGGTGATAAGATCCTTCAGAATGCCAGCATTTAGCACGCCCATTGTTCCGCCGTGAGCCACGCTAGATAGCCGAGATTGGGTGGTTGGGAACTGAATCTGGTGAGCTAAGAACGTTGAATTAAGCAATGAGGAGTTAGGCGTAATCTTGAGCAGTCGAGGATTGATGATGCCCGGTTCAATGCCTTCTGGAACAACTAGAACCTTTCCAAATGACCCGACCAGGCTCATTAAGAGATCGCCAGTCTTGACGGCACAGGATTCAAGCTTCTTATACTTGCGTTCGTCGATGTAATAGTCTCCGATCTCAAAACTGCCACCAATGACCTGCTCCTGACCATAGACGCGATACCCATGAGAGACGTAGTCCTCCTTCTTGATAGCTGACCCAAACGGCCCCGCTTTCACGCCATATTTGCCATCGGCCGCATCACGTAGTGGGCGAACTTGCCAGCCCTTGGGGTTGGTGGCGGGGTCGCCAAACATTTCGAGGAAGGTGGCTTGCGGGAGCTGGTCGAGGAGGTCGAGCGCGGCGCGGCGTTTAGCGAGGAGGTCCTCGGCCTTGTCCAGAATCGACGCGATGCGGCGTTGCTCGTCGAGCGGCGGAACCTGGACTGGGATTCTCGCGGCTCCGTCCTTGGTGAGTTTCGCTCGTGTGCTTCCGTTAATGTACGCTCGAACATCTCGATTCTTGAGAGCGTGGAGGAGATATCGAAAATCCATCCTCTCACTCGGTTTCAGGACATGTGCGTGGTTGTTAACCCATGTCTTGCCTTTGATGGCATATGCAATCCCTCGCTTGGGATCATCAAAGTGGCCACCGTCCTCGGCGAGAAGAATTAGCGGCTCGTCAAACAGAAAGCCGTCTATCCATCCCTGCTGACCGTTCGCCCCGTAGTAGGGATACGGCCCCTCCACTCGGTCAGCCTCTTTGACCGGCCTACGTTTTGAATCTAGAAATGTGGCGACCTTCGCTAGCGGTAACGTCTCGTAGGTCATTGTTCCTCCCCTTCGATTCGCTTCACCTCACGTTCAAAGTCGCTCTCGAACGCCTCGTCTTGCCTGACCCTGTACTTTTCGTACTGCTCCTCAGCCAGTCGCTTGGCCACCTCGGCCGAGACCTTGCCAGGGTTGTCGAGCACCTCGAAGCCGTTGAACTGAAGGAAGGCGTCGAGCTTCTCGACCCAGTCGGCCATCTTCATCGCGATGTGCCGCGACGCCTGGAGCTCGGCGTAGTCGAGGTACATCGTGACGATGCGCTCCAAGTCCTTGATCTCCCTCTCGATCAAGTAATTCTTCGCCGTTCCGACATCACCTTTCAGCACCTTGCCGTGCGGTGCGTTCTTCCACGTCGTGAGCCCCATGCTCGGCTTGGTCGCGTCAGCCCGATCGGCGATGATTTCGGCAGCGGTTTGACCACTCACGGCCCAATGGAGCTTGTTCTGGACGGTCGCGAAGAAGGTCTTGGTGATCTCCGCCTTGGCATCGTAGTCGATACTTGCTTGCTCGTAGAGGTCGGTGATCTTCAGATAGAAGCGCCGCTCGCTCGCCCGGATTTCCCGGATGCGTTCAAGGAGCTCGTCGAAGTAGTCCTTGCCGAACCGCTTGTTGAGCTTGAGCCGCTCGTCGTCCAGGACGAAGCCCTTGATGACGTACTCTTTGAGGGTGTTGGTGGCCCAGATCCGGAACTGAGTCGCCTGCTTGGAGTTGACCCGGTAGCCGACGGCAATGATGGCGTCGAGAGAGTAGTGCTCGACCTCGCGTTCGACCTCCCGGTCGCCCTCCACCTGAACTATTCGGAATTTCCGAATAGTTGCCTCGCGGTCGAGTTCGCCAGACTCAAAGACGTTCGCCAGGTGCTCGTTGACGGTCGGCACGGACACGCCAAACAGGTCGGCGATCTTCCGCTGAGAGAGCCAGAACGTCTCGCTCTCGTATGTGACTTCAATTCGGGCCACGCCATCGGTGGCGGTGTAGAGGATGATCTCGCCTGACCTGGGTTGGTCGCTCATGTATTCGCCTCCAACCATCGCTTCGCTGTCGGCGTGACCGAATAGATATGGAGATTCCCGTCGATCGTTCCGGACTCTCGCCAAAAGCCATTTCCTGCGAGCACTCTGACCGATGCCTCGACAAGGCCCCGAGGGTACTCGGGCAACTGCTCGACCAGGGCATAAAGAGAGTGTGCTTGCTCATTGCAGACTATGGCCACGAGCTTACGAAGCATGGCTTCAAGGTCATATCCATACGATTGCCCAAGCTTCAGTGCTTCACCCGGGTTTAGGGTGACGATCACTTGGCGCTGAGCGATTGTTTGATCTTCGTCGACGATGAAGCCGCGAGACTCAAGCATTTGGATGGACTCCTTAACCTGGTCAAAGGAAAGTCCTGCCTCTTCTGCGGGCCCGAGGATTGGTTCGCCCTGAATTAGCACAGTTCCGCTTTCCAGAGACGCTTCAAAGATGATCTGGAGGACTTTGATGTCACGGGCGTTCAAGCCGGGGACAGTGAACCTCGGTGCTGTCAGGTGGGGAGGCGGTGTTCCAAGTGGTGGCTTGGAACTATGTCCGTGAAGCGTCTCGACGATCCGCTTAGCAACGGGTTCCGCACCGCCTTCGGCAGTCCAGTCCAACCAAAGGAGATCACGGAGCACGTCGGGCACTGTACAGTCATCGACCCGAACCGGGATCAAGCGGAGCGCTTTTTGGATGTTGTCGACTGCCGCGACATTGAGTTCTTTTTGAACCCAAGGCTTAACGATGCTTGTATGGGATAGGATGATCACGGCCGCGTCTGTGCCATGAATTCCTTCTGAGAAGATTTTCTGGATCAGGCTGTCGCCTGGTTGCATCTCCCATTTGTCTAACCAAGCGTCCACACCCATCGCACGCAGGCTGACAGCCAGGGGCTCGGCATAGACCGGCTTATCCTCGCTGGCGTGTGAAATGAATGCTCGGTGCGGATCATTACTCATAGCATTGCTTCAAGCTCGCGCATGCCTGCTTGAATCTCCTCTTCTAGTTTCCAGAGCTGTGCCAAGATCTCTTTCGGGTCGCGATGCTCGACCTCCTCGTGCTCGATCTCCTTGTACCGATTGAGGCTGAGGTCGTAGCCGTTGGCCGCGATCTCAGACTTGGGCACAGTGAAGCTCTGAGCCGTTCTTGGATTCTGGCGCTCAGTGTCTGCTCGATGGCCCCACCGTGCCAGTACATCGGGCAGATTGTTCTTGGCGTGCTCTTCCTCGGTCAACTTCGTTGCAGGAACCGGCCCAAGCTTGTCCTCACCAAGAAGGGGAGTCCGTTTGTCGTCGAGGCTCCTGCCGTCAGCTTTGACGTCGTAAAACCAGACCTCGTCTGTTCCCCCCGAGTTGGTCTTGCTGAAGAACAGCACGGCAGTCGAGACGCCGGCGTAGGGCTTGAATGCTCCACTCGGAAGGCTGACAACGGCGTCCAGTTTTTGTTCCTCGACGATGAGCTGGCGGAGAGCCCTGTGAGCGGTGCTCGATCCGAAGAGCACACCGTCAGGGACGATGACCGCGGCCCGACCACCCGGCTTCATGAGCCTGAGGAAGAGTGCAAGGAAAAGGAGCTCGGTCTTCTTCGTCTTGACGATCTGGAGCAAGTCCTTGGCCGTGCTCTCATAGTCCAGAGAGCCTGCGAACGGCGGATTTGCCAAGACCAGCGTGTACTTGTTCGCCTCGCCGCCGTGATCCTGGGCCAAGGAGTCGCGGTAGGTGATGACCGGGTTCTCGACTCCGTGCAACATCATGTTCATGCTGCCGATGCGGAGCATGGTGTTGTCAAAGTCGTAACCGTGGAACATCTGCCCGTGGAAGTGGTCGCGGAGCTTGGGGTCGCGGAGCATTTCCGGGTTCTCGCGGCGAAGGTACTCGCCGGCCGCAACTAAAAAGCCGCAAGTGCCACTGGCTGGATCGCAGATCGTGTCGGTCGGTCGTGGAGCCATCATCTCGACCATAAGCTGGATGATGTGACGCGGAGTGCGGAACTGCCCGTTTTGACCGGCCGTGGCGATCTTGCTGAGCATGTACTCGTACAGGTCGCCCTTGGTGTCCCGGTCTTCCATCGGCACTTTGTCGATGAGGTCGACAACCTTGGACAGGAGTGCAGCGGTCGGGATCGTGAACCGTGCGTCCTTCATGTGATGGGCGTAGGTGCTGCCATTACCGCCTAGCGTCCTGAGGAACGGGAAGACGTGCTCATTCACCACCTCGTACATTTCGGCGGGGGCGAAATGCTTGAACCGGCTCCAACGAAGGTCTTGGTATGAACGCCCTTTCGTATCCTTTCCATCCGGATAGAAACGGTGCTCGATCGGCTGACCGAGGCGAGAGGCCTTGTTCTCCTCAAGCTGCTGGAGCTCGTCGAGACGCCGAAGGAAGAGCAGGTACGTGATCTGCTCCATCACCTCCAGGGGGTTGGAGATTCCACCCGACCAGAACGAGTCCCAGAGTCGGTCGATTTGGTTTCGTAGGTCGCCTGTGAGCATAAGTTCAGATTAGTGGAAGTGAGCGCATTCCGGAAGGTTCATGCCGGTAATTGAGCGCGCAGGTTGTCGAGGTCGGACTGCGTCGTGTTGACGATAGCAGCAGCACAGGAGAGGCAGACACGCTTTGGTATGGGGAATCCATTTTGGAATACTGGAAGCTCAGCACACAACGTCTTCCCGAGAATGCGTCCTTTGCACCTCTTGCAATTGGTCGCGTTGACCGAGGTGACGAACTTCAAAGGGCCATTGCCCATGCTCAGCATCGAGGGCGGCCGTCCTTTAGGCATCTTTAGCTCCCTTGGCCGCCAAGATTCGCCTCACGGTATCTTGCGCGATTCCAGGAACCAGCTCAATTGCCCGTGCAAAGTCGTCGCGACTCCACTCGGCACGTGGCCGGTCGTTTACTTTCTGCTTGACGGCCTGGCTCATCATCACGATCACGGCGATCAAATTGTTCACGGCGGCGATGTCCGGAATGAGTTTGGCGGGAATGTCTCGACCAATAATCTTCAATCCGCTGTTCACGACGACCACCTTTGCCTTGGCCCGAATCTCAATGTCTAGCTGTTTGCGCAGCCTCTCCAGCTCTTTCTGAGGTTGAACGACGAGCGGGGACGCCGCGGGAACCACTTCGTAGCGCTCCTTCCTTTCCGTGCGGACTATCTCCGTAGCTTTGCCGGGATCAAAGCCAAGGGCTTCGAGCTGTTCTCGGAGTTGCTGGAGACGTTCCTCTTCGTCGTCAATGAACTCCTCTTCAAAGAGCGTATTGACGATTTCACCATGGACGACGAGCGGCGCTTTGATGTTTTGGCGTCCGCCACCTTCCCCCCGAGGAAGCGGCGGCTCGTCCGGCTCCAATCCCGCGCTAATCTTCGCCCAGAACTCCTCGTCGTCCTTTTCGAATTGCTTGAAGTCGTCTAGAAGTCGGTCGAGGTTCATCCCAGCGTGGGTCACTATGAATCCATAGTTGTCCGGATCGCGCGGCTTGTTCTGGACGTTCACGCGCATAATACGGCCCACGAACTGAAGGTAGGGGCTTAGAGAGCGGTAAGGTCGGAAGACGGCGGCAACACTAAGCTGAGGGTGGTCAAAGCCCTCGCCCAGCTTCTGCACGTTGATAATGGCGTCGAGTTCATTGCTGCGAAGGCGTTTGAGGACGGTGGCTTGATCCTCTTCGCTCATCTTGCTGTGGATGACAGCTACGTCGTAGTTTCGCTCCTCATAGAGCAGCCGGATCTTCTCCGCGTGCGGAATAGACATTGCAACGGCGATGATCTGGTGCTTGATGCTAGACCCGTTTCGAAGGAACTCGACTTTCTCCAGACTGTTGTCCACGATCGACTCGTTGCATTTGTCCGACATGGCAATGCCACGGCTGAACCATTCCTCCTCCTTTAGCTTCAGGACTTCGTCTAGCGTGAGCGTCGTTGCCTCACTCTCGCCCTTGAATGTGAGCTCGATCTCCTGCGGAGAAACGTAGACCACGGTGAGGCTCTTGATGTAACCCCTAGCCATCGCACTGCGGAACGGATACCGATAGATCCGATCACCACCGATTTCCTTAGCGTCGCTGCGGAACGGCGTCGCCGTAAGGTTGATAACCTTGGCTTTCGGAAAGTGGTCGTTCACCTTCTGCCAGCTCGACGCGGCGCTATGGTGTGCCTCGTCGACGATGATCATGTCGAAATAGTCGGATGTGAATTTTGTGAGCCACTTGTCCGTGTTTGTTGCGAGTTGCTGCACGTTGGTGACGACGAAGTGAGATTCATCCGTCACGCTCGTGTTTCCCGTGTCGAGCGTCGTCACGAAGGGCCCGGAAAGCATGTCCACTTTCGACAACACGTTCGAGCGCTTGAGAAAGCACTTCAGGTTTGTGATGTCGAGATTGTTCTTCATCTCGTCACGGATCGTGAGGTTCGGCGTAATGACCAGCACCCTTCCCTCGGCGATGCCGAACGGTGCGATACACGCCAAACCTGACTTGCCGCAACCCACGGGGAGCTGAATCAGAGCGTCCTTGCCACCCGACTTAAAGAAGTCATACAGCTTGGCATAGGCTTCGCGCTGCGGTTCGCGAAGCAGCTCGTTGTCGAGGATGTTTGCCGGGATCGTTTGGAAATACCCGTCGATCGATTTTGAAACCGAAAGCCACCGATCCAGGTCTTCAGCTTTGAACCTCCATTGCTTGTCGATCCGTTGGGCTGGAATCTTCCCAAGCTGTGCCAGCTCGTACAGCTTGGTTCGCCCAATGCTCAGGTAATTGGCAGCCTCTTCGGGCGTGAGCCATCCGGATGTAGTCATGTCGTTTGTTCTCGTATGATACCAAACGGCACGATACGACACTTGGTTCCCGAGTGTCAAGCGCTTGCATCAAACGGGTGGGTTTTGCGGAACGACCGCTTTGGGGGCGTACTTGGCAAATGGCGAACTGCTACCGCTGTGGGCGGAAGATCGAAGACGGACGGCACCTCCGTCGACGGGTCAAGACCGGAGAGTGGCTTCGACGTAGGTATCCGAAGACGAGCGTGAGCCACGTTCAGACCAGCTACGGCATGCGGGTCGTCTGCAAGTGGTGCGCCGGCCAGATCGATCGGCGGGAGTGGCGGACGGCGATCCTGGGTCACGTCACCGTGCTCCTGGCGCTGATCGGGCTGTTTCTTGCCAGCTGGCTCTTATCGTCGCGGCGATGAAGGAGAAACGCGCGCGACAACATTCGGAGTCTCGATTTAGCCTCGGCTTAATACTTGAGCTCCTTCGGGCGACATTGTCTTAGCACGGCGATAGGATCGGGCTGGCCACTCCGAAAAAGCGGCCAAGGAAAATCACAATGCGAGTAAACACTGGCAAAATCGTAATTTGGGACGACGCAAAAGAGGCCCTAGACAAGACCTCAATCAAAGATGCTCTTGCCAAGCATCGGCGTGCCAATCCAGGAACTGACACAGACTTGAGGGGAACCACCCGATCTTCGGAAAGCCCTACGGCTTCCACTCTGGACATGTTGCCAGGAACGGCCAACGCTTCGGTGTCATCACCGACTATGAGGCCGATCCACTGCAGACGCACGTATATCTGCGCAAGAAGTAAAGCGCCCCACGGTCAAGTTGAAATCCGCGCTTCCAAACGGTCGTGGACTTCTCTTGTTTCGGCGAGTCCGACACAAATAAAAAAGGCCCCAAGCATGTGCTGTGGGGCTGGGAGGCGCTGGACGCGCCTAGATGGGTTGGTCGTCAAAGGTGACTCCCAAGAGATAGTCGGCGGCTTTCTGTGCCCGTGCGGCAGCGAACACAATGGCTCGCTTGTCGCTTCGAAGGGCTGAGAGCCAAGACTGGACGTAGCTCGCCGAGTTTTCAATGAGTGAATTGTCGAGTCCGATGGCCGCGCAAAGGAACGCTGAGCAGAGCTCCGCTGTGAGTTCTTCGCGGCTGTAGCAGGCAGATCCGAACTGAATCTCGCCAGTGACTGAGGCTCGGTTCAGTCTCCGCTCGTGACCCGTGGCATGTCCTAGCTCATGGAAGACTGTGGCGTAGTAGGAGTCTGCCGATTCGAACGACGCGATCGGTGGCACTTGGACGAGATCCTCGGTCGGTCGATACCAGGCCGACGTCCCTTGTTCTTGGAACCGGGGAGGATCAGGGACGCTTCGGAACAGTTGCTCAGCCCGCTCGATCCGTTTATTTAACCTGCCGTGGCGCATCAGCGGAGGGATGTCTAGTTTCTCGCACTGCTCCACGTTGAAGACGTGGTACTGCTTGAGAAGTGGAACGTTCCATTTCACGACCTCACCGGCTTCCTGGTCGACGCCTTCGACGTGCCAGGGTTTCCAAAAGACGACCGGGCAAGACCGCTCGCCCCGTTTGACGTTGCCTCCCAACTCCTGTGCTTGCTGGAAGGTGACCCATCGGTGATCGGTGAAGGGACTGAGCGCAAGTAGGAACACGTTCACCCCTCGGTACTGCTTCTTGCTTCTTGCGTTTGTCGGCATTGCATCACCGCCGGCCCACGGTTTGCGCCATGGGACGACTCCTCGGAGGAGTGCGTTTGTGATCTGGGCCGTGACCTGTTCGTAGACTTTCTCGTTCACGAAGAGACCTCACACAGTCGCGCGAGGCCCCGTTTTTTTTGAATGTGCATGGGATAAACCTCAGTTGCCCAGAGCCCGATGGCCCTGGGCTGAGGCCACTGTCACTCCAATCGATGCCGGTCACAAGAAATGGGTCATCTGTGCAAGGAACGGACGCAGAGTTGCATCGATGGATCATTTCTTTCACCGATACAAGAGGTGACTTTCCATGGTGAGGACACGCCCGGCCCCTTGTGCCGCGGCGGGTCGAGAGGTCTCGATCATGCCCCTTACCAACCTAAACAAAGCGCCATCATCTGGCGCAACTTCTGACATTCCTGCACGTAGGTGCACTCGATACGAAGACGAGCCAAGCTTCTACGATGCCGGCGGCTTGTGGCTGTATGGCAACGTCCGGCTCTTGCACGGCAAGCTCTCCTGTGTGGAAGCAGCCTTCGGGCCCGGCCCTTGGAGCAGAGCAGTGCTCGACGACATCGAGAGAGAGGCTGAGCGCCGAATCCTTAACGCGGAAATCCTTGTTTGCGGTGTGCACAACGAAGCTCACCAACGAGCAGCGGTGGTTCCTTTGCGATGGGGGGCGCCGCGAGTAATTGTCTTTTCTGGTGGCATTCGTGCGCACTTGGGCGACGATCTAAGGAACGAGCCATTCCGCGCCGCTCGACTCTGGAGGTATCAATGGGATCCAAAGACTGATCTAGCGGTGTCTCGACGCGCTCCGGGGAAGCTTCCGACCTTCTCTCGGTGCAATCGGACGGTGGACAGGATGATTCGATCCCTTGCCGAAAGGCCCTTTGGATCCGCCTCACTAGACGATCCCCTTGGCCTATGTTTTCGATGTACTTGAGCCTTTCACCAGCCCCACATAGTGTGGGGCTGCTTTCAGAAGGTCGCGTCCAACTTGTCCATTGCTGTGCCTCATCACGCGCTGTCAGCCAGGCGTTTCAGGCTCCTTGAAGATAAAATACGGTAGACAACTGAATACTGGCTCGCAGTCTGGCGAAATCAAGCCGGGGATCCAACATCGACCATCAGCTGAGATGCGGCAAAGAGCAGCAGTATGTTGCAGATGAGGGCCACGAGTCACACGTAGGTGCGTCCGAGACCATCCCAGACGCATCATGCACGGAACGGGGCTCAAACACCGTGAAGAGCGTCACGATCGAGGTTGAGGTCGGGAACACACCACTCCCCTCGTAGGTCCGGTGCACGGCGTACGAGACACCGAGCGAACTCAGGGCACAACCGAGGAGCGTCAGCGCGTGCCAGAAGAGTGGTCGGGGGCGTACTGTCCGTGTGGATTCACCCAGCACTCTGTGAGCCATTCCGTCCACCAGAACCAGCCTGCGATATGGTCGCCGGCGCCCTGTCCGCTCAGGTCTGCATTTCCCTCGGCCGTGGCCTGAACTAACCAGACCCCGGTGGCGACACCGCGAGACTCGATCACTCGGCCTCGCACAGACCGAACTTTCCTGCAGGCAGTACTCCTATCAATGGGTCTTCACCAATGGGAACGTCAATATTCTTACGCCAATCAAGGTCACCCATCTGCAGGATAATGTTTTACTAACCATTGAATCGCATCCAAGTCCTTGGTGCCCCCTCGCAGAAAAAAGTCAGCGCTAGACCATTCAGTGTCCCTCAGTATCAGAATATGTCCCCGTGATTCAAATTTTGCTAGTCCCAATCGTGCCTTACGCAGTAACACATCTCTAAGACTCGCGGACGAAAGATCTGCGTATGTGAAAACCGCGCTACTGCAATCCGACTTTTCAACCACGGCACCCTCGAAATCGGCCCCACGGAAGTTTGTCGAGCGCAGTGAGCAACCGACCAGATGCGCATCAGCCAAGCGTGCCATCTCAAAACTACCGCCTAGCAAATCGCACATTAGGAATCTAGCGCCTGCAAGGTCGGCACTGAAGAACTGTGGACGTACAAAGGTGCAGCTTATGAAGCGTGCGCCCCTTAGATCGCGACCGCTGAATGACGTGGAAGGAATTTTGAATGGATCCAAAGGCCCCATTCGCTCCTCCGGGGGCATCGTACTGATGTTCCGAATGACATCGTCCTTACCAATATTCTGATCCATCAATAGGAGATTACGATGAATAGGGTGGGTTTGCAGAGGAACTCCAGGCCAAACGTTGGACTCCAACCATGCTGCACTAAACGGCAGGCTATCAAGTAGATCACCAGGTACTACGAAAAGGAATACACTAACGTACAAAGTTGCGCTGGCCTGGAGCACCTTCAAATATCGCGATATCCTGGTGCGGTTGACCATACGATAAAAGATGAGCACTATTGCGAAGTCAACAAGTACACAGATTCGGTGCAATGATGTAATAGTTGTATCGTGATATGGCAAGAATCGGAGCTGAATGAAAAGAAGTGCCACAACTGGCATTATTCGCACAGTCAGCAGTTCAACAACACGATACCAAATCAAGGTTTCGGGGAAGAAAGCATACGTTAAGGCAAATGGCCATAGTAACTTCCTGCGTAACGTACGTTCTGCAGGTTCTCCCATCGACTCAAAAACATCAATCTGATCTCGCAGGCAACCGACGTGAAGGAGAAGATTGAGGTGCAACCCCAAGAATATGGGTGGCATTACGGCGTAGAACCATTTCAGGGGCAAGGAGATGTTAACGATAGGCAAGTTCAAGTCTCGGCCGACAAGAAGCATGTAGTCTGTCGTCGATGCGATCGTTAGCACCATGTATGCAGTGAAGGCGAGAAATGCAGTAAAATAAACTGAAACGTGCTTCGAGCACTCGTTGACTGCATCTACGGCTTCTTTAGGGTCGAGAATGTTCACTTGGACAGATCGAAGAGTCGTGGTAGTGACTTGATTGGATGTCGTCTCTGGCTTAATGGGCATCCCTCCTTTGCTTCACGCTGTTGATGATGTTATCTGGTCTTAGGGCCTAGGGTCGACGGACAGACATCTGAGCCAACATCGAGAATGCGCCGTTTAGCTCCCGAGGAGATAGCCGTTGTGTAAGTGCTTCCTGCTGGCAGATTGTCTGCCCCCATTCATGAAATCGTCCTAAGAGGATCCCTGCCTGCAGGATAGCACGGCCTGCGCCGGGTTCATGTAGCCGAGCGAGGAGTGGGGCCGCTGATCGT
Source organism: Armatimonadota bacterium (assembly GCA_018268395.1). Lineage (NCBI taxonomy): Bacteria > Bacillati > Armatimonadota > Armatimonadota bacterium. Next base: position 349,398 of record JAFDWQ010000005.1, on the reverse strand, counting down.
TGTAGAACCGCCGGAACAAAGACAGCTTGGCACTGCCAGGTTGTGGAAGACCTCGACGTCCAGCAGTTCCGCACGAAGTCGCGAGTCGAAGCTCTCGGCGTGGCCGTTCTGCCAAGGCGAGCCGGGCTTGATGAACCGGCTCTGAGTGCCGGACTGCAACAGGAACACGGCGAGCGAACGGGCGAAGAATTCGCTGCCGTTGTCGCTCCTCAGGTTCTGCGGCGCCCCGCGCTGCTCGAAGCGCGAGGCCGGCACGGCCTGTACACGCAGCGACTTGAAGCTCTTCGCGGCCTTCAAGGCCAGGCACTCGCGGGTGTGCGCGTCGACGACGCCCAGCACCTTGAGCCTCGTGCCGTTGAGGACGGAGCCGAAGCAGAAGTCGAGGACGAGACCTCATTGGGGGATCCGGCCGACAGCGGCAAGGCTTGACCCGTCCTCTATTTCTGGCAGCCCTTGAGGGGGTCGAGGCGCCCTTCCTTCTGCAACCGGTGCACCCGCTTGACGTTGAGCGGTGAGTTGCTTTGAAACATCCAGCCATTCGTGCAACGAACTGAAGTCCTCGGCGGCGAGCAGGGACAGGATTCGATCCAAATGCAAGGGGTGCTGGCGGGCCTGCTGCTACGTGAACTTACGCCCCACCCGCTTAAGGAAGTTTGCCTGGTACTTGGCGATTTTTTCGGTGCTTTGCGCGCGAGGTTTGTACGAGGGAGGCATGTAGCCCGGGTTTTCCATGAGAAGGAGTTGGGAAAAACTTCCTTCCGTTTCCGAATGGTCATGCGGCCTACCGCAAGTCCTAAGGGATTCCAATGGATGTCTCGAAGCTTGGCAGTTCAATGCGATCGCTCGCCAACAGGTCTAGCAGGCTCTGTGGCACTTCGACTCCGCTATGTTTAGGTCCACCAAAGCAAACCTGCCGCTGTAAAGCGGCTTTTTTGTTGCTCTGCGAGCCCATTTCTGGCGGTTCGAACGAGCCCCGCTGATCCTCAATAAATGACACGATGTCTTTGAGTAGCGGCCTTACCTCCAGTTCCACCCGCTTCTCGACTCCAAAGAAGAGAAGGCGGCCGCATTCGTGAGCGACCTGCTTCTTGAGTGCGGCGTCGGAGTTCCCAAGCCAGTTCCCAGCTAGCCGGATGAGCCTGACTGAAGCATCGAGATTCTGAGTCATCATGCCTTCGTTCACGACCTTGCCGTTCATTGCCATTTGTATCTCAAGACGCTCCGCGGAGAGCTGTGACTCAAGCCCCCTGTACCGTTCTTCGTCAGTCAATAGACCTGACAGCCACATGTCGGTCAACTTGCGCAACCGCTCTTCGACCCGGGCTAGCGCCTGCTCCTGTTGCGACGTCTGCACCGCGAGGTTGGTACGTTGCTCGCGAACTGCCGATCGAATTGTTTCGACAGCCACCTCTAGAATGTCGGAATCGATCCTGAGGCTGGAGAGCTGCCCGCCAATTTGTTGCTCCAGCTCTGTAGAACTGAGTCCCCGTTTAGTGCACTTGCCATAGGTGTTGGAGCAGTGGTAACCCTCCCAAACTCCCGTTCGCAACTTCTTGATCTCTGCGGTCACGGTCTGTCCGCAATAGGCGCATTTGAGGAGCCCGGCAAAGGCGTGTTCGTGGACGCGCCGTGCAGTCTTGTTGGGGCCAAGGATCTGCTGCGCCAGCTGGAACTCGGCGACGGAAACCATTGGCTCGTGCCTCCCACGCACAAGCTCTCCGTTCTGCTTGACAAAGCCCGCGTAGAATGGATTGCGGAACATCTCGGTGACGGCCAAGTACGAAACGGGCCTCTCAGGTCGGTTGAGCGTCGCCCGAATCGAATAGCCCCACTCTGAAAGGTGACGGGTGATTTGACGCAAAGTCGCCGTGCCCGTGAGCAACTCCTCCCAAGCCTTTCTAATGAGGCGAAACCGCTCGGGGTCGACTTCGATGCGACCGCGCTCAAAATTGATCGGATCCCGGACGTTCCGATAGCCTTGGGGAGCCTTATAGTTGCACCCGCCAGCACGAAAGTTCCCGTCCATCGACCGCTTGACGGTGTTCTTCAGATCGATGCTGAACTGAGTCGCGCTGGCAGCTTCAATAACGACCGCAAGAATGTTCTCTCCCGATTTGTACGTCGCGTGTGGTGTTCGTATCTCCTTGATCCGGCCGTCGACGAGGAACTGGACGAGCCTGCCGCCCTCTTCCATATTCCTCACCAATCGGTTGACATGCCAGCACAGGACGCCGTCTATTCGACCACGTTCGATCAGGCGGACGAGCTCCGTGTATTTGAGCCGTCGCCCTGGCGTCCTTGCTGAACGACTCTCTTCACACTCCCAAGTCACCGTCAAACCTTCGCGCAAGGCGATCTGACGACACTCATTGAGCTGCTCGCCCGTTGATTTCTCGGTCAGCTTTTTGTCGTCGTTGGACTTCCTGGTGTAGATCGCGTACTTGGGCATCGAAGGTGAGCAAGATGAATGTAATAGACGACCCCAATGATCCGGTTCAGAACTTCATAGGCCTCCTCGTCGGACAGGCTTCGGCCAAGTTTGCGGTGGCAGATCGAACGGACTCTTTCTACACCATCTTGGGTCGGCATGGGCCTGGCAAACGCAAGTTGCCCCGATGAGAAGTGATCATCGTCCTGCTGAGAATGTAGCGGGACCCCGCGCTGGTCCCAAGTCCCAGTTGCAACGCCGCCCCGGGTTTTTGCTTCTGGGAGCATCATGCGAGAATTAAACGCTCCTAAATCCGACATGAAAAGTTGCAGCACGAGCGTGCAACGATTGCATCGATGGTTGAGTTCTTGTTCGGTCTATGTTCGGTGTGATCCAATGTTTCTATGAAACACCCACCACCATTCCAGGCTTTCGGGCCGGTCATCAATCGGTTCACCGATGTGATGGCGCATTCAGACCGGTTTGCGTTCAGGGGCACGTCAAAGCTCGCCCTCGATGCTGGAGTCAGTATCTCCTCGGTGTCTAGGGTCATCCACGGCGAGGTCAATCCCTCGTTCAGGATGGTCGCTCGATTAACGGAGGCGATCGAACGGGAGCTAGGCTTCCGGATCGATCCAAGGGATTTATGCGCAGAGTCGGGCCGCTTTTTGACCCGCTTTACCTGCGGTCTAGTTGGGTGCCGGGGCTGTCTCCCCGAAAACGCCTGTGATGAGTTTGGAGCACTCAAATCTAACTATGCGGACGTCGTGCCAGGAACCTGGGTGACGTCACGCTATCCCCGAGGCTACGGGGAGAAAGGAGTCCTATGAATGAGAACCAGATCAAATGTGCGCTACAGAACTGTTCGCTTCACTCGCTGCTCATGGTCACGTCCAAGGTGCTCTCTCGTGCCGGGTTCGGGGACGTTCAGATCCTAGACCGCAGGGAAAGCCGTCAAAAATCGCGTTATGGCGGGCACGAACTGCTCTGCCAGATGGATGTGGGGACGGTTCCTGCGAAGGTGGTTGTCAAGGTCGTGCGTGACTCGGTGCGCCAACGGATGCTCGATGAGCTCGCTGGGACTGTGATCCGTCGAAACGCCGACATGGGCCTCCTCGTTGCCACGAAGCACGTTTCGCCTCTGGCCCGCCGCAACAAGGATCGCTATAACCCGCTCAAGCTCCAGATCATCGATGGCGACGGCCTCGTCGAGTTACTCACCCGGTTCCAGATCGGTGTCCGTCCCCACGGAGAGGTGGACTATGCCTTCTTCGGAGGGCTCGAAGCCCAGTCTTTCAGAATCCTTTCATTTCTAGCAGAAAACCAATGACGGATGAAGAGCTCTTGTCCGGTCACGACCGGGCGACACAAATCGCATACCACTTGCTCAAGCTCGGTGTCAGTCACAAGGGAGTCCAAGAACTCCTGATCGGCTACCCGTATGACCAGATCGAGAAACAGCTCGAGTATTTGCCCTATCGCAAGGCCAAGCGCCCCGAGGCGTTCATCATGGACGCCGTCAGGAACAACTATTCACCACCTAAAGAGTTCTACTATGCCAAGGCTCAAACTGAATCTTCCGAGGTCTCAAGCGCACTGGACGAAGGTTCCCAACTATCTGATCCAAACCCTGCTCCCAACTCTGACCGACACGGAATTGCGCCTGCTCCTGATTCTACTTCGCCAAACAGCGGGATGGAACAAGCCTGACGCCACCGTCGTCCTGCCCTACCGCAAGTTGATGAAGTGGACGGGCCGGAGTAGCGAGACCGTCTGGAAGGCTGTGCAAGCACTGTCGGAGAAGCGACTTATCCACACGACGCCTCGCCGGCGCTACAGGAAGATAGGAAACGCCGTATCAGAATTCGAGCAGCAACAATAATAGACAGTAAATATAAAGAACAGCGAACGACGTTGAGTTGTCCACAGCACGGGCCTGGCTGGAGTTAAGTCTAGAATGAGACACAAAATCTCAATCGAGAAAGTCAGGTTTGGATCCGAACTCGAACCAGGTTCACCGACCCCGCACAGGCTTGTGCGGGGTCTTGTGCTACATCTGTTCCGAACAAACCGACCAGAAACCGACCGACAGACAGGGCGGGAGGGCGGGAACTATACACTTCCCACGAGGCGGAGGATGAGCTGGTCGGCAGTGCGGTAATGGTGCAAGTTCGTTCTTTCAAGACAGTACGCGGAAATCTTGACGAGCCGCTCGAGAGCTCGTTCTTTTTCGTTTCTTGCGATGAGGATTTTTGCCCGCGTGAGCTCTGTCTTCTCGATGACCTCGGTTCCGTGTTTTAGTCCCTGGGCACGGATTTCGTCGATGCTGTCTTCGGCCTTCACGACCCAGCCGATCGCGAGTTCGACTCTGGCCCTCACTTCCATCCCCATGTAGTAGAAAGCTGGGTCGTCTCCGTCCCTGATCGAGTCCTCGACGGCTCGAAGTGCCAGTTGCAAGTCGTGTTCACTGAGTGGCTTCCTCTCATGGAACGAAAGCATGTGAAGGGCAAAATCCCTGTCCATTTGAGCCTTGCGGTTGAGCCATCTTTCCCGGCCGCTTCGATCGCTCGGCGTAAACGCGTCTGCAAACTGCACGGCCTTCTGGTGAGTCTTGAGGAGGGTGTCGGCAGGCACGTTTTCCAGGTTCCTGAGCACGTTGCCCCGCATCCAAAGGCTGGTCAGGAGATCCAGTGGATCATCGCGCACCGTGGCCTGGCGCTCCATTTCGCTGATGACAACGGCGGCAGTTCCTGGACTAGCTAAGCGAAGCCTCAAGTGCACTACCCGCTCGGTAGCTTGCTGCCAGGCCTCTGGATCGTCAAGCCTCGTGCGAAGCTGCTCGGCGAAGCGCAGGGCGAGCCGAGGATCCTGTTCGGCCAACTCATTAATGCGCGATAACACCGCGTCGCCTCCGTCTAGCCAATCGCTGTCGAGCCGGGGAGCGGCGAAGTCGCGAACCCACGCTTCACGAATGCGTTCCCTGAGTTTGAAAGAAACAAACGTCTCCAAGACCCAGGAAAGGGTGTTGGCATCCGGGAACTCGGGGCCATTGATGACCTGAGAGATTCGTCCTTGGGTCTTGCCCGCGGCGCGGGCGAACTCCAGGTTGGTTCCGAACTCTTCTTTGATCGCATCGCGCAAGACGATGCCAAAGGGCTTGGCTTTAGCCTGCCCTAAAGAAACCGTTATGCCGGTTGTGCGCCCCATCTCCGTTCCCCAAAGTTCACATCAGTTTACGATGGAACACTTACTCGACCTCATCGAACGGCCTGTGGTCTGGCTTTCCCAGTTGGCATCTGGCAAACGTTGCACGAACAAGCCTGTGCTTGACACGGCTCTTGCCACTGACTGCGAAACTGGCGAACGGCTGGATTTTACGGCCTCGGACTTTGCTCGGCATTGCTACATTCTCGGTAGCACGGGCTGCGGCAAGACGAGCCTCATCCTGCGGCTCATCGACCAGGACATTCAGGCCGAGCACTCGCTGGTCGTCGTCGATCTTCGTGGCGACCTTGTGGCAGGCGTGCTCGGGCTGTGCGAGAAAAGGGACATCGATCCGGCCCGCGTCACACTTCTCGATCTCAGGGAAAAGGGGAGAATGTTCGGCTTCAACCCACTGTCCGGTGCGGGCGAGCCGTTCATCCGGGCTCTTCACGTTCTCGACGTACTGGCGAGCGAATCGCCTAGTTGGGGCGTCCAGCTCGAAGAGACGCTCCGTTCGGTACTGCTTCTGATGGCAAGCTCAGGAGTACCGCTTCCGAGGTTGCACGACGTCTTTTTCGACCCGACCTTCCGGGATCAATGCCTGAAAAGCGTCTCCGATGACGACCTGACTGACTTCTGGGCTCGGTTCAACGAATTCAGCAAGGAAAAGCAACACGCTTGGGCACTGCCTGTCCTCAACAAAGTCACCTCGCTTCTTGCGGTGCCAAACCTTCGCCGCATCCTCGGAGACTGTGAGCCAATCAATCTCGAAGAAGTCCTCGGCAAACCCGGCCAGATTGTTCTGATTTCTCTTGCAGTAGACGAGCTTCAGCGTTCGGCCCGAATGTTCGGGAGTCTCGTGGTCTCAGCGATCGCTCGCGAAATGCTGGCCCGTGTCGACGTGCCTGAGAGGAATAGAAATCCGGTTCGGCTCTACGTCGACGAATTCGAGAACATGGCTTCTGAGAGCTTTGAGGGCCTCATCGCTGAAGGGCGGAGGTTCAAGCTGTCCCTCGTGCTCTCGCACCAGACCCTAGCTCAACTCCCAAGCAAGCTTCGTTCGGTCGTTCGCAACAACGTCGGCCTCCAAATCCTGTTCCAGGTGGGTTTTGAAGATGCGCAAGTCGTCACGCGGGAGCTTGGAGGGGAAAGGACGCTGGACGACGTTCGGCAGCTCGGCGTGGGCCAGGCGTTCGTCCAGACCCGCGACGGTGAGTCGGCTCTCGTTCAATTTGACGCTCCTGGAAAGAGGGCTTCCGACCGCGCCATCAAGCGGTTTCGTGCAAAGGTGCTTGCACGCTCTCCCGACCAAACAACTAAGCCTGCGCCCCCCGAACCGAAAAAAGGGGATGGGCCCGACATTGATCTGGGGGACTGGCTGTGAGGATCACAGAACGTGACGTTCGCTTGCTTCGAGACGTCGCCCTAAGTCATGTCCTGAGCCGAGATCAGCTAGTGAAGCTCGGATACTTCAAATCGGTCTCTCGATGCAACCGGACGATGAGCAGGCTCTCCAAAAGCGGCCTCGTTCGACCACTCTTGACACCGTTCCACGGACAGAGACTCTATTCGGCAACAATCGAGGCAGCGGAAATTGTCGGTGCACGGATAGCGCAGTTGTTGACAAACCGTCCTGCTTCGCCCCGGTTTCTGCTCCACGCCCTCTCGGTGACAGAGGTTCGGATTTCTGTTCTCGCAAAAGGAGGTGAAGCCTGGCGTTTCGAGGCTCAGCTCTGGCACTCGTTTGCCTTCCATGGCAAGACATACGAAGTGCGACCGGACGGCATGGCGGTCATAGAAGGACACCCGACTTTGATAGAAGTCGATCTGGGTCATTCTTCGTCGACTAAGTTCTCGCGAAAGCTCCTCGCCTACCGAAACTACGAACTCTGCGGCGCCTTTGAACGGGCCTACAACGCGTCCAAACTGCGGGTCTTGACCTTCACGACGAGCGAGCGCAGAAAGCGGCATTTTGCGGCTCTTGCACAGGCAGACGAACGGTTCAGATGCCTCACGTTCTGTGAGTCGGGTGTAGCCGTCCCGGAGGTCTGGTCATGATCCTTTGCTCGAAGTGCAAGCGAGTCTGGCCGCAGGAAACGAAGTGGTGCGGCAATTGTAGAGCGACGCTGGGCGTGAGAGCCTGCAGCGAAGGTCATGAGAGCCCGCTCGACGCAAAGGTCTGTACGACTTGCGGTTCCACAAAGCTGAGCCCCGGCGTCACGAGCGTGAACCTTCGGGTGGCCACTTGGCTGTTGATCGGGCTAATCCTGATTCTCGTAGTCCCTCCAGCGTTTCAAATCACCTGGAGCACCCTAGGTCGTGTTTTGTCTTACTTTCTCGACCGAGCTCTAACACTAATAGTCGGGTTGGCGTTCCTCTCGTTCGTTTTCTGGCCTCTGCTGAGTGAGGCCTGGAAAAGAGAGCTCGCGGACTTCTGGCTCCGGCTGTTCAACCTAGCGATCCAACTTATCCTATTGGCCACACGAGCTACAGCAAGATTCCTTCGGAAGTGACGGGCACCGCGATTTCAACTTAAATGGCAGAGGGCTCGGCACAGTGGCCCTAAGAAGACCCTGGCTTCTTGCCAAACCTAATTCGTAGCGTGGGTTTTGTCTCCACGGCCGGCTCCGGCGTGACTGAACCTACGGTCGGTTTAGACTCTAGGTTCTTGGAAAGCTTCAAGTGTGGCCTCACGAGGGCCGCTGGACCTTCAGTGCTCGGCTCCACGCTCTCGGACTTTGCCTTTAGCGTCAGCTTGCCAGTAACCCCGCTTGGCCTCATTGCTGCGGCTGCGGGGTCGCCTAGTGTCCGCCCGCTCCGAACCTTCTTAAGATCGTCAAACACGGTCTGTATTCTCGGTCGAATCGACGGATCGCTGGAGAGCATGCCCTCGAAAAGCGGCCTCAATTGGCTCGGCACCGCGTCCGGTACTAGAACAGTGGATCCATCTGAGACGGCCTGAAAGGCATATGGATACCGCTTGTCCCAGGCGGGAAACGTCCCCGCTGCATACCGGGTGAAAACGAGCCCAAGTGCAAACACATCTGAGGCAGTCGTGACATTCGTCCCCGATACTCCCTTCACGCCCTGGATGTACGCGGCGAGCTCAGGCGAATAAAACGCCAAGTCACCTACTACCTCCTCGGGGTTCTTCGGCGGGCTACCGGCCACGAAGCTATTGTCAAAGTCGATCAACCTCCCCACAAACTTTCCGGACATGTCGCGCTGAATCAAGATGTTATCAGGCTTCAAATCGCCGTGAACAATTCCTTTGCTGTGAAGACGGCCAACGGAACTTGCGACTGAAATCATAATCGTCAACCGTTCTTCAAGTGGAAGTCGAGAAATGTCCTCAATGGTCAACGAATCCACATCTACCTTTTCCGTTACCTTGTAGTAGATACTTCCATCTCGAAAAAAGTCTGTTGCAACGATCAAGTTAGAACCTGCCCCAGAAGCATCTGAAAGAAGCGACATAAGGTTTCGGTGGTGTCTCTCAAACGCCTCACATCGCGCCCTCTTGCCCTCCCTAGTCTTCTTACTCCCGTGACTATCCTCGGTCGGATACTTTGGCGCCAAAAACCTCTTGATAAAGAAATCTCTGCCGTCCTTCCTCGCAAAGGCCCACTGACATTGACCACCACCAGCAGTGTCAAACTTGGATACTATCTCATAAGCTCCAACTGTCTCGCTCATCTCGGAACTCCAATCTCGACATCACGCAGATACTTGTTGTAGCCAAGCTTGTATTCATCCCAGGTCTTTAGACGAACTTCCTGAAAGTCCGCTTGCTCCTGGTCGGTCGAGTTCTCGTTTTGACGGGCCTGATCGACAGGGTCAATGAACTTAGACTTCACGAGGTCGAGCCTACTCGCAAAGGATGTTCTTACGGCGGAAAAGTCCTTCCATCCAAGCCCCACTATTGCCATTGATGCATCGTCACCTCGGTCTTTAGCAATAAGCCCGCGAATCTCATCGCGCCAAGATTCCATGTCCTTTGCATTTTGCAAGCTGACGAGCAACACATGTTCGAGGTGTGCAGGGCTGAGTAAATATTGGAAACATCCGTCTGTAGCGGCCACAAGTATTAAAGGCGACTCCAGTCTCAATATGTGTTTCCAGTTCAATTGAAAATCACCGTCGGCATTAAGACAGTTGGACATTACTGTATCTTCAACCAAAGAACGTAAGGCGTCTGTCGGATGCTTTTGGTCATCGTCGGTTAGTTGTTGCAGTCCGTTGTCTGGGGTGAATAAGTAGCAACGCGAGTCACCTGCCCAAAGACAACCAATATCAACTGCATTCCCGTCTTGCCCGTAAAACATTGCTGCGATCGTCGTAGGTAGAGTCCGGATCATCCGCGACTGCAACTTTCCCTGGGTCGCTTCATCCCTTTGGGGGACAAGTCTTTGAGCTTCGTCGGTCAGTCTCCTGGAAAATTGCCATTTCCAGAAACACTTTTGATATCCATCGATGTCGTCGAGAAAAGAGGCGCCGACATTCCCAGCGAGGGCTCGAAGTATCCAACGTGATACCTGCTCGAAAGTCTGAGCGGACTCTCTGGAGGCGACATACGCTCCACTTCGAATCTGTTCACCTACAGCGTATGTTGCTGCACCAGCCCCACCAAGTCCGTCAAACACGCCCATTGCACCTGCAGAACCAAAGGTGAAAACCACCGGGTCGGCGTCCTCACCATTATCCTCTCGGACGGGATCATTGAAGGTGAGCTGTAACGGATTTGGAATTAGCCTTGATTCGGACATATGGAACAGGCAGTATCCAAGACGTCGTACGATATGCCAAATGGCGGGGCCTCCATGACTAGATGCTGCCCACGATCATATCAACAATCTGGTTGTAATCGTGTTCTTCAAGTCCTTTCCCAGCTTGGGAAGCCAGGTGAGCGACATTGTCCCAATGGGACATTATTTCTGTCCACGGAGTCGCGTCTGGAGCGTAAATGATGAGTCGTTTGGCGCTGGAGAGCATCGGGCTGGCCTGTCCGTCATACAAGTCTGTTAGAGCAGAGAAGTTCTTCGGCATGTCAGGCGGATAGACTGCTGGTTTCGATCCGGCATCTTTCTCAAGGGGGTGCGCGGCGTCGTCAGTAAACATGACTATTACCTGCCTTTTTCGATCTCCAACGGTGTTCCAAGGAGACTGGATAGCAATAGCCAGAGCCTCTAGCCCGGATTCCGGCAGATCTCCTCCTCCAGAAGGGTTCAGGCCACTGACAAAGGCGGAAAATTCCGAGGATTGATCAGGCAGTGTGAAGAAGTCTGAGACAACCAGTGAGTCGCTGCCGTCGGCGTAGAAATCGCGGAAGGCAATAATCCGAGCTCGCATGGTATCGATGAACTTGCCTTTGGCCTCGCATTCGCGCCGCACGTCGTCATGAAACTTGAGAGCATGTTGTTTTACTAATTCCATCACATGTCCCATGCTTCCTGTGCAATCGATGCACATTACAAGATCAACGGTGTATTTTATGCCCTGCATACCAGTGCTCCCACGCCCGTCGGCCCCGCCGACCGGACACAGAGCTTACCTCACCTCTGGGTGTGCCTTGGCAATCCGGAGCCAAGTGGGGAATCAGCGAAAGGTCGCGCGCAGGGTGGCTGCGTGGAGCGCTAGACGCTGTTGGCGATGACGTCGACGATGCTTGAGTAGTCATGTCCGTCGATCCCTGTGCCCGCTTGAGATTTGTATTGCAGGCACAGCTCCCAATCCTTCGCGAGGTCGCTCCAAGGGTATGCATCCGGAGCGAACAAAATGAGCCGCTTCGCAGACCTTGACATGTTACCCTGTCCCTCCCACAGGTCGGTAAGGGCTTCAAGGTTGGCTGGCATGTCCCGCGGATAAGCCTGGGGCCTCTCTCTCGCCCCTTTTTCAAGCTTGTGGGCCGCGTCGTCTGTCCAGAGCACAACAATGTGACGTCGACGGTCGCCATCGTTCGACCACTTGGATCTAATCGCCAGGGTCAGAGCCTCGAGTCCCGACTCGCCCCCGTTTCCGCCGCCGCCTGTCGCCTTTAGTGCGCTGACAAACGAACTGAACTGGGTGCCTTCCTCTGGAAGGACGAAGAACGGTGATTCCTCAATCGCCCTGGCGCTGTCGACAAAAAAGTCTCGAAAGGCGATGACCTTGACTCGGAGGGCATCGACTTGCTTTCCCTTGGACTTCAGAGCACTTTCGACGTCTGACTGGAACCTCATCGCGTTCGTCTTGACGACGTCCAGCAAGTCCTTCATGCTCCCCGTGGAGTCAATGCACATCGCGATGTCAACGACGTATTTGAAGCCCTGCATCGGCTACGACGATACCCGTTCAGGCCCTGGGAGTGCCAATCCGAGCAAGCTCGACGAAAGGTCGGTTAATCTCCCAATAGATCGGCCTTGGGGCTTTAACACGAGGCTTGCCTGGAGGAGAGCCTCTAAGACCAGCCCGCCTCCCCGGCTGGGGTTCTTTGTCATCGACCTTTTTCCAAGATTTGCCCCCGAGGCGGTGCAGGCGACATTCCATTTCAGCAGGACTCTGTCAGACAATGCGTGGGCCAGCGACGGAAAAGTCTCACCGACCCAGTCCCAAGTCAACATCTTTCGGGATTCCCATATGTCGGTGCGATCATTGCTCCAAGATCCGGTGGTCGCACGAACAGCAGGTGGAGCCAGCTCTAACATCTGATGGGTGCATACTATCACAACGAGGCCGCTCCTATTGACGCTATGGTCGGCAAGGGCAACGCCAAAGATTGCTACGGCCTCTATGTCCCGTGCCGAATTGCGGGAACAGTCCAGAGCGAGGACGGGTATGTCGCAGAAGACGAGACGCCGGGTGTGTAAGGCAGTCCAATATTCGCCCGACTCCAAGGGGCACTCGTTATACACGAGCAGCTGCGCAAGTTCGGGGTTAGTCCTAACAGCCTCATTTCCCAGGAGTTTGGCACTCTCCGAGTTAAGAGCAAGTTGCACGGAACCCAGAGCCCTTATCGATCCATACGCTGCGACGCAAATGCACTCCTCAACTCCTTCGGATTCCGTCCTAATGGTGTCGCAGCCTGGGCATCGTGAGATAACCGTCGCGGTAGGGAAAAAACAATTGGTGCATCGAGCTAGTTTCATTGTTCGTTATCAGGATAAAACACGATAAAATCGACACGACGGTTTCCTTGCCAATCTGCGTACAGCCGCGAGCCAACTCCAAAGGGAACAACGAACTGAAGATCCATCCAAGGCGATGTGGCTCGATCTTGCTGGGAACTGGCACCTCGAATGAGACCCTCCTGCACAAGAACATCTTCCGCAGAATCTGCCCTAGCTCTGCTGAGCGCTTTTCTCTCGGCATCGTTAGAAAGCTCGGACGGCTCAGCCACGCCTTGAAGTTGAAGGTAACTGAAGCTCTTGCGATTCGTTGCAATGACCGCACCAATCTGCCGGTATGAAGACCGCGATTGTTCCGTCGGCAAGCTGGAGCCGCGTTCAAACTGTGGTGCGTAAATCGATATTCGCTGATAGCTCGCGTTCTCGAATATCTCGGCGACCGGAACGCCATTGGGACCGACAATCGGGAGTCTTCGCTCTTCTGAATTCCACGTGCCGCGCCGACCCTGGAGAGCAGTGCACAGAGCATCTGCGAACTGACCTCTGATTAAGACCTGCCGTTCTTCTCGTGTCATTTTGAATATTGATTGGCTATTATTCATCGCAAAGGTTATTGCGAACACAATCAAGAAGAAGGCGACAGCAAGCGTGATGTCGACTAATACAACGTATGCATTGGGTTCTGACCGAGCCCTTCTATATCTCGCGCTAGGCATCTTTTCGGCCACCAACCTGCCACCACGGGCGTTTCTCGCTTGATCGTTGGAGAATAGTTCTAATGTCAAATAGCACGCGATGGATGTTTGCTAGTTCTCCGTCCGCAGGAGAAAGATCGGCGGGGCTACGCGCCGTACAGACAGTCGGCAACGTCGCGACCGTCTGTATAGCCGTACGAAGGGACTGGATCTCAACCTCCAACCTCTTGCATGCAGAGGTCAGTTCCGACATTTCGGGCACCGGGGCTGCATGGTTGATCGAACTCCGGCTAGGTTCAAGGGAAGTAGTTGGACGATCGGCATTTCTCAGCGCTAGTTGAACGTCCTTTAGGGCCTGCGTAAGCTCCAAAGTGGCACTGTCCGAATTAGACTTTGGTAGCAAACCTGAGATGCCTTGAACGAGGTCCGTTACCGACGGGATTGTGCTTTTTGTCGTCACCAGTTCCTTGTGGATACTCTCCAATACTGTCTTTGTCGAGGCAATCGAGCCGGTGAGAACTTGAGCGCGCTCTACCTCTTGCTTTGAGAGCTTGGAAGATTCCTTAAAGAAGTGTGATGTATCCTCTAGCAATTTGGTTTGTCGCATCACCGTATCGGAGAGTTGGACAAGTAGCGACTCCGATCCTCTGGATACCTTGTCCAACGTGGTAACGAGTTGGTGGCTAGCTGACTGAACCGCGGACAGATGATTGGTCAGTGCCAAGGGAAGGTCCTCGATGCTCGAAAACCCACTGTCGAGGACGCTTGCCGCACTCAGGCTCTTGTTCGCCGCTTCGGATGACACGGAAGCCGCCAGAGCCGCTTGGTGAGTCAATTCAGTGAGCTCCTTAGCTGCGGCAGGCAGGGCCGATGCCATCGATTCTAGAACCGTGATAATTGCGGCAGAGGCGGATGCCCCGTTAGCGGGGGCGAACCTGGCGCGGATAAACGGCCGCATTTCGGTGTCGACAAAGTAGGTGAAGTTCAGAATGGTGAGTTCGCGCCGCTTCGCGAAGAAATACTCTGATGCACCGATGGCGATCGTCCCAATTACGCCCCCTGCGGTGGCAAAGAATGCTAGCCCAAAGTGCTGGAGCACGTCTTTCGACCGATTGACAAAGCTGATGAGCTCCTTGCTTTCTTTGAGATCGCCCATGAGACCCATGTCCGCCAGGGCCGCCTGCAACCCTAGGACGGTCCCTAGGAGACCTAGAAAGACAACGATGCCGTATGCCCTTCTGGCGAACAACGACCGCCTTTCAGTCTCAAGGTCGAGCGGATCCATCAACTCGCTTGTAGTAACGGACACGTCGCCCGAGCTGTACCGCTCCTTGAGTCTCCGGGCTATGGCGAGGATTGCTGGTTCAGCACGATCGCCAGTGGCCACCGCAAAAGAAAAGGCCGAAAGTGCCGCTGAAGTGGCCGAGCCGGACGTTAGTCCTGTCAGCTCTGGAAAGGGATCCTCCCCCTTGGAAAGCTGCATCGCACGGGCCTGCAGCTCTAGCGTCTGGCGCCGGAGCCACCGCCCTGCAGCGACGAGCCCGCCTATCGCGAAAACGGTCACCAAGATTGTGAGGGCAACGCAGGCGATGATTGGGTAGAGGAACATTCGTCAGAACTCCAAGGGTGCATTCTAGTCCATGCAAGCGGCAAAAAGCGTCAGGGTTGGACACGATCATTCATCCGAGTCTGACTTATGATGGTTGCTAGCTCGCCACTATGATTCTCGGTTGGTTGTACGCGTTCCATTGAATTGAAGAAGAGCGCGGCATATGTTCTCACCGCATTTGCCAGATACCCTTGTGAATAACCTCTATGAAATGGACTTATGAAGTGTTTAACTGGGAGCATGAATGAAGTACCAAAACTCACACAGTTAGAGACATCGCTAGAAATAGAGCCCGCTATAGAGGAAGAACTATCCAAACGCTCGACGGAATCACCGGCAACTCTTGATGGCGATATTGAAAGCACGGCAAGATCAGATGAGGCCGATGGAGTTGATGAACAGTCTCACGATTTGTCGGTCAACATAGATCAGACACAATTACCGCCTGGAGAGCAGACGCGGCTACTAACCCAAGATATGGAATCACAAATAGAATTCTTAAGAAACAAGGAAGTTGTTCAAAGAGATTCTGGAAAGACGTTCATCGTGACATCGTTCTTTGATGGGGCACGCGGCAAGAGTGTGCAGCTTCATGATTTAGCGTCAAACGCACGAGTGAACCTCAACCTAGAAGACTTCATAGAGAAAGTCACAACCCCTGGCAGTCCTTGGCGTTTCGTCGAGTAAATGGAGGCGCTTTAGCGGCGTGCTTCGCTCGCGTCCAATCGTTCGCTCACATCCGTGATCTTGTCCTTTAGTTCACTGATCTGAGACTCAAGTTTAGAAATAAATGTCTCCTTGTCTTCAATCCAACCTTGCACTGTGTCCGCGAATTCTTCTGTGCGTGCGTCACTTTTCCTGCTTTCAAGGTCTTGGATTTGTCCACATATTCGATCGATGAGAACGTTCTTCTTATCGACCTGCTGGCTCCAGGAGTCGATCAAGTCATGCATTTTAGAGCGCCACTCCTCCCTCCTGCCGTCTCTTGCCCGGTTCAATTGATCCTGGTAGTAGCGGGCCTTGTCGCAAAGTGCGTTGAGCTCATCCCAGAGCTTCTCGCGTTCGTCCCTTCTCAGCGGTTTGAGGGTCTTGAAGAGCTCCCGCACTTCTGCCTGGTCGGCCCAAAACGACTTTAAGTCAGGGCCACCAATCATGGTGCCCAACCAGTCCAGGTCGTGACTATTTCGAAGTCCTAGGATCGCAACCGAGATTTCATCTCGATGGTCATCGCACTGACGATTGAACTCAGTCCGGTATTCCTGTTGAGACTCCTTGGCAACGCTACAGAGGTTTGAAAGCCTTTCCCGAAGTGCGGCCCTGTCGGAGCGATGCAGTTCCAAGTCCGAGAACATTCCATTGACTTCCTTGACACCAGCCCAAAACCGTCCGAAGTCTGGATACTCGACCTTACTTAGGCCAAAGATATCGATCGCTGACGCAAGATGGTCGAGGAACCCGGGAAAGTCGTATTCAGACTCAAGCCTCAAGATTGTGCGCTCTATTTGACGCCGATTCTCTTCTTGGTCTCTTGACGGGGCCACTCACCTCACCTCCGGTTCGGAACCGCTGGATTCGGAAGGAGTCACCCCTAGATAGGAAGTCTGGAGAGCCTCCGCGGCGTCGCGCATCGATTTGTCCAAAACGTGGCCGTAAAGGTTGGACGTAAGAGCGATCTGAGAATGGCCCAAGTATCGACTGACCTGGTGCATGTTGAGCCCCGACATCAACATGAAGGTCGCTACGCTGTGGCGCAGCGAGTGCATGCCGGTTATTGGTAAATTGGCCGCTGTCAAAGCCTCGTGCAGTCGGGCGTTGACGAACTTCGGATCGAAGGGCCGACCCCAGGGGTTCAAGAACACGATCCCAAGTGGGTTTACGTACCCTTCGATGGCATGTCGAAGTTTCTCGTTCTGAATTGCCTCCAGCGAATGCCCGACCAGCGGCATCGTCCTGATGCTCTTTTCGGTCTTGAGAGGCTTGAGTTCTAACTTCTTCCCGATTCTCTGGAGCTGGTTCTCGATCAGTACCGTCTGCTTGTCTAGGTTGACATTCTCCCACGTGATCCCGGTTGCTTCACCGACCCGGACTCCGGTCGCCATGGTGAATCTGACAAGGTTCTCGACAGAAGAGCCTGCTAATGCCGCCAACAGTGCCTGAACCTGCTCGGCGTCAAAGTACACCTTGCGCTTCCGTTGGATTTTGGGTGCGAATGTTTTTGTGACGGGGTTGTCGCCGCACAGCCCGTTCTTCATCGCCACCGTGAGTGCCGCGCGAAGTGTCCGCCTAGTTGCACTTATCGTGATCTTCGACGCCCCGTCTTCTTCGATGACACGCATCATTTGCGTGACGTCGACTGGTCGAAGGCGACGAATGTCGATGCGGCCCAAGTTTGGTTTGAGACGCTTCTCAATGTGTAGCTTGTAGAAGTCGTAGGTCTTCGGCTCCCGGTTCGGCTTGATGTACTCCTCAAGCCACATGTCGAGCCACACGCCGAGCCTCGGGCTCTTGCCTTCAAGCAGGGGTAGGCCCTGCGAGAGCTTAGAATTGGCGTCGTTGAGGGCCTTAACGGCATCGTCCTGGTTCTTGGTTCGGATCTGTCTGTATCGCGGCGAACCGTCGTCCCTGTAGCCGTCCAACACCTGCGCGACGTAGCCGTTGCCACGCTTGAAAATGCTGCCCGTGCCGCGCTCACGTCTCTCGTTCTTGGCCATCCTTTTCAAATGCTCCGTGAAAGCATTGTATCCGAGAAAGCCACAGTTTAAGTGCAGTTTACGCGATGGATTTAGAGAGACGACAAGAGACCTCAGTAGATAGGACTCCTAACGAGTTGAACTTAAAAGAGACGTGCTGAGACGCCGAGATTTGAGCCAACTCGAGCCTGTTAATCAGCGGGTCGTAGGTTCGAGTCCTACTGCGGCAGCCACTTTCCACCCGACCACTCCGAGTCGCCACGGTCGACCGCACGTCCATCCCGAAAACAGGCCGACACGCGTCATACTGGACTCCTCCATGACCGTACTCGCGGCCATCACGATGCTCGGTGCCGGAGCACTGAGGCAACAGGAAGTGTCCGGCGGCGTCCTCAAGCTGGAGCAAGCCGCCTACGACGTCCAATCGTACGACGTCTCGCTCCGTGTCGATCCGGCCGCCAAGTCGTTCCGAGGGATGACGGTCATGCTCGCCAAGACAGTCGTTCCGACCGCTTCGGTCCTCATCGATCTCGACGACCCCTTTGCGGTTTCGAAGATCACGGACGGAAAGACCGCCCTGAAGTTCGAACGGCTGAAAGGCGCCCTGCGCGTCCACTTCCCGATGTCGAAACAACCGGGCGACGCGATCCGGATCGAAACGACCTACGCCGGCGTTCCCCACGTCGCCAAGAACGCACCGTGGGACGGCGGCACGGTCTGGGCGAAGACGCCGAGCGGCGCGGACTGGATCTCCGTCGCGCTCCAAGGAGCGGGCGCGGACCTGCTTTTCCCCTGTAAGGACCACCCTTCCGACAGGCCCGACCGAGCCACGATGCGCATCACCGTGCCCGCTCCGTTGACCGCCGTCGGGCCAGGCCGGCTGAAGGAGACCATCAAAAACCCCGACAGAACCTCGACGTTCGTCTGGGAGATGCCCTTGCCGATCAACAACTATTCCCTCGTCTTCAATGCGGCCCCCTACGAGCTTGTGAAGGACACCGTGAAGTCGGTCGGCGGTCAGAACGTCCCCATCGGGTTCTACGTCCTACCAGAGCACAAAGCGCAGGCGCCCAAGCTGATCGCCGAGCAGAAGAAGTACCTGGCGTTCATGGAGAAGTATTGCGGGCCTTATCCGTTCCGATCGGTCAAGCTCGGCATCGTCGAGACGCCTCATCTGGGAATGGAGCACTCGACCGCGATCGCCTACGGCAACAGGTTCCGGTTCGCTCCGGACGGGTTGGACTGGCTTCTCCTCCACGAGTTCGGGCACGAGTGGTGGGCGAACCTTGTCTCGAACGCCGATTGGCGCGACATGTGGATCCATGAGGGCTTCCAGAGCTTCCTGGACACGTTCTACATCGAACAGACACGGGGCAAGGACGCTTACTTCGCCGCGATGAAGGGGCGAAAGCGGAACGTCCGCAACGCCGCCCCGGTCGCTCCGCGAGAGGAGACGTCGAGCGAAGCCTATGGCGGCGATATCTACGACAAGGGAGCGCTCGTCCTCAACTCGCTGCGGTACTTGATCGGCGACGAGGCGTTCCTGAAGTCGATCCGCCGCATGGCTTATCCGACTCCCGAGTCAGAAAAGTGGACGGATGGACGCGCCCTGAGGTTCGTGACGACCGACGACTTCGTGACCGTGGCTTCGCGCGAATCTCAGCGCGACCTGTCGTGGTTCTTCGAAGTCTATGTCCGCCAGGCGTCGCTTCCCGTCTTGGAATCGGAATCGTCCGACGGCGTCCTCACCCTAGCATGGAAAACATCGGAAGGTCTTCCCTTCCCCATGCCTCTCGACGTCGTGGTGGACGGCAAGACCGTGCGCGTCCCGATGGACGGTGGCAAGGGCACGGTCCGATATTCAGGGGCCGCTCCGGTCATCGACCCGAACGGATGGGTGCTTCGCAAATAGCGGATCCGACGGACTAACGCCGAAGTCGAAGGAGACGCCGGCATGTTCCAGGTCGTCCCGCCACCAAGGGACGTGACAGTCGGCGCGGCGCCCGCTCAGTCGATGACGTCGACCTGGACGCTAGGAACGATCCCGATCCTTGCGCCCTCGGAGAGGAGCAGTCGGATCGCTTTGACCCCCTCCCCGCCCATGTCCCGAGTGCGGTCGTTGACGTACATCCCGACAAAGGTATCACTGGTCCCCCTGTCCATGCCGCGCGCGAACTGGAGGGCGTAATCCAAGGCGCTCGCCCGTTCATTCAATCCCACATCGATGCTCTCACGCATGCACCTCGAGACCTCTTGGCAGATTTCTGGGCCAAGGTCCTTCCTTACGACGTTGACGCCGAGGGGCAACGGAAGCCCGCCCGTCTTGTCGCGCCACCATTTCCCCATGTTCGCGATCTCGGACAGTCCTTCTTCTTCGTAAGTGAGCTGCCCTTCATGGATGATCAGGCCGACCCGGTACGTCTTGTCCAGGATGCGAGGGATGATCTCGTCGAAGGGGGCGACATCGACGTCCGGCCGGACCCCCGGGCCGAACTTGTCCTCGAACCAAAGGCAGAGCTCCAAGTAAGCGCTGGTCAACAGGCCCGGCACGGCGATCTTGGCCGACCTGACCTCGTCAAGGGACATCGGCGTTTCAGCCACAAGCATCGGGCCATAGCCTTCGCCGAAACTTCCGCCGTGCCGTAGGAGCGCGTACTTGTCCGCGACGTAGGCGAACGCATGGACGCTGACCGCGCTCGACTCGAGTCTTCCCTCTCGGGCCCACTCGTTCAGTGTCTGGATGTCACGCAGGACGTGTTCGTAATCGTGTTCGCTTTCGACCCGGCCGTTCGCCAGTCCGTAGAACATGAACGCGTCGTCAGAGTCCGGCGAGTGCCCGATACGGATCGTCATCGGCCCGAGGGTACCAGCCTGCGCTCGTCGCTTCGGGCCTCAGCGCGACTTGCGACGGCGGCGCAGCGACGCGAGCCCGAGGACGAACGGAACGGCGACGACCGGCTCAGGAACGACGCCGAGCGTCACTCGGCCCGGGCCGTCTCCGATCCCATCGTTGTACTCGCCTGTCGAATAGTTGTAGAAGGACGTCGTCACCGCGTAATATTGCACTCCGGCTTTGAGTGACATGTCTTCGATACGGGAACCATAGACCTCCTCGTCGCTGTGTCCGTCCAGGACTGAAAAGTCTCCTTCGTAACCGTCGTTCCCATAGCACCAGTTCTTCAAGGGTTTCGACGGGTCGAACGTGGTGTTGTAGACGAAGATCATGCCGTCCCAACCCTCGGGCTGAAAGCACTCGAACGTGTACTTACCGTCAAGGGAGACGTAGAACGGCATGGTGTCGTAATACACGTTCGTCCCGATGAACGACACCTTGTCGCCGTCCTCGCTGGCCCGGTTGAACGACGTGTCGTGGGAATCGAGTTCGCCCTCCCAGACGACGCTCTGTGCCGCCCCGAAGGGGCAAGCCGAGATGATTGTTAGCACAAGAACATTCGCCCTCAGTGCCGAATTTAAACATTTCATAGAATTGGATCCGAAAGTATCGTCTCCGAAGAGCAGGCTCCATTATACAACATGGGCGGGCCGGGACCATGCTTCTTCCCCGTCGTCTTGCCGGTGTGTCGGTCATGGGAGCTTCAAGTCCGCAGAAACGGGAAGGTGGTCGCTGGCCAAATCGCCCTTCTCCGCATAATCGACACCGTTTTCCGTGACGACGGTCCTGCCCTTCCGGCCCCGTAAGGCAGCGTCCACGGCATAGACTTTGACGTTACCGACGGTCGAAGCGAGGGCCGGAGTCGCAAGGATCTGGTCGAAGAACGCTTGGGGGACCCGGACGTCTCTGGGAAACTCGTAGTCCTGCCCCCTGAGCCGCGCATTGTCCTTTTGAGCGCCCGGGACGACTGGCGTCATAGGCCGGCCTTGGTACAGCGATTGGAGGTCGATCGTGACGAAATCGCGGGCGGCCAGTGACTCCGTGAGATTGACCATCAGCCGCTGCAGATCGACGTTCGAACCGCCCGTCGCCATCAGGTCTCCGGACTCGAGGACGTTCAGACTGGCGTCGTCCGGCGCGTCGTTGAAATCACCCATGACGACGGCAGGCTCGTCCGTCTTGCCCCGCAGGTAAGCGGCCAAAAGGCCGCACGCCGAAGTCCGGGCCGGATCCGTCGTCGCCCTTCCGCCACGCCGGCTCTTCATGTGGACGACATGGACGAAGAGGGCCTTCCCGTCGGGCGTCTGGACCGTCGCACGCAACACGTCCCTGGCGCCTGGAAAGGAGCCGTCGAGCGACGGCGACGGGAACACGGGTTCGAACCCGGCGAGAACGTACGGCTTTCTGACGGCCACGGCCGTCTCTTGCTGGTCCTCGGGATCGTCGACCATGGCCACGTCCCATTGGTCGTCGAGCACTTGGCGGAGGGCTTTGGCGCTCTGGACTTCTTGAAAACCCATGACGTCGGCGTCGACTTCTTTCAGGACGGCCTTGATGTTCGCGATACGGCCCGGATCGGCGTCTTCGCTGAACCATTGGAGGTTGTACGTCGCGACGCGGACCGTGTCCGACGCCCGCACCGTCTGGGCCCTTCCTTCTTGTCCGCACCGGACGGTCAAGAGGCCTGCAATGAGGGCGAACGGCAAGAGTCGCTTCGTGTCCATGTCGCGACGTTACTCACGTCTTGCGGTCAAAATCACGTCAGGACGACCACGTGCCTGCGAAACCGACCCTGAGCCCGTCGAAAATCACGACATACCTCGCGTGTCCGACGAAATACCGTTTGACGTACCTCGACCCTCGAGGCAAGTGGTACCTGCGCTCGAAGTCCTATTACTCCTTCGGTACGAGCCTCCACGCGGTCCTTCAACGGTTCCACGACAGCGGCGACCAAGGTGTCGAGACGACCGAGCAGGCCGTCGCCGCTCTCGAAGAGTCTTGGGTCGACGCCGGTTATAGCAGCCAGGACGAGATGATGCAGGCCCTGAGCGAGGGTAAGTCCATCCTTGAGAAATACGTCGAGGCCGCGGTGTCGCGTCCTGCGACGGCCCGGACGATGTGGGTCGAAAAGTCGTTGCGGCTCGATCTCGGACCGTTCGTCCTCCTCGGCCGTCTCGACCGGGTCGACGAACACGACGACGGGACGGTCGAAGTCGTCGACTACAAGACGGGGAGAGGGTCCGTGTCCGAAGCCGACGTTGCGACCGATCTGGCGATGTGCTGCTATCAGTCCCTCCTGCGCGACCGCTTCCCGGACCGCCCCGTCCGAGCCACCATCATGGCCGTGAGGACGGGCGTTTCCGCATCGGCATCCATGAGCGACAAGGACTCCGAGGAGTTCTTGCGCGACGTGCGCATGATCGGCGAAGAGATCCTGAACCGCGATTACGAATCGCTCGTCCCGAGTTTCCGCGACCTGTGCCGCGATTGCGACTTCTTGCCCCTTTGCAAGAAGCACGAGGACTACGACTTCCTTGAAGAACGGCCCGAAGGCGCTTAGCCGCCCGGGACGAACGCGCCTTGCGCCTTATCGATCAGGTCGCTCGCGGCCGCTTTCAGCTCCTCGACCGTCACGTCCGTAAAATCGGGGACTCCGACCGTTCCACCCGTCATCATCGCGTTGATGCCCGTCCAGGCGCACCTGTCGCTCAGGACGGACGTCATCCGACCTTCCGGACTGACCCAAAACGGCGTGACAGGCGACGTGCCGTCGAACGAGGCTCTTGCCATCGCTTTCGCCCGCTCCAACACGGGAGCTTCCCACGTCTGAACGTCCTTGAGGAGCGCTTCGCGGACTTCGGCCAAGCTTTCTGGTTCGGCGTCGGCGGCGGACCGCGCGAACAAAAACCGGGGTGACCAGCCGCGCTGCGACGGCCATAAGACGGCTTCTTGGCGGTACGACAGGCGCATCTGCTGACGGACGATCCGGAACAGGCTCGTGTCCTTTCCGACGCCGAGCGCGAACGTCGCGAGCACCTTGGCCTTACCCGAGACGGAATTCGGCGACAACGGTTCGCCGCACAGTTCGAACGTCGCCACGCGGTCCTTCGTGGAAATCCGGGGCCTCGCTGGACGGTCGAACCGTAAACGTGACGGCGCCGGGCCGACCGCGACGAAGCGTCGGGCGGCTTCCTTTTGTCCCTCGCCGCCGAGGAGTTCTCCGCCGAAGACCAGAGTCGTGTTCTCCGGCCGGAAGGCGACGGCATAGAGGTTCCGTACTTGCTCGACGGTGACTTTGTCGTACGGCGGATCGAGATTGAACAGTCCGGCCGTCCAGCCGTCGGTGCGACGGCGGCGCAACGTCTGGACCGACTCCAACGTGGCCTGCGTCGTCAAGCTCGCCCGATAGCACAGCGATTCGAGGATCTGGGCGCCTACGGCCAACCCCCCTTTGGGTTCGACGATCCGGATCGAGAGGAAGTCCGGCCAAGCCTCGATCTTCAGCGGGACACCGGCTTGAGACCCGTAGGAAACGAGCGGATAACGCGAAAACTCGCTCGTCCCGTCATAGAGCGTCAAAGCCAGCACGTCCCACGCAGCTTGCTCGCGGTCCGACATGTTCGGCGGCGCCTTGACGAACGCCTGCACGACCACTTGGCCGCATCCGGGCTCGGAAACCTCGATCACTTTCGGGCCTCCGAGCACGGTCGCCAAGGCCAGTACGGCGGTCATGATCCCGATCCTGCCTTGGCAAAGGCCGAAACTTTGGCCTCGACGTCCGCTAGTCCGACGGAAGACGTCTCCTCGATGAGGGTCTTAGGGTCGAATCCAGGTCTGACTGACAGTGAGGAAGCCATCAGTTTGGCCAACGTCGACGGGGTCGAAAGCACGGTCCGGGCCCAACCCCGCAAGGCGGCAAGGCCCGTCGAAGCGATTTGGCGCTCGCGGCCTGCCAGCGTGGCAGCGACCTTGCTCCAACCGGGTCGGACAGCCACGACGACGACGCCGTTCCGCTGTGAGGGCGTGTACACCGGGGTCGCGTCCGGAACCCAAGACTGTAGGCCGAACGCGGCCGCGATCGAAGCCAGGGTCTCCCGTTCTGTCAGAGGCCCGACGGTCAGTCCGACCGCCTCCCCGACCGCCGAACCCACGAGCACCGCGTCACGTGACGCCGGTCGGAGGAACTCGGTCGATGGCGGGTCGCCCGCCGCTAGCGGATCGAGCACCTCGGCAAGGGACTTTGCGGCTGCTTCGGCGTTGATGTCGCCTGTCGCGACGAGGCACAACCTCCTCGGTTTGAACATCTCGGACCGCGCGGCGTTCAAGGTGTCGACGGTGACGCTGGCCAATCGGTCGGGATCTCCGAACGGGTCGAGTGCGCCTTCTCCATAGGCCTTGGTCCAAGCGTCGGCCACCAACTCCGTGCTCCACTTCCTTAGGGCCAGCTCCTGCCGGATCGTGCCCGCTTCCGCTGCGATTTCGTCCGCGTCCACGGTCAGTCCGTCCAACAGGCTTTGCACGGCTTTGAGGGCCGTGTCGAACTTGTCCTTCGGGCCACTGACCTCGAAAATCACGCTGTCCCGAGTGGTCTCCGCGGTCAACATCATGCCTTGCGATTCGAGCATGCGGTCGACGTCGCGCTTCGATCCCAAGGCTTGAAGGTGTTCGATCAAATGCCTCAGTCCGTGCGTCTCGGACGGCTCGGTCGCGGCGAACGACGCCGAACCAAGAGTGAGGCAGAACGACCGTGAATCCTCGATCCGGCGCGTGTAGACGGTCGCGCCGTTGGCCAACGTCTGCTTCACTTCGGAGCGGTCCTGCACCGCCAAGAGGAGCCCGACAAGGAGCGGGGTCATCGCAGGTAGCTCGCCCCGTTGATGTCGATGACCGTTCCGGAAAGGTAGGACGCTTCGTCGCGGAGCAGGAACGCGACCGCGGCGGCGCAGTCCTCCGGCTTCGCCATCCGACCGAGCGGGATCTCTTTGAGGATTTCAGGCAGTCTCGTTTCCATACCTTCCCTTGCCATGGCCGTTTCCACCCAGCCGGGCGCGATCGCAAAATGCTGGACGTTCTCTTTGGCGTGTTCGACGGCGAGCGCCCGGGTCAGATTGAGGAGCGCGGCTTTGCTGGCCGAATACGCCGTGGCTCCGGCCTCGCCGCGATGGCCGACCCGGCTCGCGACGTTGACGACCTTCCCACCGCCCTGCTCGATGAATCGCTTGCACGCCGTCCTAATGAGACGCGCGGGAGACAGAAAGTTCACGGCCATCGTCCGCGCATAGGTCGATTCGAACTCGGCGTCGGTCGACGTCACGAAGTCCAGCTTCGTATAGACGCCGGCATTGTTGACGACCGCGTGCAGGGGTCCGTCTTTGAGCGCCTGCTGGACCAAAGTCTCGGCGTTCACAGGCTCGTGTAGCAACGCCTGATAGACGCCCTGGCACGAAGCGCCGAGGTTTTTCGCGGCCGCTTCGGCTTCGCTCCGAGCCGCCGCATAGTGCAGAGCGACCTTCCATCCGTCCTGGGCCAGCCGGAACGCGATCGCCCGGCCGATCCCCCGTGACGCCCCGGTCACTAAGACCCTCTTTTCCACCATCCTGTAAACTGTGACACACCGAGGTCCGTAAGGTCTTGGCACCGGAGAGGGTCATGCACATCTTGGCAAGAGGAGTCCTGGCCGCTATGGCGGTCGTCACGGTCACGGCCGCGTTCAAGTCCGTCCAACGGCCCCAGGCCGAAATCCTGGTCACGTTCTACATGGGGACGGAATGTCCGCTGACCCAGGCGTATACGTCGAGGATCAACGCGCTCGTCAAGGAGTTTTCGGACGAAGGCGTTTCGTTCACGGGCCTCTTCCCACAGGCGAGCGACGATGCGTCCAAGGTGGCCGCGTTCACCAAGGAACGAGGGTTCGCCTTCCCGTGCCAGACCGATCCAGCGGGCAAGGACGCCCGCTCTGAAAGGATCGAAGTCGTGCCCACCGTCGTCGTCCGACACGTCATGGGCCGCGAGCTGTACCGAGGGGCGATCGACGACAACAAGGTCCTCGACCACGTCAAGACCAGCTACCTTCGCGACGCCCTGCGGGCCGTCGTCTCGGGAAGGCCCGTTCCCCTCCGGAGCACGACTCCTCAGGGCTGTGTGTTCTCGCCCGACGAAGAAGCCCCGCCCATGATCAAAGCGACCTACGCGGACGCTGTCGCGCGCATCCTGAACGACCATTGCGTGACGTGCCATAGGCCCGGACAGGTCGCACCGTTCTCTCTCATCGGTTATGAGAACGCGAAGAACTGGGCTCCGACGATCGCGGCCGTTACGGCCCAAAAGAGGATGCCGCCTTGGAAGGCGGTCGAAGGGATCGGCGACTTCGAGCACGAGAACCGTCTGACGGCGGACGAAATCGCACTGTTGGCGGCTTGGGCCGAGGCCAAGGCTCCTCGCGGCGATGCCGCCAAGGAACCGTCTCCACCAAAATTCCCCGCCGACTGGCCCCTCGGCGAGCCGGACATGACCGTGCAGATGCCGAAGCCGTTCAAGGTCGCTGCCGATGGGAACGACGAGTACTGGCACTTCGTCCTGAAACCGGACCTCAAAGCGCCGACCTACGTCCAGGCCATCGACGTCCGGCCGGGAAACAAGCGGATCGTCCACCACGTCATTCTCTGGCTGGACGAGAAGGGCGCGGCCGACAAGGTCTTGGCGACGAAGGGTGTCGACGGCGGCTACATGACGTTCGGCTCACCAGGCTTCGTCCCCGATAACTCCTTGGGCGGGTGGGCTCCCGGCCTCATGCCGACTCGGATGCCCGAGGACGCCGGCATCCTGCTGAAGCCAGGGACCAACGTCGTGCTGGAGGTCCACTATCACAAGAGCGGCAAGGAAGAGACCGATCAGACGAAGGTCGGACTGTACTTTGCGAAGGACGCCACGAAGGTCAAGAACAAGGTCGAGATCGCCTGGTTGGCCAATCTCGGGATCCGGATCAAACCCGACCTCGCCGACCAGAAGTTCACGCAGACGATCCCGATTCCGGTCGCGGTCAAGCTCTACTCGTTGATGCCGCACATGCACTTGCTCGGACGCAAAATGAAGGCGACGTTGATCAAGCCGGACAAGACCGAAGAGCCCTTGATCGCCATCGACGACTGGGACTTCAACTGGCAGTTCACCTACGCGCTCAAGACTCCGAAAGTGCTTCCGGCCGGCTCCAAGGTCAGGATCGAGGCGGTGTTCGACAACTCGTCGGGCAACCCGAACAACCCGAACGAGCCTCCGAAGGAAGTGCGCTGGGGCGAGCAGACGACAGACGAGATGATGCTCCTCGTCGCGGCGATTTCGATCCCCGACAATCCTCTGGACAAGCTCAGAGAGCGGGCGGCGGCCTCTCGGTCCCGACGCGACGGGGGAGGCCGCTAGAGAGACGGCGGGGCACCGGTCCGGTTCCGGTGCCCCGCGCTCGGCTCAGGCCTGGCAGACGTTCAAGAACTGCGGAGTGTAGTCCGGGAACACCGTCGTCAAGTTGTTGTTCCCTAACCGCTTCTTGACGATCTCGGACAGCACTGCGCGATAGTCGGTGGTCATCTGCAGGTCGTATCCGTCCAACAGCTTGTTCGCGCCGCATCCGGGCCACGAACCGTACACCTGGCCACCGTTCACCTTTCCGCCCATGACGAGCATACAGTTGCCGGCTCCGTGGTCCGTCCCGCGTGAACCGTTCTCGAGCACGTTCCGTCCGAACTCGCTCATGACGACCAACGTGAAGTCCGTCCGGCCGACCGCGAACAGGTCCTTATAGAACGCGCCCAAGGCTTGGGCAAGGTCACCCATGTGGTTGCGCATGTACCCGCCGACCGGGTCTTGGTCGCTGTGCGTGTCCCACCCTTCGAAGTTGATGTGGGACGCTTCGAGGCCGATGTTCGCGCGGATCATCGCCGCCGTCGCCTTGAGCGACCGGGCGAAGTACGTGTCCGGATAGACCGCGCCTCCGCCGGCATGATAGCCGTCGAAGTCGATCCGGTCCAGCGTCGCGATGACGTTCCGCGTGTCACGGGCCGCTTGCTTCGTCATGTCCTGGACACGGTTGTACTGGTTCGCGAGCCAAGTGTTGATCTCGTTCCGGTCCGGCATCCAGTTGGTGAAGCCGAAATTGTCGGGATCCGGGATCGGGAGCGTCTTGGGCCCGCCTGCCAATGTCCGGGACAGTCCGCCCCAGTCGAGGCCGACGGCACGCATCGGAGCGCCCGCCAACATTTCTGTGGACGTCGCCAGGTGCCGTCCGAGCCATCCGGACGTGTCGTTGATGTCGTTCCGGTGGCTGATCTCCATCCACTTTTGGGCATCGAAGTGCGACCGCGACCAGTTCGGGGAGCCGACCGCATGGACGATCGCCAAATGCCCGTTCTGGTAGGCGGGGAGCAACGGCAGCATCGCCTGCGGGAAACCGAAGAACCCGTTAAGGTCCGTCGCCGCGCCGCTCTGTCCGCTTCCCGGTTTGGGGACGGCGATCGTCGGCCTCGCCGCGTAGTAGCCCGCGTCGCCGTGAGGGACGCAGATCGAGCACCCGTCCGCGCCGCCGCGAAGGAAGACGGAGACGATCACGTCGCGCGTGCCGCGCGTCTGGGCGAACGCGACCCTGGGAAGCCAGGAATAACCGAGGGCGGCGGCGACGCTCGCCGCTGTCGCTCCCCCAAGGAACGTCCGTCGCGAGACCGATTTGTACTCGGTACAGCAGTGTCTTTCGTGTGTGTCGGTCATCGTGTCACCTCAATGCCACTGGAAGCTCGGGCAGTTCACGGCCAGAGCGATGGCCCCTTTGAGCCGGTCGTCGTCAATGGTCTCCTTCTGCAGGAACTGCAAAAGGGCGGTGCGGTCGGCGTCGGACATCTCCCCGCCGAAGAGCTTATCGTTGATCGTCTTGAGGCAGCCGTTCGGACTCCTGTCCATGCCGAACGTCGCGTTGATGTCCGTCACTACTCCGTTGAAGTAGTTCTGGGCGAGCAAGAACCCTGCGTTCTGCCGCTGGAGCTGGGACGGCGCCCAAAACTCGAACCGGTCCGGATACCCGTCGGGCGGGAACCAGTTGAACGGTAAGTTCCCCGCGTCGTTGATGAACCACATCAGGGAGTCGTACTGGTACGCGCGAGACTTGCAGCCGCGCAGCATCGAGACCAAGAGATGGCACGGGCGCTTGTACTTCGCGTTCGCCGCCATCAGGTTCTTCTCGGTCAGGATCACGCGAAGCACGGCCTTTATGTCGCCGCCCGTACTGAGGAACGCCGTTTGGGCCGCTTGCCATACGTCGTTCGGCACGGGGTCTCCCAAGAACTTGAGGATCAGCTTTTTCGTGATGAACTTCGCGGTGTTCGGGTGTAACGAAAGGTAGGTCAGGAGCTGCTCGCCTTCCTGTTGACCGGACTCTTTGTACGTCTGACCCATGACGACCTTGTCGCCGCCCGCATGCTGGTCGATCTCGAACTTAAAGCGACCCCGGTTGTAACTGCTGTAGTACCAAGACCAGGTCCAACCGGACAAGACGAGCGCGGCCTGCCGCAGGTCCTTACCCGTGTATCCGCCGTCGACGCCGACGGTGTGCAGCTCGTGCAGTTCGCGGGAATAGTTGATGTTGGGGTCGTCGGCCGAGTTCCGATCGTTGTTGAGGAAGTTCAACATCGCGGCCGAGTGCGCGGTCGACTTGAGCAGGTCGGGGAACTTCCCCATCGCGTGCCTTCGGATCGTCTTCTGGACGTACGAAGTCATCAACGACGTGGAAACGGCGTCGATGGACACGTTGAAGTGGTCCGTCCAAAACTCGACCATGCGCTCGTAGAGCATCTTCCGCGAGTAGATCGCCCGGTACAGCGTCGAATGGACCAACTGCAGGTACTGGTTCCACTGGTCGTTGTCGTCGTAGAGCTGGGCTTCCGTCCATAACATCTTAGGCCAGCGCCCGGCGACCACGCGGTCGGTGTCGTTGTCGTTGATCGTCTCGTAGGCCAGTTGCTTTTCAAGATAGCCCTTGAACCCGAGGCTCGCGGCGATCGACGTCTCGGTCGAATCGAGCCCGTTGGTGATGCGGCGCACAAGGCGGTTCGTCGGCTTCCGCCAGTTCGCGGTCGCCTCGTACCCTGGGGGCTTGGTCTGTGCTTGCGCTTTCGTCGCCAGTAACGACAGCGCGGCGGCACCCCCGACAGTGAAGAGAAGACGCCGGGAACTTTGTTCCGGCAAAGCATCGAACGCACCGCCCACCGCTTGCGCGGCGGCTGTCACTCGTTCATTCATGTTGTTCTCCGGCCTTAAGCTCCCCTTCCGCACAGGCTGTCAGGTCGCCGCGGGCCTTGAATGACTATACGGGCATGTCCCGTGGACGGGATTTTTGCGAGGAGAAGTCCAGTATTTCTACGGGCCGAAGGACGATGAGGGTCAAGGGGAAGTCTGCTGTCCAAAGGGATCGTTCTCTTCCATTGGATTCCATGTCGACCATAGAAACCTGTACTCTTCTTCCACCGTACAGAGGCCGGCTTCGTAGGGAGAACGAGCAATTTCCCCGACCCTTTCCGCCATTTCGGCCTCGTCCCGGACGATCCGGTCGTAGCTTTCGGAATAGAACGGAGGGAACCTCTCCCCCGAGGCTTTGACGATCGCCTTCCCCGCTTTCGTCTTGCAGCGCTCGACGATGTCCTCAAGCTCGTTCTTGCCGGGGCTGCGTTGCTCGGGCAACGAGACGATCAGGTTCGTCACCTCAGGCAAGACGCACAGGACCGCCAGTTCCCACTTCGACGCCGGTTGGCGGACGAAGGCGGTGAAGAGCTCGGCCCGCTCGTCCTCGTCCAATTCCCTCCGGTGGCGGAACGTGACGAAGTACCAGACTCCGTCCGCACGCCAGTGCGGTAGCCGTCCGCGCCAAATCGAGAAGTTCTGCCAACGGGACACGGACTCCCATTCTGTCACGACCATAATCGAAACCGGACGAACGTGGAGCGAACGAGACAAAGACCGGCAACTTGGTGCGCCATCGGCGTCCTCGTGGCTTCGGCGCTTTTGTTCGCTTCCGGATTCGGCGGTCTCGCTCGACCGCGAGAAACGGCACTCGCCTTCGGCGCCGTCCTCGCCGTACTCGGGACGGTCGTTCTCCGCGACGTCCGAAAGTCGGCGGCCGAGTGCAGGACGACCGTCGAACGGCTGACGGCCAAGGCGGCCCTCCTCGAAGCAGAGTCGCAGAAGAACCGGGCGGCCCTCGACGGACTCGCCGACGGTCTCGACGTGTGGATCTTCCTTGTGGACGCGAAAGGCGACGTCCTCTATGCCAACGAGCGGGCTCACCAGGTCTTCGGCCGAAACGACCTGGCAAGCCGGTCGATCCTTGCCGCGACTTTCAGCCGGGAACTCACGGAAATGGTCCAGTCAGCCGCCCAAGGGCAGGACCCTCCCTTGCTCGAAATCGTGTTCGGGAGCCCCTACGACAAGACAGGCATGGCCCGTGTCTGGCCGGAAAGTCCGGAGCGGTCGCACTTCTTCGTCTCGGTCACGGACGTCACGGACCTGCGTCGGCTCGAACGCGTGCGAAGGGACTTCGTCGCCAACGTATCGCACGAACTTCGGACGCCGATGGCCACGATCCGGGCCATGGCCGAAACGATCCTCGACGAACCGGAAGCCCCTGTCGAAGCCTCGCGCCGCTATCTCGAAAAGGTCATGAGCGAGATCGACCGGCTGACCCGTATCAGTAACGACCTTCTCGCCCTCTCGAAAGCCGAATCGAAACCGCCCGCTCAGGGCCGGGTCGACTTGAGCGAGACGGCGAACGCGGCGATCCAGCAGATCTCGGCCAAAGCCAAGCGGAAGGGGATCAAGACCGGGTCGGACATCGAACCCGGCATCATCGTGACAGGGAGCGAAGAGCAGCTGACGCAAGTCTTGCTCAACCTCTTGGAAAACGCGGTCAACTACACGACCGAAGGGTCGGTCGACGTCGCCCTGCACCGGGTCGACGGGTCGGCCGAGTTCACGGTCGTCGACACCGGGATCGGAATCCCCAGCGAAGACCTGCCCCGGATCTTCGAGCGCTTCTACCGCGTCGATAAGGCCCGGTCACGGGCCAGTGGCGGCACCGGCCTCGGCCTGAGCATCGTCCGACACATCGTCGAGTCCCACGGAGGCAAAACGGGGGTCGAAAGCCGGTTGAACGAGGGGAGCCGCTTCTGGTTCACCCTGCCTTTGGCCTGACCACGACGGTGGACGGCCCGGTCCGGCCTTCGCGGGAGACGGCACGAACGGCCAACGCGTCGCACCCGGCCGGCCAGACTTCCGATGGTCCGGAACCGATCCGCACGAGCGTCCAAGCCCCGTCCGTCCGCTTCCACACTTCGAAGAACCGCGTACCTTCGGGAACGTCCCACGTCACCCGGTGTCGCTCGGCCGACGCCCGCGGCCTGACCGGAACCTGACCCTTGACCCAAGACGTCTCGGGCACGGCCGCGGTCGAGGCGTACGGCCCTTTCTTAAGGTCTTCGGCCAGCTTCGACACTTTCAGACTGGACGCGCTGAAGTGGATTTCTCCGGGGTCGGAACCTTGGGCGCCCTTTCGGATCAAGCCCAGTTGCCGGACGACCTCGTCGGGGCTCCACTTCTTCGTCTCCGGACCGACAAGGCTCGTGTAGAGCCCAGGCCAAAGATGGCGGCCCTTGACGTTTTCGGAACGCCACCACGATAACAGGCGGCCAAAATTCTGTTTCGTCGAGTCCGTACGCCAATAGAGCTGAGGCGCCATATAGTCGCACCACCCTTCACGGAGCCACTTCCGGGCGTCGGCGGCGAGCTCTTCGTACTGGTCGACCCCGGCCTCGATCCCCACGGGAACGTTCGGCCGGTAGATGCCGAACGGAGAGATACCGACTTTGACCCACGGCTTCACCGACTTGACCGACCGGTAAAGCGTTTCGACGAAGCCGTCGACGTTTTCGCGCCTCCAATCCGACTTGCGCAACGTACCGCCGCCTTGGACGTACGCAGCATAAGACGCTCCGTCGGGGAACGCCGCGCCTCCCTCCGGATAGGGATAGAAGTAATCGTCGATATGGACGCCGTCGATGTCATACCGTTGGACCACGTCGGTCATGACCGCCAAGGCGTGAGTCCTCACTTCAGGGATCCCTGGATCGCACCAAAGGTACTTTCCGTACCGCTTGACCCAGTCCGGACGAGCGACGGACATATGGTCTTCGCAATAGCCGCCCTTTTGCGACGGGTGCCCGGCCCGGAACGGGTTGAACCAAGCATGGACTTCCAGACCGAGGCGGTGACCGACCTGGACAGCGCGAGCGAGCGGGTCCCATCCGATGTCGTCGCCTTGAGACCCGGTCAAGAACCAGCTCGAAGGCTCGCGACCCGAACGGTACAGGGCGTCGCCGCTCGTACGGACCTGGAGGACGACCGCGTTGAACTTCAGTCCGGCCAGTTCGTGGAGCAACGCGTCGAGTTCGGATTTTTGGGCGTCGGCACCTAGGCCTGGCCTGGAAGGCCAATCGATATTGGCGACCGTCGCGACCCAGGCTCCACGGAACTCGCGCGGAAGATCGGGGAGGTCAGGCGACTCAAACGACATGGCCGCACCGGCCAAGAGCGCGATCATCGGTGCACACTACCTTAAAGCCTATGACGGACGACCTTAAGCTGGAGTCACTCGCGGCCCGTGCCGAATCCGTGACGTTACCGAACGGACTCGTTTTGGACGAAGTCGTCCTCACGTCGGCCCGGGCCGCCGCTACGATGAAACCGTTCGGGCTGACCCTCGACGAGCCCGGCAAGTTCGAGGTCACGGTCAGCGACGGGAGTCTGGCCGCCTTCTTGGAGGGCCAGGCCCCGGCAGGCGTCTCCCGCTTCTCGGTCCGTTCGGAAGCCGGAACGATCAAGATCGAAGCGTCGGCGAAAGCCGCGTTCGGCGCGCGCGTCGCCGCAGTGTGCCGCCTCCGGATCGAAAACGGACGTCGACTGTACGTCGACCTCGAATCGGTCAGCCTTCCCTTCGCCCACGGTCTCATCGAGCAACAGATCGCCAAGATCAATCCCATAATAGACGTAGAGGAGTTCCCGGGGACGTTCTGCCTGAAAGGAGTCGACGCCCAAGACGGCGCGGTCCGCTTGGTCGGGACACTCGATTGGCGGCACGATGAGGGCGAACGACATGCGTCAGGTCCGGTCTAAGGGCAGGTCGAACGGGGTCAAGTCCGGTGCCGGATTCGCGACGGCCGTCGCCGTACTCGCCATGGGAGTCGCGACCCCCGCGCGGGTCGAGGACCCTCTAGATGCCGAGTTCCGGACGAAGGTCCGACCGGTACTGGCCAAACACTGCGCGGGCTGCCATTCTGGCCGCCAAGCCGCCGCGGGCCTCGACCTCTCGACAGCGTGGACGGCTAAATCCGCCCTTGCCGAAAGGGCCAAGTGGGAGCGGGTCGTCTTTAACGTGAAGTCGGCGACGATGCCGCCGCCGCCGTCTGAGATCAAAAGTACGGACCGCGACGTCGTCGTCGGATGGGCGGAACGCGTCCTGTCGTCCGACTGCAACCTCGCGGACGCGGGCAAAGTCACGATCCGCCGCTTGAACCGTTCCGAATACCGTAACTCGCTGCGCGACCTGTTGGGGATCGAGACCGACCTCACGACGGACTTCCCGTCCGACGACGTCGGAAGCGGGTTCGACAACATCGGCGACGTCCTGTCCTTGTCGCCGCTCTACGTCGAAAAGCTCGTCTCGGCCGCCGAGCGTGCGGCCACGCTCGCCGTCCGGATCCCAGGCCCCGTCTCCGTTCCCGTCGAAGTCCACAAAATGGCCCTGACCCAGGGTGTCGCAGCGACGGGTGAAGACGTCCTTGCGTTTACGTCGGCCGGACGGGCGACGGTCGCCTTGGCCCACCTTCAACCTGGCGAGTACACGGCAAAGATCGACGCCTACGCGCAACAAGCCGGGCCCGAACCCGCAAAGATGCGCGTCGCCTTCCGGGACAAGCTCCTCGATGACGTCGTCGTCCGGAACGGCCCCGACAAACCGACCACGTACCAGATCCCGTTCACGCTGACCGCCGACGACCGCGACGCCACGTTTTGGATCACGTTCCCGAACGACTACTACGATCCCAAGAACCCAGAGCTGGACCAACGCGACCGCAACCTTTTCGTCAGCAAGATCGTGTTCGAGAAGGCCGCAGAACCCCTTAGGTTGCCGAACGGGCCGATCGTCAGGAAACCGAACGGCCCCGGCGACCGGGAAACCCCGGCGCGCGACCTCAAGGCTTTCATGAGGCGGGCCTACCGCCGAGACGTGACGTCGGACGAAGTCTCCCGCCTGATGTCCGTGTTCGACGCGTCGGTCAAGAAGGGCAAAGTCTACGAATCCGCGATCAGGGACTGCGTGACGGCCGTCCTCTGTTCGCCCCACTTCCTGTTCCGCAAAGAAGAAGCGCCGGTCGTGACCGGGGAAGCCGTCGCACCGTTCGAAGCCGCGTCGCGCCTGAGCTTTTTCTTGTGGTCCTCGGCGCCGGACGACCGACTCTTGGACCTCGCGGCCCAAGGCAAGCTTCAAGACCCTAAGACCGTGGCCGAACAGGTCGACCGCATGCTGCTGAGCAGCAAGTCTCAGAGCCTGGCCGAGGACTTCGCCATGCAATGGCTGCAGTTGCGCAAGCTCGAAGGAATCTCACCGGATCCCCGACTGTTCCCCGGCTTCAGCCCCGAACTGCGCGAGGACATGGCAGAGGAAGCCAAGGCGTTCTTCCTCGACGCCCTCGCCAACGACGCGAGCGTCCTGGTCTTCCTGGATTCCGACTACGGCTTCCTGAACGAACGGTTGGCCAAAGTCTACGGAGTCTCCGGAATCAGCGGCGCGAAGTTCCGGAAAGTCAAGTGGACCGACCCGGCCCGAGGCGGCTTGACGGGCATGGCCGGCGTCCTGGCGACGACCAGTAACCCGAACCGCACGTCTCCGGTCAAGCGGGGCAAATGGGTCTTGGAACAGATTCTCGGAACGCCTCCCCCTCCGCCTCCGCCTGGCGCCGGATCCTTGCCAGAAGACGTCGTCCTCAAACCGACGATGACGATGAAAGAGCGGCTCGAAGCCCATCGGAAGAAACCGGACTGCGCCACTTGCCATCGGGCGATGGACGCGATGGGGTTCAGCCTGGAGAACTTCGATCCGATCGGTCAATGGCGGACGAAAGACGGCGATTTCGACATCGATCCGGTGACGGTGCTTCCCGACGGTTCGAAGCTCGACGGCCCAAGATCGCTTCGAAAGCACCTGCTGAGCCGGAAAAAGGACTTCGTCCGGAGCTTGGCCGAAAGGCTCCTTACGTTCGCCACGGGCCGGGCCATGCGCCCCGAGGACGGATGTCACCTGGACACCATCGTGAAGGCGGCTGAAAAGGACGGGTACAAGTTCCGGTCCCTGATCAAAGCGGTCGTCGCGTCCGATCCTTTCTCCAAGAAGTCGAAATGAACCAAGGTCCGACTACAATGAGGTGCCGATGAGCAGGATCGACCGACGAACGTTCCTCAAAGGTGTAGGGGTCGCTGTCGCCCTACCGGCCCTTGAGTCCCTGGCTCCGTTCGCCGCCGCGCAAGCGAAGGCAGCCCCTGTCCGGACGGCGTTCCTGTTCGTTCCGAACGGGGTGGACATGGCCGGTTGGACGCCCGCCGCCGAAGGCGCCCTCGGCCTGTCACCGATCCTAGCCCCCTTGAAGGAGGTCCAGGGATCGCTCAACGTCGTCAGCGGCCTTGCACAGATGCACGCCTTCGCGAACGGGGACGGGCCGGGAGACCACGCCCGTTCGTGCGCGACCTGGTTGACCGGGGTCCAAGCCCGGAAAACGTCCGGGGCCGATATTTCGGTCGCCGTGTCCGCCGATCAGATCGCGGCTCAAGCCGTCGGTCGGTCGACAAAGTTCGCCAGCCTCGAACTGGGCTGCGAACGGGGCGCACTGGCGGGCGACTGCGATTCCGGCTATTCCTGTGCGTATTCGTCCAGCGTTTCGTGGAGGGGGCCGTCCACTCCGAACGCGAAAGAGGTCAACCCTAGGGCCGTGTTCGAGCGGCTCTTCGGAGAAGGTCCGGAGGGTGGTTCTGCGGTCTCTTCGGCCGAGCGGCAAGCGACCCGTCGGAGCGTCCTCGACTACGTCTTAGAGGAGGCCGAGTCCCTCAAGTCCCGTCTGGGCACCCGGGACAAGTCCAAGCTCGACGAATATCTGGAGGGCGTCCGCGAGATCGAGATGCGCCTTGAACGGTTTGAAAAGGCCAACGCGAACGCACAGGGCCAAGGCTTTAAAGTCCCTGGGAGCGCCCCTTCGGACCGGGGCGAACACGTCCGGATCATGGGCGACATGATGGTGTTGGCGTTCCAGGCCGACCTGACCCGCGTCTGCACGCTCATGTTCGCCAACGAAGGGAGCAACAGGCCCTATCGCGAGATCGGCATCAACGACGGCCACCACGACATCAGCCATCACGGGAACGATGCCGCCAAGCTCGAAAAGAAACGCCAGATCGACACGTTCCACGTCGAGCAGCTCGCTTACATCCTGAAGCGGATGCAGTCGGTCAAGGAAGGTTCTTCGAGCCTTCTCGACAACACCGTGCTCGTCTACGGAGGCGGCATCAGTGACGGCAACCGCCACAACCACGACGATCTTCCGATCCTCGTCGCAGGCAAAGCCGGCGGACGATTGAAGACCGGACGGCACCTCGTCGTCAAGCCGCAGACGCCGATGACGAACCTGCTCCTCAACGTCCTCGACTATGCGGGCGTCAACGTCGAGCGACTCGGGGACAGTACGGGCAAGCTTCAGGGCGTCTTCTGAACCGTCGCGTAGACGGCCGCGATCCGTTCGCCGAATGCCTCGGGTGTGTAGCGTTCGCTGTGGAGCCGCTTTCCGGCTTCGCCCATCTTCGCGCTCAGGCCAGGCTCTGCATCGAGTCGTCGTAAAGCTTCCGCGAGGGCGGCCGCGTCCCCAGGGGGCGTCAGGAGCCCGGTGATCCCTTCCTCCACGATTTCGGGGACGCCTCCCGTTCGCGACGCCACGATCGGCCGGCCCACCGACATCGCTTCAAGAACGGCCAGTCCCAGAGCCTCGACCCATACGCTCGGCATCGCGACGACGTCCATCGCAGCCATCGCATCGTCGATCGACGGGACGTACCCGTGGAAGACGGTCGCAGTGCCCTTTGCCTGCCTTTCGAGCGCGGCCCGTTCCGGCCCGTCTCCAAAGACGTGGCACTCGGTCCGGCCACCTGTCTTCTGGACCGCCTCGATCAGGGTTTTGACGCCCTTTTCGGGTACCAACCTCCCGAACGAACCCACCGCGAAGGCACCGACGCCGATGCCCAGACCTGTCCGGGCGTCCTCTCTTGACTTCGACGGTCGCAACGCTGGGACTCCTGCATGGGCCGCCGAAACACAGGACGCGCCGAACCCTGCCGATACCATGTCGTCACGGACGGCGCCGCTCACGGCGATGAACCTGTCGTAGAGTCGGCAATACGCCCTGACGCGCGAAGCCCGCAGGGTCACGGCGACGTGCCGCGTCAAAACCCTCCCCCTCTGCCCCGTGATGCGGGCCGCATAAGCGGGCATGAGGTAGTCCGGTGAGAAGTGCGTGTTCACGATGTCGAACCGCCGCGACCGGAACAGCCTGAGATAACCGGCACAACCGGCGAAGTCGTATTTGCCGCGGACCGAGAGCCCGATCGTTTCGACCCCGGCCCGGCGGAAGAGCGGCGAGCCCACAGGAGCCGTGACCGCGACGTCGTGTCCGGCCTGGGCCAAGGATTGCGACAAGACGGCGACATAACGCTCGATCCCGCCCCAATCGTCCGGCATGGCCGATCCGACCTCGAGGATCCGTAAGGGCGCCGTCACTTGATCCCGATCTTGGCCAAAAACTGCCGCAAGGCCGTGAGGACCGCTTGCGGACCACGCTCCTCGGAAGAACTGAGGACGCGCCCATAAGCCTCGCGCGTCTCACGGTCGGACTTCTTCAAGATGTCCTCGATCGTCGCCGAAGGGGGCAACCGGAGCCTCGTTCGCGTCGTGCGGACCGCTTGGTCGGCAATGAGCTTGGCCGCGAACGGTCGCTTCTTCCCGGCCCTCAAGACTTCGGCGAGACTGTCCGAAAGTTGCCGCGCACCCCGCTGGAACGACGCCGTCTCCTCGGGAAGGCCGAAACGGCGCGAGACCGTCCACGCCATCGCACCGAGCACGATGAAGACCTGCCATTGGAGGACGGCCGCCCAGTTGCCGATCGATCCGATGATCCCGCGCGACTGGCCGAGCCCGAGCGTCGACAGGAAGAAGACGACCCTTTTGGACGGCCCAGCGGTCTTCCGGAACAGCTCCAAGGCAAAGGCGGCGTCGTCGTCGCGGGACAAGAAGCGGTTCGTCGTGAACAACGCGCTGCGGACCGTCACCATCGTCCCTTCCTCGACCCCGACCGCCGTCACCAACTCGCGAGCCCCGGCGAAGACGACAGCGCGGTCCGGCCATTCGTCGGAGAAGTCGATCGGACTGTCGAGCAACCGGCCGATCCAGACCTGCCTGTCCCCTCCGACCGGCTCCATCCTGGCCTGTGACGTCGCTTGCACGAAGTCGGGCTCGTAGAGCAACGCCAAAACGTTGCCCCCTTTCTTCAAGTGGTCTTCGATCGGCTTCTCGCCGCCGTCGGGGACCATCCTGACGAACTCCATGAATCCATTGCCCGTGACCAGGCACGCTACGACCAGGCTGTCGGAAGGGGCGGAGGGACGGTCCGTCACGTCCACGCGGACATCGAACCCGTCCGCCTTCAGCAGTTCGGTCAAGGCGCCGAGTCCGCTGGGCAAAACGTTGCTCGGCCGGGGATCGGCGATCCCCTCGGAGCGCGCGGCGAAGAACGCGACCGTCGCAAGTACCAAGACTGTCACTCCGGCCAAGACGAGCCGCCTCACGACGCCCTCCCCATCGCTTGAAGGACAACTTTATAGTACGACCGGAACATCGCGACGTCCTCCGCTCCCTGGACGCGGTGCCCATACCACACGCGGTCGAACTCCCTCGTCATCGAGCGCAGGTCGAGTCCGGACGGGCGGACAGATCCTGATTCATAGCGGCGAAGGTGCTCCCAGTTCGTCTCCGTCCGCACGAACCGCAAGATCGCGGCCTCGTCCATGCGCCGCAGGCTCGCCAAATAGAGGCACCGCACGGCTTCGCGCAGTTCGCCCCTCGCCTCGAGCTCGCTTGCCCGCAAGAGCCATTCGTCCGCGTTCAAGTCGGGCTCGTCTTCGTCCAACAAGGCGCCTCCCGCCCCCCTGGCGCGTTTACCGAGCGTGAACTTAGCGATGAAGACGACGGCGAAGGCCAGAAGACCGAGGATCAGGACGCCCCACACGATCGGCTCGAGGAGCCGGAGTGCAGCGCCGCCGGTACTCGCGCCCCCGGAAAGAAGGTCTGGTTTGAAGAGCTTCTCGA
This sequence comes from Armatimonadota bacterium, assembly GCA_018268395.1. Lineage (NCBI taxonomy): Bacteria > Bacillati > Armatimonadota > Armatimonadota bacterium. The sequence goes on along the minus strand of JAFDWQ010000005.1, from coordinate 308,291 downwards.
AGAAGTCCCGGACGACCCTCACAAGCCTGTCGACGGAATCGGAGAACCAGTTCCGGCTCTTGCGGTCCCCCGGGTCGCGGAAGACGGGGCGCGCCAGGATCGACTTCGCGGTCGTCGAGGGGTCCGTCACGCGGCCGACGTCCGGGCCGCGTTCTTCGAACCGTCGTAACCTCGACGCCGCGACCAGCCGCTTCTGCGCGGACTTCCAGTCGGCCGTCTCCGAAGCTTTGTCCAGTTCGTCGGCGAGCGTCCCGTCTTCCGTCCAAGACTCCGGGGCTTCGCTGACGGTCCGGTGGAACGACGTCTCGTCACGAACCGACCGGATCCGCTCTTCGAACGCGTCCGACTGCGCGCCCCAACCGGAGGCCGCGAGGCTAACGGAGCAGAAGAGCGCGACGGTCCGCATTGTTGATGTCGTTGATCATGACTTGCACGTCGAGCGCTTCCACCCGCACGCGCCTGTCGAAATAGAGGACGGTCATCGCCGTCCCCCAAAAGGGGACGAGCAGCCACAGGCAAACGAAGCCCGGAAGATAGGAGACCAACTGTCCGAGCAGCTGCGACAGGCCCGCGACTGTCACCCACGCTTCGATCCGGCCGCCGATCCCCGTCAACTGGATCAAGAAGAACATCGACGCCCCGAGCACCGCCCCCAGGAACACGAGGAGCAGGAAAACGCCGAACGTCACACCGTCCGCGCTCGCTTGGCCCCGATAGCGCTTCATCAAGTGCGCGCTCCGCTTCCCTGCCTCTTTCGAGCCGACGTTTTCGAGGACCGCCACGGCGGGCAAAAGCGCCCGAGTGTTCATCCACAGCGGCGCGAAGACCATCCCCGCCATCACCGACAGCCCCACCATCAGCGCCGAAAGGCTTGACGCCAGTTCGGATCCCATCGATTGCCCCAACAACGTCCCCACGACCGCGAACCCTCCCGCTAACAAGAAGAAGACGCACCCGACGAAGAACACCCGCACGATCCCGGAAAAGACCGCCCGCAACGACGTCCGTCCCGCTTCGACCGCTTTCGCCTCGTCCACCGCCCGACCGTCCAGGACGTCCGCCGTCGCTTTCGTCACCGTTCCCAAAACCGTCCCCACCCCCGCGAACACCAACGGCAGCCCCACCGCGAACCCGAGCACCAACGACACGAGAAGCTCTCCCGCCTCGACTCCGGCCGATCGCGGCGCGCTCGTCGTGAACAACCCCGGCAACACCACGATCGCCACGAACACGATCCCCGAGAACGCCACCGCCATCGGAACCGCCGTCAGCTTGAGCAGGCTCCAGGCCGACCGCTGATAGCACCGCAAGGCCAGGTCGATCGCCTCGCCCGCGGACATCGGCCTCAACCATGCGTGCCGTTCGACCACCGACATCCGCGCGGCCATCGCGTCTTCCGGGGACTTCCGCGCCATCGGTCTGTTATACGGCCTAGAGGGCCGGTGGGTCTACGGTCGCAGCGTCCTAGGCAGCGGAGTGACGGAAACACCCTCCCGACCGTCATGAACTCTTGACACCATGTTGAGCACGGTCTTGGCCCTGGTTGCGACAGCCGCCCCACTCGGACAGAGCATCTCCGGATACGTCCCTACGACCTTCAAGGACCTCTCGTTCACGGCCAAGGTCCAGACCGCGAAACAGAGCGAGCTGGCCAAGATCAACCAAGACTTCGCCAAGAGCTACCGCTTCAAATCGTCCAACGTCTGGCTCAAGGAGCCGATGATGCTCCGGATGGAGGCCCGCGTCGAAGACACCGACATCTATTTCATCGTCAACGGCGGCCGTAAGCTCGTCAAGATCCCCCGCGCCAACATCAACCAGCGCGACGACGTCTCCAAAGCCCCCGGCAAACGCCAGACCCCGCTCGACTTCGGCCTCCTGACGCCGAGCCTCTTCAGCAACTTCATCAACGCCAAGTTCGTCCGCAAGGAAGCCTCCGGAGACTATGCCGGCTATGGCGTCTTCGACCTGACCTACATCGAGAAGCTCGACGACAGCAGCCGCCACCGCGTCTGGATCGACCCCGAACGCAAGTTCACCGCCAAACGCGAGTGGTACAACCAGCAGGGCTACCTCCTCGCCACCTTCACCTACACCGACGCGCAGAAGGTGAACGGCCTCTGGATCCCCACCAAAGCCACCGTCCGCAACTCCAGCGGCGCGTTCGGCGGCACGACCGCCTACCTGAACATCAAGGTCAACCAAGGCATCGCCGAATCGCTGTTCAAGGTGGACTGAAGGAAGCCAAAGGGTTCCCCGTTCCCCGTTCCCTCGTCCCCGGATCCCCGGCGTCCTCCCTTGGCCAGGACTCCTCCGCTTCCAAAAAACGGTGCTCCGTGCGAGGTGGTCGTCGCACCGGGTTCGAGCGTCGTCCCGTCGCTATGGCGGTCTGCGGCACCGCTATGACGATCGACGGCGTCGCTTTGAAGGCCCACGCCGTCGCGTCGCAGAACGACCGTGCTATGACAGGGAAACGCGGCGTCGCTTCAAAGAAAGGCCGCGTCGCATTGAGAAAAAGACCGCACCTCAGAGCCCGTTTGAACCTGAGGAGCCCGTCAAGTCCCTCCCAAAAGGAGCGTCCGGACGGTCCATGGACCGGATCCGGCCCGGGAACGGGCCCGAAAGGTCAGCCGTCGATCCGGAAGGCGAGGTCCATCCCCGTGGGAAAGTAGGTCTGACTGTTGAACGGGTCGTAGAGCAGGGCGTTCTTGTTCGCCGGCGAACCGGAAGGGTAGTTCGACGTCGCGGTCCAGAACGTCCTGCCTGAGTTGAAGGGTTCTTGCGGCACGACGGACAGCCAGTATTTCCCCGGCACGAGCGCTACGGACACGTTGAACCGGAGCAGCGCGTTCGACCAGACCATGTTCTGGTTCAAAGCAAAGTTCTTCTGAACGACTTGGAAGGATCCGGGCGAGTACACGAACGAGAGGATCACCGGGCCGGGGCCGGTCCCCGAACCGTTATCGGCGTAAACGTCCATCTGCCACGGGCCGGTGGAGCCCCAGTTCGCCACGCTGAGGTTGGCGGAACTGCCCGTACACCGCGCGACGATGTCCACGAAGTTCGTGACGAGCGTGGCCGTCACGTCGAAATCGTCCAGGGCGACGGACGTGAAGACAGGGTTGTTGACGACGTTCTGGTTCGGGACCATGACGTTCGGGCTCACGAACCCCGGCCCCCCGATCTGGTCGGCGAAGAACGCGGCCTGCGACGCCAGAGCCCACGAAGCCAAAGCGACGGTCCCTAAAATCCTGACCATGACGGGCAGTATAGCGACGGCGTCCAGAACTGTCGGTCGCAAATCTACCGGATCGTCGGGACAGGACGCGTGCCTTTCGAGGTCGCGCCGCGGCGCCCTTCGCGCAGGAGTCCGACCCGCATCGGTGCGAAGACGCCCGGCGCCCCGCTGTCCCCGGTCTTGAACCTGGAAATTCCTTTGACCTAAAGAATCTTCGGTCCATGGCCGACGATCCCTAACAAGCGCTCGTCGCGGAGCCCGACCGATGCCAGGACCTGGACCGATACCCGTCCCCCTGCCGAGGAAGGCGCCGCGACGGCGAAGGAGCCCCGACATGGCCGATTACAACAAACTCAGCGACGCGCAACTCTCCGACTGGCTGGCGAACCTGGCGGTCACGGCTGCGGCCAATTCCGGGACCCTCGGTCTGACGCCCCCTCAAATCGCCCAACTGAACACTGCGAACACGGCCTTTGCCGCCTCGCTCACCAATAAGATCGCCAAGGCGAACGACGCCATGGTCGCGACGATGGGCAAGAACGACCAGCGCGCGAGCAGCCTGCTCACCGTGCGGACGCTCGCCAACCAATGGCAGGCGAACCCGAACGTGCCTGACTCGTTGATCCAGCAACTCGGGCTGAACGTCCACACCAACGACCACAGCGAACGCCCCGTCTATCAACCGACGGACTTTGTCGCCTTGGGATGCGACCAGGTGAACAGCCTCAAGTGGGAGAAGAACGGAAACTTCCCGAACACGGTCTACATGATCGAGTTGCAGCTCCCCGGCGGCGAATGGGAGATCCTCGACAGCACGATGAAGGCGAAGTACGAGCACGAGGGGACGACCGCGGGCGAACAGGTCAGTTACCGCGTCTATGCCCAGCGAGGCACGAAGAAGTCCCTGCCGTCGAACGTCGCGACCGTGTTTTCCAGCGGCATGCCGGGCGAGGGCGAGCTCATGGTCGCCTGACCGTCCGGTCTGTTTCCCGGTGATGGCAATAGGCCCCGCTTCGGCGGGGCCTTTCTGCGCCGGGAGGCGTCTGGGCGGTCAGGTCCGCGAGGCCTTGCGGACGCCCATCTCTGGCCCGGTCTCGGCCGCCCTTGATCCGGACGGCCGCGGATCCCGCGACCGATCGCCTCTTCCGGTGCGGCCCCATAGAGCCCTGGAGAGTGGTAGCGGCCTTTGGCCGGGCCGGTCTTCGTACGGGACGTCGCGTACCCCGACCGATCCTTCCGGTCGGTCGCAGCTCCGCCCAGGGCCAGAAGGCGGTGCGGTACCGCCCTCTGGCCCTGATGCCCCTCAACGCGACCGACGCCGTCGCAAGAGGGCCGCCCCGACGAGGCCGAAAACCGTCAGGCTCGCCGGCTCGGGCACGGCGGCGATTCCGATACCGGCGCCTCCGACGTGGGTATAGCCCGTCGACGAGTGTTTCCGGACACCGAACGTAATCGCCCGGACGTCCGTCAGCGTCTCGAAACCGATGAGACCCGACGACTCGTTGTGGTCGATGCCGACGAAGTCATAGTGGTCCGTCGTGAAGCCCCATGTCGGCTGAGTGAGGTTCGGCTGGTATCCGTCTGTGTCGTTGTAGTCGAGGAACCCTTTGAGGCCCGCATATTGGGACAGCCAAGGCGATTGGATCGTCGAGAGACTCTGATCAAGGGCCTTCATGCCGATGAAGTCCTCTTCGATGTCCAGGTCGGCGACGGCCAAAGTCGAACCTGCGGGCAGGACGCCGTTTGCCAACCCGGAAAAGTCCATGACGACAAGGTAGCTGTCCTGCGTATGGTTGTAGCCGAACGCGAGGCTGTCGAACGTCGCGCCCGGTTGGTTGAGAGGGTAGTCGGCGTCGAATGCGGCGGTCGTCGATCCGAAGGAACCTGGCGTCAGGCCCGGAACCCCGTCGTTGCCTCCGTCGACGATCTTCGTGATCTGCGTCTTCACCGTTCCAGCGTAGGCTCCTCCCACGCCGGAGAAGGTGCCGGTCGAGCTGACACCGGTTCCCGTGTGCGTGAGCCATTGGGCGTGGACGATGGCAGGCGTGAAGACGAGGACCGCCGCTAGCGCAGATTTGATGGTTCTGAGATTCATGTTCTTTCTCCTTGGACACGGCACTTGAGCGCCACCGACAGCCTGCCTGCAGAACCGTCCGAACGCTGTGACGCGGCTCACACTTCGGAGAATCCGCCCGTTCCTGGACGAAACTGCCTCTAGGGCAAACCTGACCTCACTTGGGCCCTACCGAACCCCGGCGACCGCCCGTCGTCACTCCCTTTCGATGAGCAAACTCCACAAATCCATCCTCGCTGCGGCCCTTGGCGCCGTGCTGACCGTCGGCGTCGCCGGTTTCGCCGGAGCCCAGGTTGCGGGAGCGAAGGGACAGAACGGTCTTGGCCAGAAGGGCGAGCACGCGATGAAGATGCGCGGTCATGGCATGCGCTTCGGCGACAAGCTCGGCCTCACCGACGCCCAGAAGAAGCAGATGAAGGACGTCATGACGCAGGCCCGTGAGCGGCGCAAGGCCATCTGGGCGAACGACAACCAGACGGTCGGTGCGCTGAAGAACCAGCTCAAGGCGCTGCACGAGGAGACAAAGTCGAAGATGGACGCGGTCCTGACTCCGGCCCAACGCGAAAAGCTGGCGAACCGGCACAAAGGGACCAAGGGCGGCGGAAAGGTCGTCCCTCCGACTGGCGCCTAGCACCGGCAGAACGTCATCGTCCGGATAATCGGAGCCCCCTCGTTCTCGTCGGATACAAATTCGCCGAGGACGAAGGGGTTCCGGATCACGGCCGATCGGCGACTTGCCTGCCCCCCACGGTCGTGGTTCCGTCCGGGTTCCTTATGCTTGTATGCACCGCGCCGACCCCTCGGCTCGAGGGCCGTCCGTACGCTTCGGGCGCATAAAGGTAACCGCGTTCCGTCTCGTTCTTCAAGGCCTCGGTTTTGAAGCCGTTGTGCCGCACATAAGCGTCGTTCCGGACGCCGGTCACCTGCCACGAGACTTTCAGCCCCGACTTGCCGCCGGCGATCTTGAACTTGTTCCCACTGACTTCGCTGGCGACGTAGACCGGGGAGAAACCTCCCACGCAGGTCAGTTGGTAACGCAGGTCACGGTTGATCGCTTCGAAGTACGCCGGCAATTGCACCCACGCCGAGCCGTCTCCGCCGAGTTTGACGGTGCCGGAATAGACGTTCGTGGGTTCGGGACCCTCCGCACAAAAGTGCCGAAGGGACTTGTTCTCCGGATCGAGCGGGTGATCGATGAGGAACGACTTGGTCCCTGTGGCTTCGGTGTTACCGATAGCGCGGATGGCGATCTTGTTGCCGGTACTGGGGCCCTCGACATAAAGGGAGTACCCGTTGGGAGACGACGTCCTGACGCCGAGTCCGATCGTCGAACCGGTGTCTGAAACGTCATAGACCGTTGCGGCCGCAGAGGTGTATGTGACCGCTGAGTTTTCGCTAACGCCTCTGTTGACGATCAAGCCGTGCGAACTACCTTTGTTGAACGTCCGTCCGAACAAAGCCGCCGAAAACGAATTGGTCCCCAGATTGACGGAATAGACCGTCGAGTTCTTGCTCGATCCCGTGCCCCTCGCTACGATCGCGGCTCCGGTACTCGTGTCCGTTCCTGCCTTGAGCGCGATGCCTTCAGGCGACGTGCTCGTAAAGACGCCTCCATAGCCAGTTCCGGTCCCTTGCACGCCGATCCCTTCGGCAGCCGAACTGTCACCACGAACGCCGACGGGAGACCCCGTCGTGCCTCGGGCCGTTCCCCACAGGCTGACGCTTGTCGCCGAATGCGTAAAGAACAGGCCTCCGACCGTGTTCCCCGTGCCGCTCAACTGGTCGGCGACCAATGCGCGGCCCCCTGCGCTCTTGCTCGTGAAATAGCCTCCGGCTCCGAGCCCCGTCGTCGCGTTGCTTTGGCCATAAACGGCGACGCCGGTGCCGCTGATGGCGCGAAGGCCCTGAAGCGCACCGTCCTCCTGAATCTGGACACGGGCCAAAGTGGGGCTGGTGTTCGCCCCAAATCGGGCAGCAAGCGAATTGCCGCTGACGTTCGAATGGCCCGCGTCTGGCGTTCCGGGGCTAGCGTCCTGCAAGGACACAGTCCCGGCCATGGCGACAAGGATCCCCGTCGTAGCCGCCCCGGCCAAGGCGGACAGCACCGTGTTCGTCAAAAGAGTCATCCCGCTAAGGGACGGTTGAGCAGCATCGTTCGACGCTATTCGGGCGGAGCAGGCTCCTCTTGACGACCGTGGACCGCATCGTCGCTACCCGACGATCGCCCGACGGCGCATAATCGGAGGATGCGACAGTTCCGGACCGCCCTCGTCCTTTTCGCTCTCGTCCTGCCGTTCGCGGCGTCCGCCCAAGGTGCGGCCGCCAAGCCGAACGCCGACCAAGCCAAGCTGACCAAGCTCGAAAAGGCGTACACCACCACGAAAGCCGCCTTCAAGAAGAAGCCGAAAGACGCGACCGCCAAGAAGACGTACGTCAAGGCCACTGTGGACTACGGGACCGCCGTTATGACGGCGGGATCGCTCGCGCCGCGGGTCAAGTATCCGAAGGCCCTGGCCCTTTACCGAGAAGCTCTTAAGACGGATCCGAACAACAAAGAGGCGAAGCAGAGCGCAAAGATGATCGAGGACATTTACAAGAGCATGGGGCGCCCGGTTCCGAAGACCCTTTGATCCCGTGGCCCTCGACAGCATCGACCAGGAAAACCTCCGCCGGGAGCAGATCGCCAGGTTCAGCAGGAACCAGGCGATCATCGTCACGGTCATCGTCGCTGTCCCGACCCTGATCGGCTGGATCATCACGCCGCCAGGCTCGGTCTACTTCGGGATCCAGACGAACCTGGACGACCACATGGTCTATGCCGCATGGATGCGGCAAGCGATGGAGGGCCGTTTCCTCTTTGACAACCGGTTCACGACCGACCCGCAACCGGGCCTGACCGTCAACCTCTACTTCTTCGTCCTGGGGTTGCTGGCCAAGCTCGTGACGATCCCGGTCGCGATGTTCGTCGCCCGGTTGGCGTTCACGTTCCTGTTCGTCCACGCCTTCGGTCGACTGTTGACGAAGCTCAAGCTCTCGACCTTCTCGGCGAAATTCGCGCTCCTCATCGGATGCTTCGGCGGGGGTTTGGGGTTCGCCGTCTGGGAGAGGTTCGGGCAGGAGATCGTCAACGGGCCTGAAGCGCTCAAACCTCTGTTGCTCGGAAGGTTACCGATCGACGTCTGGCAACCCGAGGCTTTCGTCTTCCCCTCGGCGCTGACGAACGGCTTGTTCATGTTCAGCCTGTGTCTGATCGTTTGGACTCTGGGAGCGGTCATCGAAGCGAAAGACCACTGGAAGCCCGTCCTTCCGGGGGCGTTGGCGTTCGGCGTCCTTGCCAACGTCCACAGCTATGACACGGTCCTTGTCGGGCTCGTCCTGATCGGATACCTGGTCGCCCAGTTGAAGACAGGTCAGGCGACTCCACTGTGGGTGGGTCGGGCCGCGTGCATCGCGGCCGGAGCCGTTCCCGCCGCCGTGTGGCTTGGATACGTCCTTTCGAAGGATCCCGTCTTCCAGGCCCGCGCGGCGACGCTGACCTATTCACCGAACTTCCGGCAGGTGCTGTTCGGGATCTTCCCCGCTGTCGTGCTCGCGTGCGTCGCCGCTTGGAAGTCTGTGGGAAAGACGCGCACGGCCGCGTTCGGTACGGTCGTCCTCCTCTTGGCGGCGCTGACGGCCCTTTCTGCCGGTCACGACCCGTCAGTAGGCTTCTTGAACTGGGGGGCCTGGTGCGTCTTGACGGTCTTCACACTTGGGGCCCTCTGGTTGCTCGCCAAGGAGGACGACGCGTGGAACTTGGCCTGGTCGTGGGCGCTGTTGGGGCTCTGCGCGCTCTACTTGCCCGTGCTCTTCCAACGGAAGCTCGCCATGGGGATGATCCTTCCGTGGGCGATCCTTGCGGCGTACGGGCTTGTCAGCATCCTCAAGCCGCTCGAAAGGAGCACCCGGAACCTCGTCGCGACGCTGACCCTTTGCTTGATGTGCGGATCGTCGATCTTGTGGTTCAAGCGGGAAAAGGACTTCATCGACCTCAACGTGGGGTCGACGACCGTGCATTCGGTCTACTTCTCAAAGGACTCAGGGCAGATCCTGAACGTTTTGAACAGCATCAAGGGCCGTACGGTCGTGCTCGCGATGCCGGGCGTCTGGAACCCGGTCGGCCCGGCCGATTTCCGCACTCCGCTGGTACCCGATTTCAATCCGATCCTGAGCGGCATGACGGGTGTCTATACCTATGCCGGTCATTGGAGCGAGACGCCGGACTACGGCAAGCGTCGGGGCCTCTCGACGCTCGTTTACCTCGCTGCGACTCCCGACGACAAGCGCAAGCTGATCCTGGACGAGATCAGACCGGACTATGTCGTCGCCCCGAACACGAAAGCGTTCCCGACGATCGGACTTGGCGCGGAGAACGTCGCCCTTGCCGACTTGACGACGCTCGGCAAGGTCGTTTATTCTGGAAACCAGTTGCTCCTGATCCAGATCGCGCGCTAGCGATACCGCTAGCCTTCGCCGCTGGTCCCGGCCGGGTCGCCGGTCCCACCGCCGGCGGGTGGAGCCGTCGGAGGGGCGTCGGCGCCTGCGTCGCCAGGGGCAGGTTTGACCGGCTTGGGAGCCGCCGCTTTGGGGTTCACGCGAACGATCCTGGTACCTCCAGGATATTCGCTCTGTCCCAAGTGCTCGCGCTTGACCTCGACACCGTTGAGCTTGACGATTCTGTACGTCTGGATGCGGTGTCCGGATCCGCCCGGTTCTTCGACCACCCTGCGTCCAGGCGCAAGGCTCGTGTCGACGATCACTTTTTCGGCACGCCCCCACGACTGGTGGCCGGCCGTGTAAAGCGAGACTTCTTGTCCGTCGACCTTCTTCCCGAGGACGCGGAACGTGATCGTGCCTCCTCCCGCTGAAGCCGAGATGGCGATCGGGCCGTCCGTCGAGTTCGCGAACGAAAAGTCGGGTGCCGGGAAGCTGACCGTGGCGTCCCGTCCGACGGGAAGGTACGGCACCGGGAACGTGTGGTTGCTCCGGTTGACGATCTTAAGGTCCGCGAGCAAGACCGCGTTGTACAACGTGCCGCTCACTTGGCAGATGCCGCCGCCGATGTCGACGTCGTGCTTGCCGTTGTTGTAAACGCCGGCGAGCTTGAACCCGTTCTTGGCCGTCCTCCGGCCCAAGACCCCGTTAAAGCTGAACTTCTCGCCCGGCATCAGGATCGTGCCGGACAACCGACGCGCGGCGTTCCGGATGTTGCTCGCCCGGTTCGTGTTCCCTTCGCTGTAGTGCGACGTGTACGTGCTGACGACGTCGGTGATGCCGTCAAGGGCCTCGTCGGGAACCTTTTGCGCCGCCTTCTTCAACGGTAAGGCGACGGTCTCGCCCTTCAGTCCGGCCGCGGCCAGCGCGGTCGGAAGGAGGCGTTCGTCGACGGCATACCCTGCCTCTTCCTTCGACTTGACGATCTCGCCCTTTACAAAGTCGACCTTCGCCGGCGCCATGTCGGGCCGGTTCGCTTCGACGTACCGAGCGATCTCTTCGACCGCTTCTTTGCCGACCTGGACCTTCGGCTCGAAGGAGGCGGATTTGACCTTTTGTCCGGACAGTTTCCGCGACGAGTTGGCCCAAAAATCCTCGACGGGAAGGGACTTCATCGTGGCTTCCCCGTCGAGCCGCACGCCTAGGCTCTTGAGCGTGAACCCTTTCGGCGGGTTCTTAAAACCGTCGGCCGTCAGCGAGAGCTCGCGGGCGGACGCCTCCGCCCACCACGTCTCGAGCCTGTCCGTGGCTTCCTTCTTCGTCAGACCACCGAGGGGCACTCCGGCGACCGTCGTCCCGGGCGAGACGAGGGGCGTGTAGGCCGACGACGCGACGACGATCGCGCCGCCACCGCCGGCGACGAGGACGCCCGTGCCGACGAGCGCCATTTTCAGCACTTTTCCGCTTTTCGCTTTAGCCAAACTCTCTCCTGGTCTAACCGACAAGAAAACAGACGACAATCCGGGTCGAAACGATCCGGTAGGCCCAAGGGTACCCAAGGAAGGGTCCGAGTACACTGCCCTCCATGGCGAGACTGGTCTGGCTGAACGGTTGTCTCAGCCCTCTCGAGGAAGCCACTACGTCGGTCGCCGACCATGCCCACCTCTACGGGGACGGGCTCTTCGAAGGCATCCGCTTCTACGAACGCAAGGTGTTCAAACTCGACGAACACCTCGACCGCCTGTACCACGGCTGCCGTTATCTCGGGTTCGAGATGACGCTCGATCAACCGAAACTTCGGGCGATCGTCCTGGAGGTCTGCCGCAAGGCTGACGAGACCAACGGTTACATCCGGCTCAACGTGACCCGGGGGTCCGGTCTCGGACTCGATCCACGGGCGGTCAAGACCGAACCGAACGTCATGGTCATGGTTTCGACCCTGAGCCTCTATCCGCCGGAGTCCTACGAGCACGGTCTCGACGTCGTCACGACGTCGTTCCGGGTCGCCGCCCCGGACGCCCTTGACCCCCGGGTCAAGTGTATCGGCCGGTATGCGAGCAACATCCTCGCCAAGTCCGAAGCCAACAAGCAGGGCGCGGGTGAAGGCCTCCTGCTCAACGCGCAAGGCTATGTCGCGGAATGTACGGGCGACAACGTCTTCGTCCTTCACGGCAACACCGTCAAGACGCCGCACCCGTCGTGCGGGATCTTGCGCGGCATCACCCGCGACACGGTCGTCTCCCTCGCCGAAGGCGCGGGATATCAGGTCGACGAGTGCAACATGACCCGATACGACATCCTTGACGCGGACGAAGCGTTCCTGACCGGCACGGCCGCCGAAGTGATCCCTATGGTGAGCCTTGACGGCCGTCCCATCGGTTCCGGCAAGCCCGGGCCCGCCACGAAAAAGCTGATCGGACTGTTCCGAGAGCATACGATGACGGGTGTCCCGTTTGACTAAGCCTCAGACCGTGTTCCTCCGCGAAGGCGCTTCAGCGCCTTCGCGGTTCCGACAGACCGACGCCCGTGTCGGCATCGCCGGATTCGGCCGCCTTTTGAGCGCGATGCGGCACAAGCCTCGGCTCTCGGGCGTCTGTCCCTTATGCGGCTGCACGTCTGAAGACTATCGCCGCACGGGCCTGCTGGGTTGCGGGCTCTGCTATACGACGCTGTCCGTGACCGCTCCGGAGAGCTTGGAGAAGCCCTGACCCGCCATGCACACCCCCCGAACTTTGGTATCTTTGCTTGCTGACATGTCGTTGAAAAGAGCCGCTTCACTTGCCATCGCCACCCTCACGGCCACGTTGTTGCTCCTGGGAGGTTGCGGAGGCGACGGCGGTGGAGGCGGAGGCAGCGTCGGTGCGGACCCCATCGTCATCTTCGTCAACGCCAGCACCGAAGGGCCCCTCGCGTTCTTCTTGAACGACGAACAACAGGGTACGGACTTGGCGCCGAAAACCGTCACCGCCCCGATCGAGGTCCCCTTCCGGAGCGAAGCCGACGGCGGGTACGACATGACGCTCGAACCGCCGGACCGGAGCGACCAGTACGACAATCTGGCGATGATCTTCCAGAAGGACACGAATTCGCTGATCGCCGCCATCGGGATCAAGAACCCGATCCAAGGTGAAGAGGACAAGCGGCTCCGCGAGATTTTCCAGGTCATCGACCGCAAGACCCCGAACGGCAACCGCTCGAGGCTCTTCATCGTCCACGGCTTCAACCGAAAGGAAGGGTTCACGACCCCGTCCCTGATCTTCCAGAACTACGGCGACAACCCGCAGTTCCAGACCGAAGCGATCACGTACGGCTCGATCACGACCCTCGAAGTCGACGCGAAGGAGTACAGCACGACGAGCCCGGACGGGAACAACCACTGGATCGCCAAAGACGCCGAAGGCGAACAGATCTATTGCGAGATCCCCAAGATCACCCTCCAGCCAGGGACGCTCTACGTCGTCCTCGCCACCGGAGTCGAGAGCCAGAACCAGAACGAGACCCTCGCCCTGACCTTTTTGAAGGTCCCGACCAAGGACTGACGCCCGGGTTTTCTGCGGGCACCGCGCGGGACGGCAAGGATATAATGCCGTCTCGCGCTCCTTTTTGCAAGGCGCCACCGTCTTCTTATGTCGGACACTCAGCACGAGGACTCACTTGCCGAAAGGCGCTGGCTGAACGCCCTGGCCAAGGGCGATCCCAACGCGCTCGGTGGGATTTATGAGCTCTACGGCGAGAAGATCTTCCGCTACACGTTCCGGATGCTCGGCAACCGGAGCGACGCGGAGGACGCGACGGCGGAGACCTTTCTCAGGGTCTTGCGGCGGTCGCAAGAGCTTCGTGCAGACGGTGCCTTCCGGACTTGGTTGTTCCGGATCGCCAGGAACCTGTGCATCGACAAGATGCGGCAGCACCGACTGTTGGAACTGCCGACCGACGCGCACTATACTGGGACGGAGGAACGCGCCACGTTGAGGGTGACGGTGCAGCAGGCCTTGAACGACCTGCCGCCCGAATACAAGGACCCGCTCGTGCTTTGCGACCTGGAGGACATTTCGGCGCGGGAAGCGGCGGACATCCTTCAGATCAGCGTGCCTGCGTTGAAATCGAGGCTGTACCGGGGGCGAAGGGCGCTCAGGGACAGGCTCGGCGGATCGATAGAGAAACTGAAATGAACGAGTTTTATGACAAGTTGGTCGACCTTTACGCGGGCGGCGACCTTCCCGAAGAGTTGGACGAGCACCTTCAGCGTGCGGCCATGGGCGACCCGGCGCTCGCGCAAGACATGGTGACCCTGAAGTTCACCGTGGACTCCCTCCGCCAAATGCCGGCACCGGTCTTGACCGAGGAGTCCGACTATAGGATCCTGCTCAAGCTCCAGCTTCAAGGCGCCGACGCCCAGCGTCGGTCCCCGTCGCCCGGCTATTGGCAGTATCATCTGCCCATCCAGTCCTGACGCCCCAGGAACCGACCCATGAAAGCTACCGTCACCCGAAAAGACCTTTCCGCGGCCCTGTCGATCGCCTCGTCGGCGAGCAGCGCCCGCTCCTCCCATCCGGTCCTGCAAGCGATCCGGCTCAAAGCCGAGGGCGCGACGCTCAATCTGATGGGCTGTGACGGAGAAATGTGGGCCACCGCCGATTGCGCGGCCAACGTCGAGACCGACGGGTCGGTGTGCGTCCAACAGAAACTGCTCTCGGAAATCGTCGGCGCGCTGACCGACGGCCAGGTCGAGATCACGCTCGAGGGCACGGTCGTCTTCCTCCGCGCGAACCAGTCGGAATGGAAGCTCCTTGCCCTCCCGGCCGAGGAGTTCCCGCCGATCCCCGACATCCAGTCCGAATCGCAGCTCTCGATCCCGATGGGCGAGCTTCGGGCCGCAGTGGACTCGGTCTCCTTCGCAGTCTCGGACGACATGAGCCGGGCCTATCTGACAGGTGTGCTGTTCAGCTACGACGGCCAAGTCTTGACGATGGTCGCGACGGACACCCACAGGCTCGCCGTCAACCGCATGCACCGGGAAGGCATCGGTTCCCCGCTGACCGCCATCGTCCCCGAAAAGGCGCTTCGCACGATCAAACAACTGCCGATCGCCGAAGACGAAAACGTCACCGTCCGTTTCGATTCCACCCGACTCACCGTCGATGCCGGCTCGGCCAAGATGGTCGCCCAACTCCTGAGCGGCGCTTATCCCAACTGGGAACGGGTCGTGCCGCAGGAGTTCACCCGCATGTGGACCATCGACCGCGTGGAACTCTACGAGAACGTGAAGCGCGCGATGATCCTCGCCAAAGACAACGCCAACCGCGTCCGCTTCAGCGGCAAGGGCGATAAAGTCGTCATTTCCGCAAGGAGCGAAGACCGCGGCGAAGCCAAGGAAGAGGTGTCGATCATCAGCAAGAACGGCGAAGTCGACATCGCGTTCAACGGACGCTATATCATGGACGCCCTCCAATCGATGCCGACCGAAGGCGTGGTCGCCGAGATGACCGAGCCCTCCCGTCCGGCCGTGATCCGTCCGATCGAAGGCGGCGAAAACCGCTTCTGCGTCGTCATGCCGATGGCGCTGGGTTAGAGGCCCCCCCGCGCGGGCCGTCCCTTGCCCCGTCCAGCGTGGTCACGGGTCAGCCGTTCGCGCGTAGGCCGATCGATTCGAGCAGGCGCTCGCATTCACGGACCCCGACGCGGTCTTGAACGTTCTGGAACCCCGTCCTCGCCACCTCGGCCTCAGAACGCGCCCGATCAAGGTCGCCCGCCCTCATGTAGACCGACGCGAGTTGGGCGCGCGTCGTAGCCACCCACCTCTCATGGCCTTGTCGCTGCCAGTGCCGCAGACATTGTCCAAGGACGGTTGCGGCCCTTCTCAAGTCCCCTTCCTCGGCCCAAACGAGGGCGAGCCTGGCCCTGATGTCGACCGCGATGTTGTCGTCAGGCCGGTCTGAGAAGACGTTCAATCCCTTTTGGAACGACGCCTTGGCCGCGTCGCGCCGCCCTGACTTCGCCTCGACGCTTCCGAGACCGCGAAGGGCGGACGCCACGCCGGGAGAATCCTGGCGCTGTTCGGCCAATCGCTTGAACTCCAGATAGAGCGACCGTGCTTCTTTCAAGCGGCCGGATCGAAGTTCGATTTCGGCCGTCGATTCGATCGATGCGGCCACGCCGTCCAGGGCGCCTACCGATTCGAACAGGATCCGGGCGCGACCGTACTTGTCCAGAGCCGCCTCCAAATCCCCGCGTTCGGCTTCCAGGTCGGCTTCCACACGTGTCGACCAGGCGATCGCCAAAACGTCCCTGAATTCGACCGCCATGCGTTTCGCTTTCCGCAACAAGGCACGAGACGATTCATAGTCGCCGTCGTAGTAGTCCTGGACGGCCTCGTTCATCGTGGCCGCGTATTCCCTTTGCCACTTGCTGACCGGATCGTCGTCGGCCCTGACCGTCAGCGGCCTCAATGCGACGAAACTCGCCACGATGATCGCGAGCGTCCCGAACGTCGAGGCGACGACGGGCCATGTCCGTTTCGGTCGGGCCCCGATAACGGCCGTCGTCGGCTGTGGTCCGCTTTCCTCCGAACAAGAACGGCAGTAACGGTCGTCCCAAGGAAGTCCCAGGCTCGTAAAAGCCGTGATCAGACTGGACCTGTCGACCCCAAGGCCCTTCAGGATCCGGTCCGTCGTGACGACACTGAGTCCAAGGCGCTCCGCTCTGGCTTCGCGCGTCAATTTGACCGTGCCGCCGCGCGCAGCCCAGTCGTCGATCAGTCTGTGCGTTAAGAGGTCGATCGCTTGAGGAGTCAGGCGCACCGCCCTCTTACGGGCTTGCCCGGAAGTGGCCACTCGGGCCGATCCTACCCTGACGATCGACCTTCGGCGCTCAAACTTAACGGGTCGGCCAGATTCAAAACCTTAACTTATACGAAGTTTCGCTGTTTTTCCGAACCAGCAATGGCCACGATCCTAGTTGAGCGCCGCCAAGGGGACGCAGGGCGGTGTTCCACTCCATGCTGGCAGGACGACGTCCGCCAATGCGAAGCGTCCGAGAATCAGGCACGTACGGTGCAAGTCTTCATGATCGGTCTCATTCCAGTGAGGCACTTTTGGGCGGTCGGGGAACGACCGCCTTTTTTAGCGCCGCTCGTGAACGACGGGACGCACACCGTCCTCGATGTGACAGACCGGACACCCGCAAGTGGCCTTGTTCGCCAGCCTGTGGTTGACGAAGTGGAACGCCACCAAAGTCAAACCTCCGGCCACCGCCATCGCCGTGCCGACAGCACCGAAGGACTCGGGCAACTGCAGCCCTACGGCCGAGTGGAGCCCGTGGCCGTGCCCGTCCGGATGGCCGATCACGAAGTGGCTGACCGCGACGAGGGCCAGTCCGGCGGCAAAAACCTTGGCCGGCAACCAAGAACCGTGCTTCCTTCGGCCGCTGGCAATGGCCCAGAACCCGAACAGGATCGCCGCAGAAAAGAAACCGATCTCGGCCTCGTGCGAGGCCATGAATTCCAGCCCGAGGACGGGCAGAAGTCCGAACGCGACGCCCACGAGCAGACAGTGCACCGCGCAGAGTCCGCTTGCAAAGGCTCCCCACTTGTCGACGTCGAACCGTTTCATGCTTATTGCAACAGTATGACACATCAGAGCAGGCACAGTGTTCCGCCTTTCCTCCTTCCTGGAGTTTCGCGATCCGAAGGGGACCGGGCCGCCCGCCAGGTACTATCCCTGGTACATGCGACCCGACGGAAGAGCCCCTGACCAACTCCGGAACGTCTCGATGGAGCGAGGTTTCGCGAAGTTCGCGGAGGGCTCCTGTCTGATCAAAATGGGAGAGACCCACGTCCTGGTCACCGCGACCGTCGAAGAGCGAGTCCCTCAGTTTCTGAAGGGTTCGGGCCAGGGTTGGGTCACAGCGGAATACTCCATGCTTCCCCGCTCGGGCAAACAGCGCAACCAGCGCGATTCGTTCCGAGGGCCGAACGGTCGCTCGATGGAGATCCAGCGGCTCGTCGGGCGTGCTCTCCGCGCCGTGATGAACCTGGACTGCCTCGGCGAAAGGACGATCACGATCGACTGTGACGCCCTCCAGGCTGACGGCGGCACGCGCTGTGCCTCGATCACCGGCGGCTATGTGGCCCTCTATGACGCCGTGCAGTGGATGATGTCGCAGAAGATGATCCGGAAGAACCCCTTGCCCGAACCGCTTGCCGCCGTGAGCGTGGGCGTCTGCAGGAACACGGAAGTCTTGGACCTGTGTTACGAGGAGGACTCGACCGCCGCCACCGACATGAACGTCGTCATGACGGGCTCGGGCAAGTTCGTCGAAGTCCAGGGCACCGCCGAAACGGCGCCTTTCGGTGCGGACTCTCTCGGCCGCATGCTCTCGCTCGCCAAGAAAGGCATCGACGAACTCGTCGCGAAGCAGCGCGAGGTCTTAGGCGTTTGACCGACAGGATCGTCGTCGCGACCCACAACGTCAAGAAAGGGGTCGAGATGGCGACGATCCTGCAGGCCCGGTTCCCTTCCCTCCAGATTCTCACGTTCGCCGACTTTCCCGGCGCGCCAGAACCGGACGAAACCGGATCGACGTACGAAGAAAACGCCGTGATCAAAGCCGGATCGGCCGTCGCCCATACGGGCGAGTGGTGCGTGGCCGACGACGCGGGACTCGAGATCGACGCGATCCCCGGGGAGTTGGGCGTTTTCAGCAAGCGCTTCATCGGCGAGGACGCTCCGTTCACCGAGAAAATGCGCGTCGTCCTCGAACGGCTCGATGGCTTGCCTGACGAGCAGCGTGGCGCCCGGTTCCGCTGCTTCGTCGCCCTTGCCGCGCCAGGTCGGCCGACGGAGACCTTCGAAGGCGTCTGCGAAGGACGCATCGCCCTCGCGCCCAGCGGGTCCGGCGGATTCGGCTACGACCCGATCTTCTGGCTCCCGGACCACGGATGCACGATGGCCGACCTCACACCTGGGCAAAAGCACGCCGTCAGCCATCGCGGCAAAGTCCTGCGTCTGCTCGGCGACCGCCTTGCCGAACTCGGCGTCGCCGGCTGATGGGCCCGGTTCGAAGTCCCGAAACCAATCACTGCGACCGTCCGTACTCTCGGTTATGAAGCCTGGACGCTTCCTCGCCCTTCTGGTCATGGTCGGCATCCTTGCCGGTCTCTTCGGCATGGTCGTCTTCGGCATCGTCGGCTTCAAGAAAGGAATGAGCTCCTTCGCACAGTCGTTCGACGACTTCTCTGGGGAGCGTGTCTCCGCGCCGACCACCGTCCTTCAAGGCACCTATGAGTCGTTGGGCGTGTCCGGTCCGATGGACGTCACGTGGCAACGCGCCGCCAAGGCGTCGTTCGACGTCAAGTGCCGGCCCGATACGCTCAAGAGGATCAAATACAGGCTGGAAGACAAGTCGCTCGAAATCCATCTGACGGGCAAGGGCGACCCCGGACCCGTCTCCATCGTCGTCAAAGGCCCGCAACCCGCGTCGTTCAGTCTGGCAGGCTCGGGCGACTGTGTCTTCGACGGGCTGAAAGGCGCAGATTTCGACGTGAGCGTCGCCGGCTCGGGGGACGTCACCTTGAGCGGGACCCTGGACGACCTGCAAGCCTCGATCGCCGGATCCGGCAACCTCAAGGCCGACAGGTTGCTCTCGAAGTCGGCCGAAATCTCCATCGCAGGCAGCGGCGACGCGCAGGTCGGGACGACCGACAAACTCGAAGTCACGATCGCAGGTTCCGGCGACGTCGTCTATCGCGGACATCCCACCGTGTCCCAAGACGTGTTCGGTTCCGGCTCCGTCAAACGGCGCGAATAGTCGGCGGACGGACAGAACGGACGCAGGAACCGGACGTCAAACCTCGTGCTAGACTGAATTCCGGTTCCTTCGACTTTTCCTGACCAAGGTCTTCCCATGCGACGCCTCTCGACCGTGCTCCTCGCCGCCGTTCTCGTGTGTCCGGCGTTCTCCCAGGCGCAAAAGTTCCACTTTCAGGTCGATCCGAACAGGACGTACACGGACGGCAATGCGAAGATCTTGCTCTGGACGGAAGGCGGGTTCCGAGGCGACTTCGACTCGGGACGGAACCCGGGCGGTTCGCGCACCTCTCCGGGAAAGGCGGCCGAACCCCAGGCCGACGTCAACGCGATGGTCGCGGCCAAGCCCGTCTGGGAGATCGGCTATTGGGGCGTCCTGCGAAGCAAAGGCAGTTTCGACCTGGACATCGACCTTGAGACGCAACAAGTGTCCCTGTCGAACTACGTCCTCGACCGCGTCGTCAACGAACCGCTCACCTTTCGAGGCGCGTGCCTTCTGAACAACGAGGAGTTCCAGTCGTTCGGACCGTCCGCCGACTATGGACCCCAGCTACAGAAGTTCAACGTCGGTGCCGTCCGCCTCGACAAGTTCAAGATCGTCCAAAAGCCGGGGGCGCGCCAGGGCACGGTCTATTCGCTTCAAGACGGCGTCTACCGCGTGTCCGTCACGTTCATGGCCGAC
Organism: Armatimonadota bacterium; assembly: GCA_018268395.1. Classification (NCBI taxonomy): domain Bacteria; kingdom Bacillati; phylum Armatimonadota; species Armatimonadota bacterium. The sequence goes on along the minus strand of JAFDWQ010000005.1, from coordinate 288,018 downwards.
GTCGTTCTTGACGCCCCAGAACTCGGTCAGCCCCAACCCCTTGCCTTCACGCTCGCCTGCTCGCTCGTCGGCGACTTCCGCATGAGCGAGGGCGGCGCGACCTTGAGCTTCCCTCGCGGCACGGGTGGCGACAACCTCGTCCGCGACGCGAGCACCGCCTTGGACGACTTTCCCGCTTACCTCCCCGGACCGGACGGCGAGCGCCTCCGCGTGCGCTTCCGGAGTGCGGTCACGAGGTTCGGCCTCTCGATCAACGGCGAGAGAGAGTTCTTCGCCGTAGGCAAGCCGTCCGAAAGCGGCGGCAAGGACTAGCCGAGCTTCTTCCTGACGACGGCGAGCACGTCGTCGACGTCCGGGATGCACTCGAGTTCCAGAACGCGCGCATAAGGCATCGGGACGTTGAGTCCGCCGACCCGCACGACCGGGGCGTCCAGGTCGTCGAAGCAGTCCTCGCCGATCCGGGCGGCGATCTCGGCACCGAACCCGCCCGACTTCCAGTCCTCATAGACGACCGCGGCCCGGTGCGTCTTCCGGACGGACGCGTAGATCGTCTCGGTGTCCAACGGGAGCAGGGACCGGACGTCCACCACTTCCGCGCTGATCCCGTCTTCGGCCAGCTTCTCGGCCACGGCGAGGTTGACCTGGGTCATCCTCGAATACCCGACGAGGGTCATGTCGCTGCCCTCGCGCAAGACGTTGGACTTACCGATCGGAACCGAGAAATCCTTGTCGTCCGGGATCGTTCCCTTCAGCGTGTAGAGGCCCGGGTTTTCCGTGAAGATGACGGGATTGTCGTCCCAGATCGCCGACTTCAAGAGGCCGTAAGCGTCTTCGACCGTCGACGGGGCCACGACCTTCAGGCCGGGACAGTGGGCGTACCAGCCCTCCATCGAGTGCGAGTGCTGTGCCGAAAGCTGTTTGGCCGCACCGCCGGGGCCACGGACGACCATCGGCACCTTGGCCTGCCCGCCCGTCATGTAGTGGACCTTGGCGGCGTGGTTGATGATCTGGTCGAGGGCCAGGATCGAGAACGACATGGTCATCATCTCGACGATCGGCCGCAGGCCGACCATGGCCGCGCCAATCGCGATCCCTGTGAAACCCGGTTCGACGATGGGCGTGTCCACGACGCGCCGCTCGCCGTATTTCGGCCAGAAGCCCTTCGTGACCTTGAACGTTCCTTCGTAACGGCCGATGTCCTCACCGATCAGGAACACGTCGGGGTTGCGCCCCATCTCCTCGTCGATGGCAGTGTGGATGGCGTCGCGGAAAGTGGTTTCGATTGTGCCGGGCATAGGGACCTTGGAAGGGTGGATCGGCTGGGCGCCGTTGCCCGCGCTGTCCGCCCAGGATACCCCTGCCCTCATCGTGATGCCGGACCCTGGACGAGGTCCCGACAAGGTTCGGCGTCCGTCCGGGGAGCACTATGACCACCGTCATACGGCTCCGTCATTATTAATAAGGACACCCTTTTGTCAAGCTTTGGCCGTATCGTAAGGCGAAGTTCACGATGGAGCCAGTGGCGAACGCGGGAAGCAAGGCAAGGAGGGTGACCGCCGTCGCCGCATGGACGGCTTGCGGCACTTTCATCGGACTCGGGGCCTACGTCGCCACGGCGAGCAACGCCTTGAGCTATGCCTCCGACGATCCCAAAGCCTGCATCAACTGCCACGTCATGAACTCGATGTACGCGAGTTGGCAGCGCGGGAGCCACGCCAAAGTCGCGAACTGCAACGACTGCCACGTCCCTCACGATTCCGTCGCCCGGAAGTACTGGTTCAAGGCCAACGACGGTCTCCGCCACTCGACCGTCTTCACGCTCCACCAAGAGCCGCAAGTCATGCGACCGATTCCGGAGTCGCGCAAAGTGATCCAAGAGAACTGCGTCCGGTGTCACACGGCGACGATGTCCTCGGTCAAGTTCCCCCACGACGCCCAACGCTGGTGCACCGACTGCCACAGGAGCACGCCGCACGGCAGTGTCCACAGCATCAGCAGCGCGCCGAACGCCGCCGTCCCGCGGCTCGCCCCAGTCACTCCCGACTGGATGACCGGCCTAAAGAAACCATGAGCACACCTGAACCCAAACGACGCACCTGGATCGGCCCTGTGGTCTTGATCGCCGCTGCCTGTGGAACCTTCCTTCTCGGGCTCCTTGCAGGCTCCGTCCAAGAGCGGCGGGGCGAGGAAGCCCAAAGCCACGCCCGCTTCTTCACGCCGCTCGGTCAATGGGAGACCGACAACTCCAAGTGGGGCCTGAGCTTCCCGCGCGAATTCGAAGGCTGGGAAAAGACCCGCCAGATGACCTCGCTGACCAAATACGCCGGTTCCGGAAAGCGCGACTACCTTCAGGAGAACCCGCGCCTTGTCGTCATTTGGGCCGGATACCCGTTCGCGAAAGACTACAACGCTCCTCGTGGGCACGGTTACTCGCTCGAAGACGTCCGAGGCACCGGCCGCATCAGCGAGAAGACACCCGGCACGTGCTACTCCTGCAAGAGCCCCGATGTGCCCCGCCTCATGTCCGAGATCGGCCCGGCCAAGTTCTACGCCGCCAAGTTCAGCAGTTACAAAGACCAGATCGGCAACACGATCGGCTGCCGTGACTGCCACAACCCCACCAACCTGAACCTGGAGATCAACCGCCCTGCGATCGTCGAGGCCTACCAGCGTCAAGGCAAGGACATCAACAAGAGCAGCCAGAACGACATGCGCTCGCTCGTCTGCGCCCAGTGCCACAGCGAGTACTACTTCAAAGGCAAAGTCGAGAACTACCTCACGTTCCCCTGGGACGACGGCTTCGACGTCGAAGACTTCGAGACGTACTACGACAAGAACGGCCACGTCGACTTCGCCCACGCGATCTCTGGCGCGAAGATGATCAAGATGCAGCACCCCGACTACGAGGTGTACACACACGGGATCCACAGCTACCGCAACGTTTCGTGCGCCGACTGCCACATGCCGTACCGGACCGAGGGTGGCGTCAAGATCACCGACCACCAGATCCGGAGCCCGCTCGAGAACCTCTCCAACTCGTGCGGCGTCTGCCACCGCTGGTCGGAAAGCGAGATCAAGTCCCGCGTCAACTCGATCCAGGACAAGAACCGCGAGATGCTCGACCAGGCCGAAGACGCCCTCGTCGCGCTTCATTTAGAGATCGGTGACGCCTGGAAAGCCGGCGCGACCGAAGAAGAGCTCGCCGGCCCCCGCGACCTCGTGCGCCGCGCCCAGATGTTCTGGGACTACGTCAGCGCGACGAACGGCATGGGTTTCCACGCTCCGCAAGAGAGCGCGCGGGTGCTGAACAAGTCACTGAACTTTTCCATGAAGGGTCGCCTTGCGACGGCCGGTCTCCGCGCCAAATACGGCCACACCCAGCCGCTCCCCCTTCCCGACATCGCCAGCAAGGAGAAAGCACAGGGCTATATCAAGCCGTTCGTCCTCGCGGCGGCGCCGAAATGAACCTCGGAAGTCGGTCGTCCACTTCCACAGTCGCATGTGACGGACCACCGACTCCCAATCGAGCAAAGTCGGTGTGGCCCGGTCTGGCAATGCTCTCTAGCGAGCCTTCCGAGCGCTCCTGTCCCGTTGGCTGCCTCCAGACTCCGGACACCACCTCACACCGCACGCCGCCGAACCGAGTCTGGAGGCTTCGTCCGCACCGACTCACAACGCGCGGTTTCACGGGCCAACGTGACGCGGCGTCCTTGCCCCGGTCTGCAACGGTCTCCAGTCAGGCGGGATGAAGCGTGGACACCGTCGCCAGACCGGTCGGGTGGCCCGGTCTGGCGACGCGCCATGGCGAGCCTTCCGAGCGCGACAGTCCCGTTGCAGACCGGGTCGAGGACATCACCTGCGAGCCAAGAGGACACCGAGCGGGTTTGTCCTCCGGCCATGTCCACAGGCGTGCCACGCCACGCGCCATAGCCACGTCACCCGCCAGGACTCTGTGAGCTACCGTACGAGCAAGACGTCTTGGGCGATCAAGTCATGTTTAAGTCGGACACTTGGACAGATCGTAAAACGACTCTCTCGGATTCACGGCGTAAACCTTCGTGTTCACGGCGTAAACCCTCG
>JAFDWQ010000005.1:0-283882 GCA_018268395.1 Armatimonadota bacterium | reverse complement strand
TGGCGTAAACCCTCGTGTTCATGGGGAGAAGCATCGGCTTTTCCGCGTCGACACGAGGGTTCGCGGCACGAAGCACCGGGTCGACGGGACGGCGACGGGCCGGTCCGCCTAGATCCTCGGGCGCGCCTCAGTGCCCCTTCTCGGGCTCCATGTCGGTGTAGACGTCGTCGTACACCTCGCTCGGATCGGGGAACGGGACCGCGTCGGCCGCTTCGTAGATCTTGTCGACCTCGGCGCGGATCTCCTCGTCGATCGCTTCCATCTTTTCGCGCGTCATGACGTTGCGCTCGATGAGGATCTTCTCCAGCCGAGGGAGCGGGTCGCGGTGGGCCGCCTTCTCTTCCTCTTCCTTCGTCCTGTAAAGCTGACGGTCGTTATCGGCCGCGCCATGGCCGGCGAAGCGGTAGTTCATGACCTCGATCACGCAGGGCCGCGAGGTCTTCCGCGTCCGGTCGACGATGCGCCGGGCGTCCTTGTAGACCTGGAGGACGTCCATGCCGTCGATGCGCTCGCACTCCATCGCGAAAGGCAGGCCGCGCTTCCAAAGCTCGGGGTCGCTCGCGTGGTATTCGAGCCGCGTCCCCATCGCGAACTCGTTGTTCTCGATGACGTAGACGATCGGCAGGTCCCACAGCGAGGCCATGTTGAGCACCTCGAAGAACACGCCCGCGTTGGCGGCGCCGTCGCCGAGATAGCACACCGTGACCCGGTCTTCGCCGCGGTACTTGGCCGCGAACGCGAGACCGGTCGCCAGCGCGTTGTGCCCGCCGACGATGCCCCAGCCGCCGAAGAAGCCCCGCTCGATGTCGTATAGGTGCATCGAACCGCCCTTGCCCTTGCTCAGCCCGCCCTTGCGCCCCATGATCTCCGCCATGACCGCGACGGGGTCGCTGCCCATGAGGAGCGGCTGGGGATGGTCGCGGTAGGCGGCCATGACGTAGTCCCAACCCTGCTTGAGGGCGGCGTTGAAGCCGATCGCGGTGGCTTCCATGCCGATGTAGACGTGCATGTAGCCTCCGACCTTGCCTTGGCGATAGGCGAAGTTGCACTTCTCTTCGAAGTGCCGGATGAGGAGCATCTGTCGGTAGAAGTCCTCGAGCAATGCGGGCGATTCGGTCTGAGATTCGAGCTTGGCTTTGGCCATGAAAGTCCCTGCAGGTGGAATGGGGAGGATCGTGCTCGGGCCCGCGACGTTGAGGTGCCCATGGTTTTATACCACCCGGTGCCGGGTCTCGGAGGGTAATGCGGCCCCTGGCAAGGGGGCCGCTGCGGAACCTTCGCCAACCTGGAACCGGTATATGTGTGACGTGAAGTTGCCATCGTTTTGCGGCACGTTGGGCCTTGCTGCCCTGGCCGTGGTCTCTCATGCCCAACTCGACAAGACGGTCAGTTTCTCGGCCCCTGCCATGGAGCCGAAGAAGGCCCTTGCCGAACTCTCCAAGGTCGCCGGTCTCGAACTCGACGCCGCGAGCGACTTCGTCGACGAGCCGCTCTACCTGAGCGTCACCGACGTCACCGTCAAAGACCTCCTCGACCGCATCGCCACCGTCCTTCACGGCAAATGGACGGACACCCGGAACGGCAAACGCCTGGAAAGGGACAAGGACGATGTCCGGGCGATGGAACTGGCCCAAGCCCAACGGCGCGTCCATGGCTACGAAGAGGCGGTCAAGACGTTCTTGGACAAGCGTGCCGACGACGGCAAGTGGACGTCGGAGCACGTCGCCAAACTGATCGAGAAGGAGCGTAAAGAACGCAACGACATCCTCGCGAACGTGCGGGCGAACAACCCGGACATCGGCAACGGCACGATCAACATCATGAAGGGCTCGTCGTCCACGGTCACGCCGGCGACGCCCGCCCTGCTCGAGGCCCTGCGCAAGCTGCCCGCTTCCGTGCTCGCCTCGGTCGGGCCTGGCCAGCGCTTGGTCTATGCGACGACGCCGACGAACGTGCAGAAACGGTTGCCGTTCTCGGCCAACAATCTCATCGACACGTTCGTCCGCTCGCACGAGACGCTCGTCCGCGCCCTGTCCGGCCCGAACGTCGATCCTCCCAACGTCTCGGTCCGAGGCGGGCTCGACCTCTCGGCCAAACCGCTGCAAGGCAGCGTCCAAGAAGTCCTTCTGGTCCTGACCCGGCGCGGGAACTTCGAAGGGGTCAACGTCGAGCTCAAGATCGCAGACGGCAGCGGTACGTACGTCGGTACGGCGAGCGCCTGGATCGCGCCGAAGACTGAAGCCAAGACCGCTGCGGACAGTGGTTTGAAGCCCGACGGCACGATCGACCTGTCCGCGCTGGGCAAGGAACTCGCCGTGAACTTCGTCACGACGTCCGGCGACGACGGCGGCAACCAGAGCTCGTTCGCGATCTCCACCAGCGGAAGCGGCGGCGCCGTGTTCCGGATCGCTTCGGACAGCCCCACCGCGACCCCCGTCCTCTCGCGGGAGGCCCTGGCCGCCTTGGCCGATCCGGTCCGCACCGATCCTCAAGGCACCTTCGTCTCCGAAGCTTTGTCCGCGCTTTCGAAACAAAGCGGCCTCGACATCGTCGCCGCACTGCCGGACACGGTCATCATGCCGATCGCCAAGGCGCTGGCCAAAGGCGGCAAGGTCGCCGACCTTTTCCCCGCCTTGAACACGGGCAAGGCGTCGATGACGCACGAAGGGGATTGGGCCGTCTTGACGGCGGACGACTGGCTTGTGTCCCGTACGTCGCAGATGCGCCGGGCGAGTGCCAAGACCCTTTACGGTGCGGTCGTCTCGAAGGGCTATGCCCGCCTTCAGGAGCTCTCCCGCTTCGCCGCCAGCCTCGGCACTGTTCCGGATTCGACGAACTTCGGGATCGTCACGCTTCGAGCGATCGAGCCGTTCGTGGCCGAAGACCTTCAGTTCCCGATGGACCAGAATCCAGGCCTTTACCAACTCTTGGGGACGTTGGACCGGCAGGTCTTCGACAATCCGAAACCGGAGACCGTCTTCCGCATCGGCACGATGAGCCAAGCCCAGATCGCGATGCTCGAACGCACCGTGTACGGGCAGTCGACAGGCGGTTCGATCTTCGGCGAAGGAGACTTCATCGGCATCGGCATCTCCACCGGGGAGGGCGACCGCCCGCAAGAGCCGCCCGCCGACGGGTTGCACAACGAACCGACAGAGGCCTACCCCCAAGGCTTGCCCGCGATGGGCGAGTTCCGGTTGAAGTTCACGCCGATGGACAGCGTTTACGCGTCGATCAAGGGCACACGGGGAGGACGCTTCATGACGGCCGAAGGGCTGGCTCAAATGGAAGCGCTGAGCGAGAACGACCGCATCCCCGACCTCCAGTCGAAGATGCTGAAGTTCGACCAGTTCCGGCCTTCTCTCACGACCCTCGTCGAATCCCACCTGACGTTCGGCAACAAATCGGTCCACCGGGGCGACTTCAGCGACGTCCTCCTTCCTGAGAACACGAAGAGCGGGGCATTCAACGACCTGCCACAGAAGTTCCGAGAAGCCGTCGCTGCTTCGAAAGCCCAAATGCGTGAAGGCATCGCGATCGGCGGCCGCGGACCGAAAAAGCCGCCGCTTTAGCCGAGCAACGATTGGGCCGTCGCGACGACGTTCTCGACCGTGAAGCCGAACTCACGGAAGAGGACGTCGGCGGGCGCCGATGCGCCGAAGTGGTCGATGCCGACGTGTGCCTGGGCGTACTTGGCCCAGCCGAACGTGGACGCGGCTTCGACCGAAACGGTCGGCACGCCCTTGGGAAGGACGGACCCGCGATAGCTGTCCGATTGCTTCTCGAACAAGAACCACGACGGCATCGACACGACCCGCGTCGCGACGCCTTGTGCTTCGAGCGCCTCACCGGCAGCGACGGCCAAGCCGAGTTCCGAACCCGTCCCGATCAGGATCATCGCCGGGGCCCCGCCCGAGGCTTCCCGCACGACGTAGGCGCCCTTTTCGGCAGGGTGCCTCGTGACCATGCCCGGCGTCAAGAGCTTGACCTTTTGCCGCGTGAGCACGATCATGCTCGGCGTCTTCTTGGCTTCCAGAGCGACCTTCCAACAGGCGGACGTCTCGTTCCCGTCGGCAGGACGCATCACGTTGAGGTTCGGGACCGCGCGCAGGCTCGCGATCTGCTCGATCGGCTGATGGGTCGGGCCGTCTTCGCCCAAGCCGATCGAATCGTGCGAGAACACGAAGACGGTCGGACACTCCATCAAGGCGGCCAGGCGGATCGAGGGCCGGCAATAGTCGCTGAAGATGAGGAAGCTCCCGCCACAGGCCCTTGTGCCTCCGTGGAGCGTGATCCCGTTAAAAGCGGCCGCCATCGCGTGTTCCCGGACGCCCAAGGCCAGGTTCCGTCCCGTCGGCTCGACCTTCGAGAACTCGGGCGAGCCCTTGATCCGGGTCTTGACATTGTCGGTCAGGTCTGCAGAGCCGGACAAGAGGTCCGGGAAAGAACCCGCGACCGCGTTCAAGACTTTGCCGCTGGAGTCGCGGGTCGCCTCGTCGGCGTCGAACACGGGCAGGTCCGCCGTCCAATCGGTCCCCGGTTCGCAGGTCAGCGACTTCCGGTAAGCGTCGGCTTCGTCGGGAAAAGCCTCGGCATAACGGGCCATGGCGTCGTTCCAAGCCCCGTGCGCCTCACGGCCCCGCGTGAGGGCCGAACGGTAGAAGCGGATCGCATCGTCGTCGATCCAGAACTCTTGGTCGTCAGGGATGCCGAGCGCACGCTTGGTCAAGGCGGCTTCGTCCACACCGAGCGGCGAACCGTGGACTCCGGCGGTGCCTGCTTTGTTGGGCGACCCGTAACCGATCGTGGTCTTGCAGACGATGAGCGTCGGCTTGTCCGCGCTTTCGCGCGCCGCCCTGATGCAGGCGTCGACGGCTTCGACGTCCATGCCGTCGCAAGAGAGCACCGACCATCCGATCGCCTCGAACTTGGCCGGGACGTTCTCGGAGTAGGCGAGATCGGTCCGTCCGTCGATCGTGATCCGGTTGTCGTCGTAAAGGACCGTCAGCTTGTTCAAGCCCAGATGTCCGGCAAGCGAACAGGCTTCGTTGGCCACGCCCTCCATCAGGTCGCCGTCGCTGGCGATCACGTACGTGCGGTGGTCGACGATGTGATGGTCGTCCCGGTTGTAGCGGGCGGCCAGATACCGCTCGGCGATCGCCATGCCGACGGCGGTCGAGATCCCCTGGCCCAAGGGGCCGGTCGCCATTTCGACTCCGGGAGTCACGAAGTTCTCTGGATGCCCCGGTGTCGCGCTTCCCCACTGTCTGAACCTCTTGATGTCCTCGAGCGTCAACTCATAGCCCGTCAAGAACAACAGGGCGTAGAGGAGCATCGAACCATGCCCAGCAGACAGGACGAAGCGGTCCCTGTCCGGCCACTTCGGGTCGGACGGATCGTGTTTAAGGTGACGGGTCCACAGCGCGTGGGCCATCGCGGCCGCGCCCATCGGCATTCCCGGATGCCCGGAGTTCGCTTTCTGAACGGCGTCGATCGCCAGTCCGCGAACGACCTTGAGGCACGTTTGATCGATGTCCGTCACCGTCGGGATCACGGGCTGACGATACCCCCTCAGGTAGGCTTGCTCCCATGACGGCGCCCCTGATCATGGCCCTCGTCCTGGGCCGTCCGTCGGCCTGGTCCATCAACGAGAACAATGCCTTGATCTGGGGCGGGAGACCGTATCTGCCCGTCGGTCTTGAGATCCCTGCGAACGTGAGCGCCGTGCGACAGGCCAAGGCGGCCGGAGTGCGCGACGTCCTTCTCGATTTCACCCTCGACGACCCCAAATCCTGGTCCGAAGCCTGTAAAGAACTCGACGAAGCGGGCATGACCTACATGGCCCGGATCATGACGGCCGCCCCCGTCGGTTCCGGCGTGACCGTCGAACCCGGCGGGTTCCGGATTTCGGACGTCACGAAGAAGACGTTCGTCGACGTCCCGATGCCCGAGACCGACGAAGCGCTCCTCGTCATGGCCGTCCAGAGGGACGGAAGCGTCCGGTGGTCGCGTCGTGAAAAGACCGTCGACGGCCGCCTCCGAACATCGATCGATCCACTGGTCGAACTTCCTCACACGCTACTGGTCTATCCCGTCGGGAAGACCGTCGAGGCGACCGACTTCTACGAGGGGCTCGACGCTCAGCGCGACCGCTTGCTCGGGTTCCTCAAGACCGCGCCGCCTGGCCCTGGGTTCCGGGGGCTCGTCGATCCGCTCGGGTCGGAACTGGCGTTCCCCGGTGCTGACGCGTCCGTCGTCCCGAAATCCAGGCTTTTCCTGACGGAGATGGTGGCGTTCCTCGAGACCAAGTACACGAGCGTCTCGACGGCCACGAAGGCCTGGGGCCTCTCGGCGAACGACCTCGACCGATTCGACAAGCTTGCCCGGCTGGTCCCGCTCTGGTCGGAAACGCGCGGCGTGGCCGACCTCTGGGACGCCGATACGGACAGGCTCTACCCGGTCGACCGTCAGTCGTCCCTCGCATGGAGGGACGTCCGGACGGTCGTCGCCAACGTCGCCCGGAGACGTCTCCAGACACTGCTGGACAACATCCGACTCCAGATCGACGCACCCGTCCTCTCGACCTGGTCGGGATGGGACGGCCCGTACAGCACCCGGGACTCGACGATCGACGGCGTCGCGTTTCGGCCATCGGGCGAGTCCGCGATGTCGCTCTGGGACACGAGCGCGAGGCCCGTCTCCAGCGTGTTGCGACGCGAGAAACCAGGACTTGTCGCCGCGACAGGGCTCAACGCCGGACAAAGCGTCGAAGACACGGTCATGGACCTCGAATCGCTCGGTGTTCGCGCCTGGTTCTTCGAAGCCCAAGACGACGGTCAGCGTCAGGCGGTCGGCCGGCTCGCCGCGACACGGGCGACCGATGTCTCTTCGGCCGAGTGGCGGCCCAAGGCCCTGTTCTATCCAGAAGCGGCCCAAGACCCGGCCTTCCCCTCCCGATTGACGGGCGGTCTCCTCTGGCTCCCGTCCCCGGGGCAAGGACGCCGCGTCCTGTACGGGTCCGACTTCGAAGGCTATGAGTCCGCGGCCGGACAGAACGTCTATGTCCTCTGGTCGACGACGGTCCCCCGCAAGGTCTCCGTCCGGGTTTCGGACGTGAAGACAGTGACCGTCGAAGACGTGCAAGGCACCGCCGTCCCGTTCCGGAAAAAGAAGAACGAGATCGAGCTCGAAGTCCCGACAACGCCGCTCGTCTTCCGGGGATCGAGCGAGCTCCCGGTCCCGACCGTCGCGTTCGCCGAGACGTCCGGCGAGATCACAAAGCTGCTCGACGCGAACGAGAACCTGGTCAACCCCACCGGACGAGAACGGTTCCAGTTCCTCGACGCCGTCAAGGCCTTCGACCGGACGCCCGGTGCCAGCTTCTTGACGCTGCGGGCCCAACTGGAGCGCATCGCGCCGCGTGCCGCCCCTTACCTCTGGATCGCGGCCACGCGTTCCCCGAGGCACAATTTCGGCGAAACGGGGCCCGTTCCCGGTGCCGCAAGCGACACCGTCTTGGCGACTTCGGCCCGGCTCCCATCGTTCGGCGTCCCGCTCTTTGCGGAATATCCTCTCGCCCCGCGACTTCCTGGCCAGTACGAAGTCTGGATCGCGGCCCGGATCCCGGCGGCATTAAGGAGCCAGGTCCGTATGGCCGTCGGCGACAAGGTCCTCGGCCCGCCTGAGAAGCCGCTCAGCTATTACGGCGACGGGTTTGGCTGGTACAAGTTCGGAGACATCGAACTTCCCAAGGGCGTGACCAATTTCCGGTTCGAATGCCCGATGGTGCAACGGGCCGGGATCGCGCTCGACGTCGTCCATGTCGCCTTGCCTGGTTTCCGCCCGCAAGGACCGCGCATGCCGTTAGACTGGTTGAAGTCGATCGTGGTGCCTAAGGGGCCGGAGAAAGGAAAGGGTTGATCCGGTCTTCAAGCTTGGCTTCCCACTCGATCTGGTTCTGATACCACTCCGATTCGGGCAACTCGACGAGTCCGTAAAAGCACTCGCCGCGACCGGTACGGACGGCCCATCCGGCGTCGCCGTAGGAGTAGTGCCAATACTCGTCACGGCAGTTCGAAAATCCGGCCCCGGTCATCGTCTCGACCAAGAGCGTCCGGTTTCGGGACGCTTCGTCCGAGAGTCCGAACGTATAGGTCGGCGTCGATCGGAACCGGTCGAACGGCGACGTGACGTCCAACTCCTTCCCTTCGGGACCGAGCAGGTACACGTCGAGTGCCGCTCCCGTACAATGCCCCGGCGGCGCCTTCTGGTCGACGGGCGCCACCCACCGGCAGACGGTCCTTCTCATCGTCGCATAAGGCAAACCTGGCCGGGCCTCTTCCAGACACGCCCACATCCAATCGAAAATGCGCTTTTGACGGATCCAAGGGCGCCATGCCTCGACATAGCCTAACTTGGTTCCGGACGGCAACGAACGCGCAGCGGCCTCGGCCATCGTTGCGACGCTTTCGCGGCACCACGGTATGACGACCGGCCTCATCGCGACCAAAGACGGAGCGGCGAGCCGCATGTCAACAAGCGGCTCGCCGTTCTCCCGTTCGAGGATCCTGTTCAGGGCCTTGATCGGCTCTGGACGGCCCTTCGACCGGTCCCACTTCATCGCCCGAAGAGGAGCCAGAACGCGGCCAAGCCGCCTCCCAGTTTCAGAAGCGTGTCGTCCTTCCGCTTCTGTCCAGGGACGACCACTTGGTCCCCAGGCTGAAGGAGCACGTCGCCCATGTAACCCTGCTCGATTTCATCGAAGTCGATCGTGCGCGCCTTGCCACCGTTCGACGTGACCTGGACCTTTTTGGTCTTCGCCTTCGCGGCAAACCCGCCGGCCGCAGCGACGGCCTCGCTCAGCTTCATGCCCGGTGTGGCGACGAAATAGCCCGGGCTCTTGACCGCCCCGTCCACCTTGATGTACGCGCGGCTTTCGCCGGTTTCGACGAGCACACGGTCTTCCGGCTGGATCACGAGGTCGGCGTTGGCCTTGGTCTCGTCAAGGGTCTGCACGATCTGTCCGTTCCTCTCGATCGAGACGCGTTTCTTCTCGCCTGCTCCCGCGAACCCGCCCGCAGCCTCGATCGCGGCTTTGGCCGTCATGCCAGGGCGGTGTTTGACCGTCCCCGGCTTCGCGACGCTTCCGAGAACATAGACCTCCTTGGCCGGGCCGTTCGTCGACACGAGGATGATCTCGTCGCCCGGTTTGAGAGCGATGCCCGGTTCCGGTTTCGTCGCGTCGACGAACCGGGTCGAGCCGTCCGTCGATTTCACGACGATTTTGGAGACGTCGGCGCCCTCGTTCGCTCCGACTTCGTTCACGAGCGCCGAAACCGTCGTCCCGCTCTGATACGGCCGCTCGCCGCACGTTTTGAATTCGCCGCTCAGTCGGATCGGCCGTTCGGCCGAAGGGAGGACGGTCTGGGGCGGATCTTGGGCCTTCCCGTCGTCCGCCGGCTTCTTCTCCGTTTCGGCAGGCTTCTTGTCCGGCTCGGTCGGCTTGTTCTCGGGCGACTTGGTCGGAACACCTTCGGCCGGGGCCGCGTTCTTGAACTCGACCTTGACCGTCGCGGTCCGGACGATGCGCTCTTGCGTCAGCTTCTTGCTGACGAGCTCGGCCGCTTCCGTGTCGGTCAGTCCGGAAACTTCGACCGCTCCCAAGAAGTCCATGAGGATCACGCCGTCCTTGGTGACCTTGTACTCCTTGTTCAGCAGTTCTTCCTCGGCGCACGTGAGCTTGAGCACGTCTTTCGGAGCGATCTTCCGGGGAGCGGCCTGCTGCGCGAAGGCGGCTCCGACGGCAACGGCCAGGAGGAGGACGGACACAAAGACTCTGCGCATGTCTATCGGTTCCAGACGGAAGAGGCACGCCGTTCGCGTCGCTGTCCGGACGCACTGGTATCTTCTTCCCGACCGATGACGTCATTTCGGCTCCGCAGACTTTTCGACGGCCGCTCCGGCCGTTGCCTCGACGTCGCCGTCGATCACGGCTTCTTCAACGAAGCGTCGTTCTTGACCGGGATCGAGGACATCACAGCGACGGTGGCCACCGTCGTCGCAGCCGGGCCGGACGCGGTCCAGCTGACGGTCGGCCAGGCACCGGTCCTCCAGTCGATCCCTGGCAAGCAGAAGCCCTCACTCGTCCTGCGCACGGACGTCGCCAACGTCTACGGAAAGGAGCTGCCGACCACGCTGTTCAGCAGGATGATCGAGGATCCGGTCGGCCAAGCCTTGCGCCTCGATGCGGTCTGCGTCGTCGTCAACCTGTTCCAGATCCCTGGACGACCGGACGTCACGGACCAGTGCGTCCAAAACGTGCTCAAGATCAAACCGGAGTGCGAACGTTGGGGGATGCCCTTGATGGTCGAGCCCCTTGTGTTCCGGCCGAACTCCGTGTCCGGTGGGTACATGGTCGACGGCGACCCTGCCAAGATCGTGCCCCTCGTCCGTCAAGCGGTCGAACTCGGAGCGGACGTGATCAAAGCCGACCCGACCGACGACGTGTCGGACTACCGCCGTGTCGTGGAAACCGCCCGGGTCCCCGTCCTCGTCCGTGGCGGCGGCCGCGCTCCGGACGGCGAGATCCTCGCCAGGACGGAAGCACTGATGGGCCAAGGCGTCCAAGGGATCGTCTATGGCCGGAACATCGTCCAGCACCCCGATCCGTCGGGAATGACCCGGGCCTTGATGGCCATCGTCCACGAGGGCGCGACGGCCTCAGAGGCGGCCAGGCACCTCGCGACATGAAGCCCATCGTCAAGATCGGCGTCATCGGCGGCGGACTCATGGGACGCGAAACCGCGAGCGCCTTGGCCCGGTGGTTCGTCCTCCTTGACCGGCCCGTCGACGTCAGTCTGACCGCCGTCGCCGACACGGACCCTGGCGCCCTGGACTGGTTCCGACAGGTACCGGGCGTCAGCCTCTTGACCGCTGACTACCGCGAACTGCTGGCATCGCCGGACGTCGACGTCGTCTACGCGGCCGTGCCGCACGACCTTCATGAAGAGGTCTACACGGCGACCGTGGCTGCAGGAAAGGACCTGCTCGCCGAAAAGCCGTTCGGGATCGACCTCGCTGCGGCACAGAGGATTTCTGATTCCGTCCGGTCGTCAGGACGGTTCGTGCGGGTCAGTTCCGAGTTCCCGTTCTTCCCCGGTGCCCAAGCCGTGTTCGAGCACCTACGTCGGGACGACATCGGCGACCTCCTTGAAGTCCAGAGTGTGTTCCTCCACTCGTCGGACCTCGACCTGAAGAAGCCGGTCAACTGGAAGCGGAAAGCGGCCACGTGCGGTCAGGCGGGCGTCATGAACGACCTTGGACTTCACGTCGTCCACCTTCCCTTCCGACTCGGGTTTCATCCGGTTTCCGTCTATGCGCAGTTACAGAACGTCGTGACGACCCGCCCGGACGGAAGAGGCGGGACCGCGGATTGCGACACGTGGGACAACGCCACGCTCCACACCACGCTTGCAAACGGCGCACCCATGCGGCTGGAGACCAAGAGGTTGGCCCCGGGGGAAACGAACACCTGGCGCGTCGAAGTCCTCGGCTCACGGTGCGGCGTACGGTTTTCGACGAAGGAGCCCAAAACCCTTTGGAGCTATCGCGACGGAGGTTCCCAAGGCTGGATCCGGCAAGACGTGGGTCACAAGCCGTCCTATCCCGTCGTGACGGGAGGGATCTTCGAGTTCGGTTTTCCGGACGCGCTGCTGCAGATGCTCGCCGCGTACCTGGCCGAACGCGAAGGGCGTCTTGACGGACGCTTCGGCTGCGCGACGGTCGACGAAGCCGTCATGAGCCACCGTCTTTGGGCGGCGGCCTTGTCTTCGCACTCTTCCCACCGAGCCGTGGACTTCTGATCCGACCGCGTCCTTGGCGGACGTCCCGTCGAACGCCGCACGGCCCGGCGTCATGAACGGTGAGAGGAGCATTCATGGCGAGAGCGGTCTGGAACGGTGTGGTCACGTTCGGGATGGTCAGCATTCCGGTCGGTCTCTATCCGGCGACGAGCGAGAAAGACGTCCGGTTCCACCAACTGCACAAGACGTGCGGTTCTCGGATCAAGCTGAAAAAGTGGTGCCCGGTCGACGACGTGGCGCTCGAACCTGAGGACATCGTCCGTGGGTTCGAGGTCTCGAAGGGCCAGTACGTGACCGTTACGGACGCGGACTTGGACAAGCTGCCCGTCTCTTCCAAGCACACGATCGAGATCACGTCGTTCGTCGACGAAGACGACGTCGACCCTCTGTACTACGACGCGAGCTACTATCTGGAACCTTCAGAAGCGGGCGTCAAGCCGTTCGCCTTGTTCTTCAAGGCCTTGTCGTCGAAGAACGTCTCTGCGGTCGGCAAGGTCGCTCTGCGGAACAAGGAGAACTTGTGCCTGTTGCGTCCAGGGAACGGGACGGTCGTCCTCGAGACCCTCTACTATCCGGACGAGATCCGGGTACCGGCCGCGAGCGGGTTCGACAAGCGAGAGGTCGACAAGAAGCAACTGGCCCTGGCCGAGAACCTGATCGACCTCATGACGGCCCGGTTCGATCCCGAGGAACACCGCGACGAGTACCGCGAAGCCCTATTGGCCATGATCGAAGCCAAACGAGAGGGCGGCGAAGTGGCCGAAGCGCCCGAGGCCCCCAGCGGAACCAAGGTCTATGACCTCATGGACGCCCTGCGGGCCAGCCTCGAATCCGCGAAGGGCGCAGGCGCCGCCAAACCGAAAGCGAAGAAGCGGAGGACCGGCTGACCGTGTTGCGAGAGTACAAGGCCAAGCGGGACTTTAAGAAAACGCCCGAACCTCCCCCGGACCGCCCGAAAAAGTCGAGGTCGGCGCGCTCGTCCTTCGTCGTCCAGATGCACGACGCCACAAGGCTCCACTACGACTTCCGCCTGGAGCACGACGGCGTCCTCCTTTCTTGGGCCGTTCCAAAGGGCCCCTCCTTGGACCCCAAGGTCAAGCGTCTGGCGGTCCAGGTCGAAGACCATCCCGTCTCCTATGGAGGGTTCGAGGGCGTCATTCCCGAAGGTCAATACGGTGCCGGCGAAGTCGTCCTTTGGGACGAAGGCGAATATGTGCCGGAGACCGAAGACCGGGAACCCATCGAGGATCGCCGTAAAGCTCGGGCTGCCATGACCAAAGGGTTGGAAGTCGGCAAACTGTCGTTCACGCTTTTCGGCAAGAAGCTGCACGGGTCTTGGACGTTGGTGCGCACGCGGGAGGTGAAGAACTGGCTCTTGATCAAGCACCAGGACGGGTTCGCTGACGACCGCACGGACGTCACAGAAAAGACGGAATCGGTCAGATCCGGGTTGAAGGCCTCTGACCTCAAAAGAGGTCGGAAGGGGGACGCCGCCCATGGCGCGCCCTTTCCCAGGAGCGGTCCGTAACAAGGGACTGACGGTTCCGGCCCCGATGCTGGCCACCGCGCGCCCGAAGCCGCCGCGAGGTGACGACTGGACGTTCGAAGTGAAGTTGGACGGACTACGGACGCTCGCATCGGTCGAAGGGCAAGAGGTCACCCTGACGTCCCGTAACGGCGTTGACGTGACGGATCTCTTTCCCGAGGTCCGTGACGGGCTCCGAAGACTCGAACTGACGGGCCTTGTCTTGGACGGCGAAATCGTGGTCGCTGGAAGTGACGGAGCCCCCTCGTTCGAAAGGGCGATGGAGCGGTTCCAAGCCCAGCGCCCTGACATTGGCGCCTTGTCCCGTTCGCTGCCTGCCGAATACGTGGTGTTCGACCTCTTAGCGAGCGGAGGTTGGGACCTCCTTGGTTGCCGGGCTGACGATCGTAGGCGCCTGTTAGACCGGTCCCTACCCCGCGGCCCCCACGTCCGGACAGTGGACTCGTTCTCCGGCGATGGCGACGACGTCCTCCGGCGGTCGCTTGAGCTCGGTTTCGAAGGCATCGTCGCCAAACGGACGTCAGGGACTTACCGTCCGGGCAAACGGTCGGCCGATTGGCTTAAGGTCAAACGCGTCCAGACCGAGGACTTCGTGATCGCCGGATGGACGGACGGAGCGGGCGCCCGGTCGACGACGTTCGGATCGCTCGTCCTGGCCCAGACGGAGGACGGCCGGCTCGTCCATGCCGGCAACGTCGGAACCGGGTTCGACTTCAAGACCGCCCGTGACGTCCTTGGACGGATCGCAGCGGACGAAAGGGAGACCAGTCCTCTCCATGGAAGCGGCCCGACAGACCGGGTCCACTGGGTCGAACCCGTCCACTGGGTCGAGGTCAAGTTCATGAAAAAGACGGCCGGAAACAAACTCAGAATGCCGTCCTTCGTCCGGATGCGTCCGGACAAGGACAAGACCCATGCTTCCCCAGTGACGTCGCGGAACCGAGCCGTCGACGAGGTGTTCGAAGCTCTGAGATCGGGCGATGAGAACGTCGAGGTCGATGCGCCCGGCGGAGAGCTGCGCTTGACGAACCTCGACAAGGTCCTCTGGCCCGCCCACGGCGGTAGGGCCGAACTGACCAAGCGGGACTTGATCTTGTACTACGCGACGGTCGCCCCCGCGCTCTTGCCCCACCTGGCAGACCGGCCCTTGACTCTGATCCGGATGCCGGACGGCTTGTCCGGCGAGCGCATCCTTCAGAAACACGTTCCGTACAAAATGCCCGCGTTCGTCCAGACCGTCGACGTCTGGTCGGAGTCGCGGCACTCTTCCGGATCTTACGTTCTCTGCAACGACCTCTGGACGTTGATCTGGCTCGGGCAGATGGGGACGGTCGAGATCCATCCCTGGTTTTCAAGGACGACCGCCGACGATGGTGCCGACCGTCGGCCGACGACGTTCGCACAGAGTGAAGCGGCCCTTGACGCCTCGGCCTTGAACTACCCGGACGTCATCGTCTTCGACCTCGACCCGTACGTCTACTCGGGGAAGGAGGCGCCGGGGGAGGAACCGGAACCGAGCCCCGAGGCGTTCCAAGCGACGGTCCGTGTCGCCCGTCAGCTCAAACGGCTCACGGACCGGCTCGGGCTCGACGTGTTCCTCAAGACCTCGGGCAAGACGGGGCTTCATGCGTTTCTGCCGATAGTGCGGGACGTACCGTTCGAAGAATGTCGCGAGCTGGCAGCCATGATCGGCCGGGAACTGGTCGCGGCAGACCCTGGACGCGTCACTGTGGAGTGGGCGGTCAAAAAGAGGCCGGGCAAGGTCTTCTTCGACTACAACATGAACGCGCGGGGCAAGACCTTGGCATCGGTGTATTCACCGCGTGCGCTGCCGGGTGCGCCGGTGTCCTGCCCCGTCGAATGGTCGCGGCTTGGCCGCACCGGCCCCGAGACGTTCGACATACGGACGGTCATGAAACGCGTCGCGACCAGGGGTGACGCTTGGTCCGGCCTCTTCGCTGCCAGGCAGGACTTGCGCGAGGTCCTCTCGGAAGTTTTGAGGAGCGGAAAGGGGCGGGAATGAAAAAACCCGTCCTCATATCGAGGACGGGAAGATTGCGATCATGATTTTCTGGCTCATGCGGGCGTCGCCGCCCGTCTGCGACGGTCACTCGCCACGTGCCCGAAGACAATGTGGATGCGACCGCTCGTCAAGAAACGACGCTCTGAGGGCGGCCGACGTTCGCTAAGGATCAAAATTCTCGGAAATTTGATGTCATTGGCCCTAAGCCGCCCGGGCCCTCGGCCACGTTCCGACTGAAACAACAAAAGAACGGCCACTTTGCGGTGACGAGTCCTGAAAAGGATAAGTAAGCTTAAGTATCTTGAGAGCGGACATGAAGCGGACGTGGGTGGTGGCAAGTGTCGTGGGCGCCGTGGTGGTCGGATCGGTCGCCTGGCGGCTTTCGACGAAGGCGGCGGAGGCTCGGGCGCTCTCTGCCCAACAACAGTCCCGAAAGGGCGCTCCGGCCCAAGTCTCGACGACCGTCGCCGGCCCCCGTGACGTCGTCCAAAGCGTCGACCTGGTCGGGACGGTCGAGTCGCCCTTCGTGGCCAAACTCTCGCCCCGGGAAACCGGCAAGATCACGGACGTCGCCGTCCGGGAAGGGGACGACGTCACCGTCGGCCAAGCCCTTGTGCGGCTCGATCCGGCCCAACTCGACGCCCTTGTCCTCCAACAGCGTTCGGCCGTCGCCGAAGCGCGCTCGCGACTGGCTCAGGCCCTGGTCGCCGAAGCTTCGAACAACGTGGGCATCGAGAGCTCGATCCGCGTCCAAGGCGCAGGCGTGACCAGTTCTCGGGCCGACCTGGAGCAGACGCGCCAAACGATGGGCGCCAAGATCCAGACCGACCAGAACCAGATCAGCGACGCGAACGCCAAACTGAGGGTCACGGAGGCCGCCCTCAAGTCGTCGCGCGCCGGACTCGCCTCGGCCAAGGCGAACTGGTCCAACGCCAAGTCGAAGTCGGACAGGCTCTCGACCCTCGAATCCAAGGGCTACGTGTCAAAGCAAGAACTGGACGATGCACGTACGGAAGTGACGGTCCAGGAGAACTTGGTCCGTCTCGCAGAAGAAGGCGTCAATCAAGCGGAGGCTTCCGTAGACTCGGCGAAGGCCCAACTCGACGCGGCGAAGCAGACGGCCATCGTCAACAAGAAGCGCTTAGGCGCCGAATTGACGGCGGCAGAGGCAAGGAACGCCCAGAACCAGGCGACATGGGAAGCGGCCAGGGCGAACCGTGGCCAGACGAAGGCGTACCGCGAGAACATCGCCGCCCTCCGCGCCGCGGTCGGGAGCGCGGAAGCCGAGTTGCGTCAAGTCGAGTCCCGCCGGGCCGACCTTGTGCTCCGCTCACCGATCGATGGCACGGTGACGGCCCGTAGCTCCGATCTCGGGGACGTCGCCGGACCCGGACAGCCCGTGGTGACGGTCCAATACCTCCGGTGGCTGTACGTGACGGTGTCCGCACCGATCGGTCTCGCCGGTTCCTTGAAGGTCGGCCAAACCGTCGACGTCCGCTTCGACGCCGTTCCCGGCGAGACGTTGAAGGCTCCTGTCGAGAAGATCAACCCTGCCGCTGATCCGGTGACCCGTCAGTTCACGTTCCGGATCCGCATCGACAACCCCGCCCGTCGGTTCAGGCCGGGAATGTTCGCTCAGGTCGGCGTGACGACGCAAAGAGTCAGGGCCGCGGTCGTCGTTCCCCGCGAAGCCATCAAAGACGGAGCGCTGTTCGTCCTCAAGAAAGACGGGACGGTCGAACGGAGGACCGTGCAGACCGGCTCCGAAGACGCCGACGTCGTCCAAGTGACGAAGGGCCTCGAGCCCGGTGAAGAGGTCGTCCGCTTGAGCTATGCGCCGCTGCGCGACGGCCAGAAGGCCAAGGCGGCCGAGGCCGGGGCCAAGAAGTGAACATCGCCCGGTTTTCGGTCACACGACCCGTCGCCGTCACCATGCGCATCGCGGCCCTGGTGCTCCTCGGCGCCATCTGCCTCGTCCGGCTACCGATCGACCTCCTTCCCAAGGTCACGATCCCGACCGTCGTCGTCAGTACGAGCTGGGCGAACGTGGCACCGGAAGAAATGGAAACCCAGGTGACCCGCCCTATCGAGCAGGCGGTGTCTTCGGCGCCGAACGTCAATCAGGTCAGTTCGTCGACGTCCCAGGGACAATCGAGCGTCCGCATCCAATTCAACTGGGGGACGGACATCGGGCAAGCCGCGGTCGACGTCCTTCAGCTCGTCCAAAGGGCGAAACGGTCGCTTCCCAACGACGACGCATTGAGCGATCCCGTCGTCTTCAAATTCGACCCGTCGACCCTGCCGATCCGCATTTATGGTGTCAGTGGGATCGACGACCCGGTCAAGTTGCGCACCCTCTTGGACACCGAGGTTGCTCCGATGATCGAATCGGCCGACGGGGTCGCTGCCGCGACCGTGACGGGCGGCGACACGAGAGCGGTCATCGTCGACGTCGACCCCAAACGCCTCCAAGCCTACAACCTGTCGCTCAAACAAGTCAGCGACAGGTTGACGGAAGAGAACCTAAACGTTCCCGGCGGGATCGCTAGGCAGGGTCAGACCGAATTCGTCATTCGAAGTGTCGGCAACTTCGCCAAACCGGAAGACGCTCTGCAAGTCCCTTTGACAAGCCTGAACGGCCAAATCGTCTCGCTCGCCGACGTCGCCACGGTCCGCGACACCCATCCTGAGACCCGTCTCTACACTCGGCTCAACGGTCAGCCCGCCGTCGGCGTCATCGTCTCGAAGCAGAGCGGCGCGAACACCGTCAGTACGGCCGCGAGCCTCGACCGGAAAGTCGAAGCCGCACTCGAACAATATCCCGACCTCAAGTTCAATATCGCGTACGACCAGTCTGGCTTCATCGAGCACTCGATCGAAGACTTGAAGGCTACGGCGCTCATCGGCGGCGTCCTCGCCGTCGGCATCCTCATGATGTTCTTGCGCAACGTGAGGAGCACGATGGTCGTCGGGCTGAGCATCCCCTTCTCGATCGTCTCGACCTTCGCCTTGCTGTACTTCGGGGGGTTCACGTTGAACACGATCAGCCTCAGTGGGCTCGCTTTGGCGACCGGACTGATCGTCGACGACGCCGTCGTCGTGCTTGAGAACATCTTCCGTCATATCGAGCGCGACAAACTCAAGCCCGCGGAAGCGGCCGTGACCGGCACGACGGAGATCCTCTCCGCCGTCGTCGCATCGACCCTGACGATCATGATCGTCTTCATGCCCCTGCTCCTCATCCAGGGCCAGGCCGGACAGACGTTCACCCAGTTCGCGCTCGTCGTCATCTTCTCGATCGCCGTCTCCCTCCTCGACGCGATGACGGTCGTGCCGATGTTGGCGTCGCGGCTCATCAAGGAGGAGGAAGTCCTGATCGAGGCCCACCCGGAGCTCCGCGCCGAACGGGGCCTCAAGGCGGGTTGGTTGGACCGCCTCTTCGATTGGCTCGGCCAGAAGTTCCATGCCCTGGACGAGGGCTACCGAGGATCGCTCCGGTGGGCGCTGAAACACCGCTGGACGGTCTTGGGCATTGCCGCCGGGACGACCGGACTCAGCGTCTTCCTCATACCGCTCGTCGGGTCGGAGACGCTGCCCCAGACCGATAGCGGCGACTTCACGGTCAACGTCCGAATGCCCGTCGGGACCGCCCTGGCCGTCACCGACGAGAAGGTCCGTGAGGTCGAACGGATCCTCATGGCCGACCCGGACGTCGAGACCGTGTTCTCGGCTTCCGGCACGACACTGAGCCTCCGCGGGACGACGTCTTCGGCCATTGCGAACCAAGGGTCCGCGACCGTCCGGCTCAAGTCGTCACGGAAACGCAAGACGCAAGACGTCATCAAGGCGGTTCAAGGAAAGCTCGGTCAGATCAGCGGAGCCCGGATCTTGGTCACGCCGTACGACCTCGTGACCAACATCATTTCGGGAGGCAACACGAACATGGAGGTCGACGTTTTCGGTTCGGACCTCAAACAGATTTCGGCGACGGCAAAGACCGTGGCCGAGACGATGCGGTCGATACCCGGACTGGAAAGCGTCGACGTCAGCGTCCAGGATTCGGCACCCGAGATCCAGTGGACCGTCGACCGGACGAAGGCCGAGCAACTCGGGATCAGCTTCTCCGACGTCGCCGCCGTGCTCGACGCCGCCACGACCGGCCGCCAGTCCGGCTATTACCACGAGAACGGCTTCCAGTTCCCGATCAACGTCCAGGTGCCCGAGTCCGACCGAAAGACGATCGATCAGCTCAAGGCTCTTCCCGTTCAAGCCAGCCTCCGGACAGGAGGCGTCCAGCCCACCGTCCGACTGGGCGACATCGCTTCTGCGACCGTCGCGCTCGGCCCGAACGAGATCACCCGCATCGACCGGCAACGGTACGTCGCGATCACGGGCCGCGTCTCCGGCCGACCGGAAAGCGACGTTCAAGCCGACATCGCCACGGCCATGGGCAAATCGGACATGCCGGAGGGGACGAGGTGGGACTTCGGCCGGAACCAAAAGCGCCGAGCCGAAGAGTTCTCAGGCATGGGGCTCGCCGTCGTGCTCGCGGTGTCCCTGATCTACATGCTCCTCGCGTCGCAGTTCGAATCGTTCGTCATGCCGCTCGTCGTTTTGACGTCAGTCCCCCTTTGCTCGATCGGCGTGTTCCTGGCCCTCTTTCTGACAGGCCGGGCGATGGGTCTGACCGCCTTCATCGGACTCTTGATGCTGGTCGGCATCGTCGTCAAGAACGGCATCCTGTTGGTCGATTACACGGACCAACTGCGCCGAAGGGGCGTCCCTCGGGACGAAGCCATCTTGACGGCGGGCCCGACCCGTCTAAGGCCGATCTTGATGACGACCTGCGCCGCCGTCATGGGCATGATCCCCTTGGCCCTCGCTCTTGGCCGGGGATCGGAGACCCAAGCGCCTCTCGCGACGGCCGTTATCGGTGGCCTGACGACGTCGACCATCTTGACGCTCCTCGTCGTCCCTGTCGTCTACACGTTGTTCGACGACCTGATCCGAAAGTGGCGGAAGACCGACCGAGACCTCACCCGGGCCGACCTCGTCCAGCCCAGCGTTGCGGGCCTCGCCGCCGAAACGGAGGCACCGGAGGCCCGGCCGTGAGCGACGTCCTCAAAGAAGCCGAGCGCCTCGAAGAACTTCTTCCTCTCGCCCTTCGGGCCCTGTTTCCTGGCGTCGAGGACGAACCCCTTGGCGACATTCCCCTCTCCCAAATGCGGGTGATGCGCCTGCTTTTCGCCCGTCCCAGGTCGTCGACGGAGCTCTCCACTGAACTCGGCGTCAGCTTGCCTGCCGTGACCCAGCTCGTCACCAAACTCGAGGCTTCGGGTCTGGTCGAACGGACATGCTCGTCCTCGGACAAGAGGTGTAAGACCGTGGGTTTGTCTGCTGAAGGACGGGAGCAGATGTCGGCACGGCGTCGATCAAGGTCCGACCGCGCCGCCCGCGTTTTGGGCACCATGGACCCCGCTGTCCGGCGGTCCCTCGTCGAAGCCCTCGAGCGTGTCGTCGCCCCGGGACAAGACTGAGCGAGGGAGGTCCCTGGCGTTCCAGGACGCGGCATAATCGTGGGGGCCCGTCCATGGCGCACGAATTCGAGGAAACGACCGAAAACAAGGCGCCGATTGGTCAGATCAACCCCGACGAGCTTCAATGGCTCCTGAACGTCTTTGACGGTTCTTTCTGCGACGATCTTCACGCCTCGACCGGCCCTTCAGACGATTCGGTGACCGTAGAGGCGGTGGCAGAGGCGACCGGCCGGTCAAAGTCCGAAGTTCTGGATGCCTTGGAACGGCTTCGGGCCGAAGACGCCGAACGACGGCTCAGCCTGGCGCTTCGGGAGTTGGAAGAGCCTTTGCACCGTGTCGAACGACCCGGCCACGCCGAGCCCGACCCGCTCGCCCAACATTTTCGGATGCCGAAGGGTCAATCCTTGTCCCCGTTGCTGGACGATCTCGCCCGTCGCTCGAAAGCCGCTTCGAAACTCAGCCGGAAAGGTAAGACGCAACCCCCCCGGTTCGACTTGGTCGGATTGATGATCATGGCCGTGTTCACGGCCCTGACTCTCGTCGCCGTCTTGTACGGCCTCCTGCACCTGCCGAAATAGGGGCCGGGTTCAGGCGCCGCCCTTCTTCAGGAACCCAGCGAACTCTTCCGGGCTTTGGGCCAGACCCTCGAACTTTCCGATCACCTTGCCCTCTGGCGTGAGAAGCACGTAAGTCGGCAAGGCGACGTTCTGGGCCAACTCCTGCTGAAGCTTTTGATTGGCCTGGTCCTCGGGCTTGGGACGGTCGGTGTACAGCTGGACGGTCACCATTTTGTCCAACTCCGAGGAAACGACCTCCTTGGGGAAGACGTGCTTTTCCATGAGCCGACAGTTCACGCACGCGACCCCCGTGAAGTCGATGAACACCGGTCGACCTGTCTCTTTTGCCAGCTTCAACGCCTCGTCGTAGTTGGCGGCCTCGATCCGTCCTTTGACGTCTTTCTTCGTCGCGACCTGTCCCTCATGGCCCGACGCGTTGGTCTTCGCAGGATAGGGGTCGGGTGGCGGGAACGATTCGACGACGCCTAAAGACGGCTTTGAAATCCCGAAAGCGAGGAACACCGCGAAGGCGAAGGACGCGACCCCGAAGGCCTTGCGCGCCAGACCCGTGCTCTTGAGGGCTTTCGGGACGCCGATCAGGTAGAGCGCGAGCCCGACGAAGATCGCTGTCCACAGGACGAGGAAGACAGGCCGTGTGATCAGGGCCAGTTCGAACCCGAGGTCCGCGTTCGAAAGGAACTTGACGGCGGCGGCCAGTTCGATGAAGGCCAAGGCGGGCTTGACGGTGTTCATCCACTCGCCGCTCTTCGGTAGCTTGCTCAGCGACGACGGAGACAAGGCCAAGAAGAAAAACGGGGCTGCGAAAGCGATTCCGTACGTGGCCATCCCGACGGTCGGCGCGACGAGGTCTCCACCCTTGGCCGCTGCAGCCAGAAGCGAGCCCGCGATCGGAGCCGTACACGTGAAGCTGGTCAGCGAGAACGTGATCCCCATAAAATACGGACCGACCAAGCCGCCTCGAGAGCGCTGCTCGTTCGTCTTTCGGGTCAGGAAGGACGGCACTTGGATCTCGAAGAGCCCGAACAGGTTGAGGGCGAGCACGATGAAGACGACGCCAAGGACGAGGTTCACCCACGGGTTCGCCGAGAAGGCGGTGATGCCCGTCGCTCCGAAGATCGCCGACGCGGCGACGCCGAGGATGGCGAACGTACTGACGATGCCGAAGCTATAGGCGAGAGCTTCCGGCAAGGCCCTTCCCTTTTCTCGCTTGGAAAAATAGCTGACGGTGACGGGCACCATCGGGAAGACGCACGGAGTCAAAAGCGAGACAAGACCGCCCGTAAAGCAGAACGCCAGATAGGCGAGCATGCCCTTGGACTGCGCCTGCTCGACCGTAGCCTGCTGGGCTACGGCCATGGCGCCGAGCGCGAGTGCGATCGCGACGAACGTCAGCCTACGCATCGGCCGACCTTACAGCTTGAACGAAACGGAGACGACCTGGGTGTCCGGCGGCATGCACGTGCGGTCGTTGCAGGCTTGGCTGGTCACGGCGAGTTGCACTGTCTGTTTGCCCGACAGCTTCTTGGTGGGCGCCAGCATGAGCTTGATCACGGTCTTGCCTTCGTAGACTTGGACCGTTTCGCCCAGGGTCGTGAACGGCTTGGTCGGTGGGTAACTCGCCGAGGCGACCTTGAACGTCGCCGTCTTGGACTTGACCGAAGTCGGGATGCCCGTATCGTGAGCCTTGCTGCTGTAGATGTGATATCCCTCCGGGATCTTGATCGTGACCGTCACGGGCACCTTGCCCGACTTAGCGGCTCCGGCGGAGGCGCTGACGGTGACCTTCTGAGCGGATGCGGCGACGGCGAGGACGGCGCTGAGGCCGATCAGGGCGAGGGGTTTCATCATGACGGTCTGGCCTCCGGTCTTCCGGCGGTGTCTAGGATTGTAACGCTTGAACGCCTGTTTTGGGTTCCCCTACGGAACGAAACCGGGACGCTCGGGCCTGTTCGAACGGGCGAAAAACAGGATGGTGCCGCAGGCCGGACTTGAACCGGCGACCCATGCATTTTCAGTGCATTGCTCTACCAACTGAGCTACCGCGGCACGAAATGGCGAGGATGACGGGACTTGAACCCGCGACCTCCGGCGTGACAGGCCGGCGCTCTAACCACTGAGCTACACCCCCGCGCTGGGACGGACATTTTAGCACCGAGCCTTGATCCGGGGCAAGGGCGGATGGCCCTACGGCAAACGACCGGGCGATACTAGACCCATGCTCCTGGC
This sequence comes from Armatimonadota bacterium, assembly GCA_018268395.1. Taxonomy (NCBI): domain Bacteria; kingdom Bacillati; phylum Armatimonadota; species Armatimonadota bacterium. The sequence goes on along the minus strand of JAFDWQ010000005.1, from coordinate 260,111 downwards.
ACTGGCCCTGCAGGTCTCCGTCTTGACGAACGCGCACGCCCATAACGACTACGGACACGCCCGGCCTTTGTTCGATGCCTTGGAGCAGGGGTTCGTCAGTGTCGAGGCCGACGTGTTCCTTGTAGAGGGCGAACTCAGGGTCGGTCACGACCGTCAAGGGCTCAGGCCTGGGCGGACGCTCGACGCCCTGTACCTAAAGCCGCTTTACGAGCGCTGGAAGAAGTGGAAGTCCGTTTATGCCCAGAAGACGCCGTTCACGCTGCTCGTGGACATCAAGGCCGACGGTGAAGCCGTCTGGGCGCGGCTCGAAAGGGACCTGAAGCCGTACCGACCGATGCTCCAACGCGTCGAACGCAGGAAGTTGGTCAAAGGGGCCGTTTCCGTCGTGCTGTCCGGCGACCGCCCGATCGCGACGTTGAGCCGTTTGGACTCACGGGAGGCTTTCATCGACGGAAGGCTCCCCGACCTGGATTCGGACCCGTCTCCGCTCTTGATCCCCTTGGTCAGCGCGTCCTACACGGACACGTTTGCGACCCCTCGGGCTGACCTCTCGGACGACCGACGCACCAAGTTGGCCGACATCGTCCGGCGCGCCCACGCACAAGGACGTCGCGTACGGTTTTGGGCAGCCCCGGACGACGAGCCTGGTTGGACGCTCCTCCAGGCGGCCGGAGTCGACTTGATCAACACCGACAAGTTGAAGGAACTCAGAACGTTCCTGACCCGAAAGTAACCCCGCTCAGTCGCCGCGGTTGTAGCCCGGCCGGTTCGGTTGCCCTCGGACGCCCCCGGGTGGCGGCGCGGGCGCACCCGGTGCTTGGCCCGGAGGCGGGGGAGCGGTCGCGGACGCGGCGCCCGGACCATGGTCGCCAGGAGCGCCCGTCGAGATCAACCGGAGGTACTCCCCAGGATCTTTGGCCTTGCTCATCGCGTCGGGTTGCGTCACAAGTCCTGCCAAAGTCAACTTGGCCAACGACTGGTCGAGAGTCTGCATCCCCTGACGGGCTCCGGTTTGAATGATCGATCCGATCTGGTACGTCTTGTTCTCCCGGATCTGGTTCCGGATGGCCCCGGTGGCGTTCAGGACTTCGAAGGCCGCGACCCTCCCCCGCCCGTCCTTGCGTTTGACAAGGGTCTGGGACACGACCCCGAGCAGGTTGACGGACAACTGCATCCGGATCTGCTGCTGCTGGTGGTTCGGGAAGACGTCGACGATACGGTCGACCGTCTGGACCGCGTCGACGGTGTGCAAGGTCGCGAAGACCAAGTGGCCCGTCTCCGCCGCCGTGATCGCCAAGTGGATCGTGTCCAGGTCGCGCATCTCGCCGACAAGGATCACGTCCGGGTCTTGACGCAGCACGTATTTCAAAGCGTTGGCGAACGAATGGGTGTCGACGTCGAGTTCGCGCTGGTTGATCAGGGCCGTCCGGTCTTCGTGGACGAACTCGATCGGGTCTTCGACCGTGACGATATGGACTTTCTGAGTCGAATTGACGCGGTCGACCATGGCGGCGAGCGTCGTCGACTTGCCGGATCCCGCCGGGCCGGTGACCAAGACCAATCCGCGGGGCCGCTCGATGAACTCGTAGCAGACCTTCGGCAGGTTCAGGTCTTCCATGTTCTGGATGTCGTAAGGGATCACCCGGAACGCGGCTTGGGCGTGCTCGCGCTGGATGTACATGTTCCCGCGGAAGCGGCTGACCCCGACGACTTCGAGCGCGAAGTCGAGCTCCATGTCGCGGTCGAACTTGTCGATCTGCTCTTGGCGGAGCAACCGGCCCATCGCGTCGCGGAACTCTTGGTCCGTGAAATGGGGGACGTCGTCGAGCGGGATCAAGTCCCCGTGGACGCGGACGTAGACCTTTCCGGTATCGGACTTGACGTGCAGGTCGGAACCCTGCATTTCGACGCAGCGGCGCAGAAGGCCCTCGACGGCAAGCACGGGTTGATTCTAGCCCAACTCCTGCTTCCGATGCGCCCGGGTAACGGCCCGTTTACGACATCGGCGCATGGGCCATGTCTGCGCTGACGAGGCCCATGTTGACCGCTCGCCGCGAGAACTCGGCAGGCAAGGAGCTCTTGGACAGCGCCATTTCGTAGTCGATGAGGCCGTCCTTCACGAGGCCCAACAGGCTCCCGTCGAGCGTTTGCATCCCGTGTTCGATGCCTGTTTGGATGTCGTGGTACAGGGCGTGGGTCTTCCCCTCCCGGACCATCGTGCGGATCGACGGCGTCGCGACCATGACCTCGAACGCGGCCACGCGCCCCGTCCCGTTCTTGAGCGGCAACAGCGACTGTGAAACGACGGCCTGCAACGTGACGCCGAGCTGGGTGCGGATCTGTTCCTGCTGCTCAGGGTCGAAGACGTCGACGATGCGGTCGATCGTCTGGGCCGCGTCCACGGTGTGAAGGGTCGAAAAGACGAGGTGCCCCGTCTCGGCCGCCGTGATCGCGAGTTGGATCGTCTCGAGGTCGCGCATTTCGCCGACGAGGATCACGTCCGGGTTCTGACGCATCACGTGCCGGAGAGCGTCCGCGAACGAATGGGTGTCCGTCCCGAGCTCGCGCTGGTTGATGATCGCCTTTTTGTCTTCGTGCACGTATTCGATCGGGTCTTCGATCGTCATGATGTGCCGGCGCTCGCTGATGTTGATGTGGTCGATGATCGCGGCGAGCGACGTCGACTTGCCAGAACCCGTCGGGCCCGTCACGATCACCAGCCCGCGCGGCAAGAGCGCGACCTTTTTGCAGACCTGGGGAATCTTCAGGTCGTCGATCGTCCGGATCTTGTAGGGGATCAAGCGGAAGACCGCGCCGATCTTCCCGCGCTGCCAGAACATGTTGACCCGGAACCGGGCCAGGCCGGGGATGGCGTACGACAGGTCGCACTCCTTAAAGCTCATGAGCCTCTCGCGACGTTCGTCGTTGAGGATCTCGAGGAGCATCTTCTGGTGCTCTTCCTCGGACAGCGCCGGTTCGTCGAGCCGGACCAAGTCGCCATGTATGCGCATGATCGGCGGGTTGTCCGCTTTCAGGTGCAGGTCGCTGGCATCGACTTCGACAACCTTGTGAAGGAGGCGCGTCAAATTGGTCATGCGCGCTCCGATTTTATCCCAAGGTCCGACCGGGCCGCACCCTCTCGGGCGCTCCGCTGACGGGAACCGTCCTTCGACGGCCTTCGACTAAAGGACGAGTGTTTCGACGGGTGCAGGCCGCGGCTCAAGGTCGACGCTCACGTGCGGCTCCTTTGATCCCCGGACGCCCTGTTTCTCCCGTGCGTTGGCCCGGGCCACGAGCGCCTCTTGCGCTTCGGCCAAGTGCCAGAGCGCGACCGCGTTCTCGCGGCACGCCAAGTCGCGGCCCTGGAAGTCCAGGAGTTTTTGGATCAAGACTTCGATCACGTCCTCGAGGCTGCAACCGTTCGCACCGGCCGTGCGAGGGTCGCCGCGCTGGAACTCGATGCGCATGTACGGCTTGTCGACGAGCGCGTCAGAACCATCGATATGGCGCCACTTTTCCATGTTGGCGCTCATCGGGCGTCCTCCGAACCGAGATTCAGGGCCTTGTCAGAAAGAGTGTTCATAGGGTCCGGCCAGTTTCTACCAGACCCGAGAGGGGCCCGGCTTTCCGTTACTACGTCCTTCAACTCCAGGATGTTCCGGTCCGAGACCCGGCCGGCGGTCGCCCTACCTTCGCACCGGACCCCATATGTGCAGGTCGGGCCGGCACGGAAGGTCCCGGCTCCGGTATGACCGGAAGATGGCGCTGAAGTGGGGCATCCTGACGGCGGGCAACATCGCCCATAAGTTCGCCGAAGGCGTCTCGGCGTCCAAAACCGGCGAAGTCCGGGCGGTCGGTGCGCGCGACCTTGATCGGGCCCGCACTCTGGCCCGACCGTACGGCGCCAGCGCCTATGGAAGCTACGAAGAGGTCGTCTGCGACCCCGACGTCGACGCGGTCTATGTCGCGACGCCCCACCACCTCCATGCCGAGTGGACGGTCCGCGCCGCCCGGGAAGGTAAGGCCGTCCTCTGTGAAAAGCCGTTCACGCTGACCGCTCCCGAAGCGGAATCGGCCCTCGGATCCGTGCGCGAAAGCGGCGTGTTCTTCATGGAGGCGTTCATGTACCGGTGTTCGCCACAGACCCGGGCGGTCGAACGCCTTCTCAAAGACGGTGCGATCGGCAAGGTCAAAGCCGTCGCCGCGACCTTCTGCTTCAAGTCCAAACCGGACTGGCAGAATTTCAGGACGGACGGACGGGTCGGCGGAGGCGGGTTGCTCGACGTCGGGAGCTACTGCACGTCTTTCGCCCGGATGGCGGTCGGCGAAGAGCCCGTCGAGGTGACGTACACCGCAGACCTGTCACGGGGCTACGACTCCTTTGGGGCAGGGACGCTCGTCTTCCCTGGCGGCGCCCTGGCTTCCATCGCATGCGGCATCCACTTGACGATGCGGAACGACGCCGTCGTCTATGGTGAAGAGGGGATGCTCGTGGTCGACGAGCCGTGGAAGAGCTTCCCTGGATCGCACATGACTCTGCTGAGGGACGGCAAAGATCCCGAGGTCTTCGAGTTCGGGTGCACCGGCACCGAACTCTACGCCTACGAAGCCGACGCCGTCGCCGAGTTCCTCGACAGGCGCGAGTGCCCTTACGTGTCTTGGGAAGACACCCTGGCGAACATGCGGTGCCTCGACCGCCTGCGCGCCGCTTGCGGCTACGAATTTTCGGTCTGAAGCCACGATCCCGCTAACGGCACGAGACCCGAGGACAGTACAATCGGTGTCATGACCGTGCGCCGGGCCTTTACGCTGATCGAACTTCTGGTGGTCATCGCGATCATCGCGATCCTCGCCGCCATCCTGTTCCCCGTGTTCGCCCGGGCCAAAGCCGCCGCGCTCCACACCCAGAACATCAGCAACATCCGGCAGCTCGGCAACGCCGCGCTGATGTACACGGCCGACAACGACGACACCTTTCCGCACCATGCCTGGATCGGTCGCCCGTTCCGTACAGACGAGTACCAGATCATGTTCCAACCTTACGTCAAGAACTGGGGGATCATGTACGACCCGTTGCGTAAGAACCAGTGCAAGCAGTACAAGAACGACTGGAAGGCGGAAGAAAGCGCACGTTGCATGGGCTACGGCGTCAACATCGGCATCTACGGCATCGGGAACGAGTCCGGAATGTTCTCCCGGATCACCAACGTCCCGCCGGACATCGACATCATGTACGGCCGCCCGATGACCTTCTATCCGCAACCGGGCGACATGGTCATGTTCCAGACCACACAGGACGAACCGATGTACACCACCGCGTTCAACTGGCAGAACCTGACCGGTTCTCCCGGCATCCACTATTCGGACGCCGTCGCCCGTAACGACGGACGATGGGTGCGCGTTTTCGTCGACGGACACGCCAAGACCGTTTTCATGGGCCGCTACCAGACGCCCGCCTATCGGCACCTGATCATGCCCAAAGGCCGGAAAGAGATGGAACAGCTCTGTTGGAGCCTCGACGCCGACGGTGGCGGAGGCCGGACTTGCGGTCAGTGGATCGAATACTTCCTGACCAACCGCACGGAGTTCTGACCCCGACCTCAGGGCTCGAACAGCGTACTGACCGACTCGCCGTGGTGGATGCGCGCGATCGCATCGGCCAACATCGGGGCGACCGACAGCACCTTCAGTTTCGGGCCGCGCTTCTCTTCCGGGATCGGCACCGTGTCGGTCACCACGATCTCGAGGACGTCGTCCGGGGCCGACAACCGCTCGACGGCGGGCCCGGTCAGGAGCCCATGGGTGCAGGCGATCCGGAACGAGCGGGCGCCCAAGCTCCGCAGCTTCTGGAGGAGTTCGATGATGCTGCCCCCCGTCGCGATCTCGTCGTCCATCACGAGACAGTCCAAACCTTCGACCTCGCCGACCACCGTATCGATGACGACCCGGTCGTCCGCCATCCGCTGTTTGCGGCCGGCGGCCACGGGCAAGCCCAGCATCCTGGCGAACCGCGAGGCCGACCGCGCGTTACCCAGGTCCGGCGAGACGACGACCGTGTCCCGCAGTTCCAGGTCCTTATAGTGTGCGGCGAGGACGCCTAGAGCGTTCAGATGGTCGACCGGCACGCTGAAAAAGCCGTGGATCTGATCGGAATGGAGCGTGACCGTGAGAACGCGGTCCGCGCCGGCCGTAGCGAGCACGTCGGCGATGAGCCTCGCCGCGATCGAAATGCGAGGAGAATCCTTCTTGTCCGACCTCGCATAGGCGTAGTGCGGGATGACGGCCGTCCGGCGCTTGGCCGAAGCCCCGCGCGCCGCGTCCAGCATCAGCAGGAGCTCCATGAGGTTCTCCTGGACCGGCGGGCACAGAGGCTGGATGATGAAGACGTCCTTCTCCCGGCAACTCTCGAGCAGTTGCACGTACTGGCAGTCGTTCGAGAACCTCCGGAACAGGGTCTCGCGCAACGGGACGCCCATGTCCCGGGCGATGTCCCGGGCGAGCGACGGGTGTCCTTGACCAGAAAAGACCGCGATGCCGTCCATGCGGCTTCAGCTTAGACTAAGGCGAGGGCGCGACGCTGGAACTTGGATCACTCGGCTCTTGGATCGGACGTCCGGTCGTGGACCGGTCCGGACGCCGGTCCGACGCCCTTGGCCCACCTTTCGTCGTTCGCTCGTCGTTCGCTCGTCGTTCGCTCAGCGACCGGACGACGTCGGTGCGACCGGGGTCGCGCAAGTGCGCGACGACAGGAGTGCCATACGTGAACGACCCTCCGGGCTTGGCCAGAAGCCACGCGGCGAGCAGTATCAACAAGGTGGAGACCACTTGTGAGAACAGGGCTTCTGGGAGACGTCGCACGACCTTGACGCCCAGTACCGTCCCGACAAGTACGCCTACCGTCATCACCGTCATCTCTGGAAGCAGCTTCCACAGGGCAGGGCCTTGCGTCGCGACGTAGACCGGCATCCGCGCACAGTCGACGATAAGACCTGTCGCCGTGCTCGTCGCCACGAAGGCGTCACGGTTGACCCCTAGGCCGATCATGGCCCCTGCCCGAAGGCCGCCTTGGTTTCCGACCAGCCCTCCTAGAAACCCCGAAACGGCACCCGCGGCCCAAGCCCACGGTCCTTCGAAGCGCAATCGCTTCGTCCATCCGGTCAAGCCCCCGATACCGACGAACAAGAGCAGGGCGGCCAGCACGATTTCCAGGGATCGGGAGGCCGCGATGAGGTTGACCACGGCCCCAAGGAGTCCCCCGGTAGCACTCGTCACTCCGAACGAGAAGAGGATTTTGCGATCGACGTGTTCGCGGACGAGCCAGAGTCGGTAGGCCGTAGCGACGAAATGAGGGACGGAAACGGCTGCGACGGCGAGCTTGGCCGGCACTGCGAGACCAAGGGTCGGGGTCAGGACGCTCCCGATTCCGAAGCCGCTGATCGCGGCGATGACGCCTCCCCCAGCGGCTGCAAGCCCAAGAATCCAGAGCATAACGGACATTTAAGCCCGTCCGAGACGTGCTCGGACGGGCCAGAGAGGGAGCCGGATGAGATTAGCGGCGTAGCATCTGCTTCAACTCGGACACGATGCCCGCGTAGTTGATCGCGACCTCTTCCGAGATGATGCCCGCCTTGACGTACCGCGCGAGGCCCTGGTTCATGGTCTGCATGCCCCAGAAGCCGCCTTCGTTCATCAGGTGATAGATGTCTCCGAAGTGCCCGTCTTCGATAGCTTTCGAGACCGTCGGCGTGCAAATGAGGATTTCGGGGACCACGACGCGGCCCTGACCGTCGGCGCGCGGGACGAGCTTCTGCGCGATGATCGCACGGAGCGAGTTGGCCAAGCGCTGGCAGAGGTGCACCTTTTCGTGCGGCGGGAACATGTTGATGATTCGGTCGAGCGTCTCGTAGGCGGACGCGGTGTGGACCGTCGAGAACACCAAGTGGCCCGTTTCACCGGCCTGGAGCGCGGTGTGCATCGTGATGACGTCGCGCATTTCACCGATGAGGATGACGTCCGGGGCTTCGCGGACGACCGCGCGGAGTGCGGGCATGAAGTCCTCGGTGTCGATGCCGATCTCACGCTGGCTGAAGTAGGCGGTCTTGTCTTCGTGGACGATTTCGAGCGGGTCCTCGACCGTGACGATGTGGACCGGGCGCTGCTCGTTGATGATGTCGAGCAGGGCGGCGAGGGTCGTCGTCTTACCGGAACCCGTCGGCCCCGTACAGAGGATGAGGCCCTGGCGGTGCTTCGTCTGCTCGGCGAGGACGGACGGCAGCCCGAGTTCCTCAAGCGTCCGGATGCGGGCCGGGATGATCCGCATGACGGCGGCGGGGCCGCCTCGCTGCCGGTAGACGTTCGTACGGATGCGGGCCTTTCCTTTGATCTCGAAGGCGAGGTCCATCTCGTTCGTTTCCTCGAACTTCTCCTTCATCCGGGCGTTCATGACTTCGCCCAGCAGCCGCATGATGTCTTCTTCGTCCAAGACCGGCCAATCGCCCGGCAACGGCTTGATCGCGCTGAATTGCTTCATCATGGGCATGTGCCCGACCTTGATCATCACGTCCGAAGCGGTCACGGCATAGCCGGCTTCGATCAGGTCCCGAATCTTGAGGGATGTCGCGTCACGCATGAAACTTAAGTCCTTGGAGCTGTCCGGCCTCGGGCGCTGGAGGACCGTCCGGCGAGCAGGAAGTATACCAACGCCCCGCCCGCCAAAGCGGCGACGGCGACGAGCGCGATGGCTCCCGTCGGCAGCCCCGATGGACGGACCGCTTTAGACGTTTCCGCCGGGCCGGTTCGTTCGACGTAACGGTCCGGGACCGTGAACGCCGCGGGGTCTTGCGTGCGGACGGCGATGCGGTATTCGATCGCGTCCGGTTGCGTCGCGACGCGCGCCTTGAGGGCGACGACCGGGTCTTTCTCCGGCTCGGAATACTCCTTGAGCGTCTGCTTATCGACCGGCTTTTCTCCTTCGAAGGTCACGAGGAGGCCCGTAACGGTGTGAGGCGCGGGGGCGCCGAGGAACGCTTTCACGAGGGGGTCGAGCCGGATCCGGCCCCCTTCCCTGTCGATCATCCCGTCCATCGCGAACGTCGCCTTGACGAACTTGAACTTGGGGTCCGTGCCCTGGACGAACGTGGTCAACCCGCGGGCCTCGGAGCCCGATAACCGGGCGATGGCCGCCGCCTGGGACTCGAGCAACGCCTTGGGATAGGTCGCCGAAGCCGCTGTGACTTCGACCATGTCCGGACCGAGACGGTGCTTGTGCACCATCACGACGATCTGGGGGGGCACCCTTTCGGGATCGAACGTGGAGTCGGCCTGTCCCAAGGCCGGAAGGACCGCGAAAGCGAAACAAAGACCAGGCCAGCGCAGGCTCACTACGGGACATTATCCCTGGTCTGGGTGCGGTTCCAGGTCCTACGTGAAAACGCTCGGGCGGGTTAAGGCGTTGTAGTAACGAAGCGGCACAGGAACCTTTCCTGGCGAAAGTCCGTCTCAATCCCACCGGGAATATGGAATATGGCCCTTCAGCGTGCTAGAATCGCTCCCTCGCTCGATCCTATGGAAGAACTCGAACTCGAATCTTCGCAGCCTATGCTGCTCACCCCTGAGGGCCACAAGCGGCTCCAGGACGAGTTGGCGCACCTGACGCACGTCAAGCGCGCCGAGATCGCCGAGCGCATCCGCGAGAGCAAGGACCACGGCGAGTTCTCGGAAGACAACAACGAACTCGACGAAGTCAAAATGGAACAGGCCATCGTCGAGGACCGGATCAACCAGCTCAAAATGGTCCTCGCCAGCGCGGACGTCATCCAGAACGACCAGATCCCCACCGACCAGGTCGGGCTCGGGTCGCGGGTGACGGTCAAAGACTCCGAGCGCGGCATCGAGTTCGAAGTGAGAATGGTCGCGAGCGTCGAAGCCGACCCCGACAACGACTACATCAGCGAGGAATCGCCGATGGGGCAGGCGCTGATGGGCAAGAAACCCGGTGACACCGCCGAGTTCGACGCCCCCGCCGGAAGGCTCAAGTACCAGGTCGCCAAGATCGGCCGCTGATTTTTCGTTCTCGAACCGCACCCCACGTTCCCCTTGCGCAGTTCACGACTCTGCAGGCACGCGGGGTGCGGACGAACGGCCTATGACGATTGGGCCGGTTCGAGGTTCAAGGCATAGGGCTGGCACAGGACGGCGCCTGAGCCGTCGTCCTTCCCCACGATCGTCGCCTGGACCGTGAGGACCGTCTGATCGAACCCGGCTAGCCTATGGTCGTCGGTCAAGGGTTCGACTCTGGCGGGAAGGTCAACTGCGGACGACTGACCTTCACTGGAAACAAGCTTGACCGAATCCGGTGCGGTCTCGTGTCGCGAGCCGTCGTCCGCGACCAGGAGCGACGACTTCGGCAAGGCGGTCTCGTTAAACCATTGGACAAGGACCGCTTCGCGCCGGAGCGTCTCGACGAGTTGGAACGTCAGGAACGAATCAGGCCCCAGAGGGACCATGACGCAGACTTCGCCGTAGCTAGGGATGGCATACGTGACGACGGACGCCTTGTCGCTGGCCCGCGCGATCTCCTCGTCCAAAGCGCTCGTCGAAGACGTGGTGCGCAGGTCTTCGAGGAACCCGGTTCCTCCCACCGCGAGGGCCCGGCCCCCGATTTTCAGGCACACGTTCGACGTCTCCTCCATGCCCGACAATTTGATCTCGTCGCTGTCGTCGGCTCCGGTCGTGTGGACCAAGAGAGGAGCGTCTCGGCCCGCCCGCTCGGAGATGACCGTTCCGAGCCACCTCTTCGGGTCGGCCAAGAATGGCCCCAGCTCTTCCAGGCTGATCGTCGCGCCCCAAACGGTCTCGTCCGGGTGTAGTGTCACTTTAAAAACGTTGTTCGGCATGGTTCTCTTTGCTCTTTGCTCTTTGTTCTGAAGTCTTGTGACGTGTTCTAGGCAGGGCACTCCACTTGAGGATTGACCGGATTGACGCAATAGGGCTTGCCCAACATCGATAACAGCTCACAACGGAACTTGAACGGGTCGGCTTCCGTTCCTGTGCCAGTGACAGTGAATCCTGCTTTGAAACCGTTACAAGCGACCTCGACGCAAGGATAGGTGCACCCGCCGGACGTTTTATGGTCGTAAGTCATCGAGAGCTCGTCGACCCCTGCCCTCGAAGACACTTTCGGAACGATCTCGATGTTCTGCCAGGCCACGTCCACAAACCTTTCAGCGGGCCTGAAGTATCTGGCCGACCGCTTCACCAGGAGCTTCTTGGGCCTTAAGAGCCAGTCGATAAAGCCCTTCTGGTCCACGGCGACCGCGAACATCAGGCCCGCATGGATCGCCTTGTCCGATCCGACCTGCATGTGTATATCGGCCGCTTCTCCCTCTATGAAGTCGATGTTGATCTCACCTTTCGGCGAGACGAACGCCAGGACGTCCTCGAAGTCCCTCCAGAACTCTGCCGCCGTCGCAGCGTCATAGACGGGAAGACCAGAATCTGTGGACTTCCGGCCCATAATGTCGATCGCCGGGAGACCACAGGTGCCCGAAATCGTGATCTCGTTCCACGTGTCCGGCTGGGCCCTAAACGTGATCCGAGGACGGTCGACACCCGCCGTGCACTTAGGAGACTTCGGCATGATCTTCGACACGATCCAGTGCTCTGGACCACAAAGGAAGTGCCTGAGCTCCGAGATCGGCGCCCTGTAATACCATTTGACCATATTGAACGGCCCGTCGACGAAAATTGGATTGTCAGCCATATTCACCCTCGAACGTCGTCGGGTTCATGGCCCTGACGACGTTAGACATTATCTTTGAAAGAAGCCACGCACTCTTAGCCGCGATGGCGAACCGCTAAAGCGGGCTTTGCGGCTCGACACTCTGTGCGCGAGCCCCCAAAGCGAGTGCGTGTGTCTTTCTAACACGGACAACGGGTCGGTGAACACCGACTTAACACAGGTCCCCCGAAGACGGCGCCTGGAACCGCCCGGACACGGAAGACCGACCTAGCACAACTGCGCTTTAGGCAACGCGAAGAGGAGCCGGCCCAACTGTGCGAAGAGCAGCGACGCCGATTCCTTGTCGTCGAGCGCCTTGACCCCGCCCGCCTTCGTGCAGGCTTCGGACAGGACGGTGCGGTCTTCGGGCCCGAGCGGGACGTCGAGGACGTCGGCCAACGCGTCGACGATCTGCTCCGACGTCGAAACCTTGTCCTCCGTCTTGAACTTCGCCGCGAGGGTCACGGAGAGATAGCGGTTCGGGTCGTCGCCGACGAAAAGGAGCTGAGCGTGGTTGACGCGCGAGACGGTGTTGTTCGCCGTGATCCATGCCGGGCCCCACTCCCAACCGCCGACGCTCGGCGGGAACAAGAGGGTCAATCCTTGCTGGGCCATCAGATAGAACACGCCCGCGCCGATCTTGCGGAGGTCCTCCTTGACGGGCGCATAGGGGTCGGTCGGTACGCCGCCGAGGAGCAGGAAGGTGTCGGACAGCCCGAACGCACGGAAGAGCGAAACGGTCCAGTCGACGGGACTCTTCGGCATCTGACGGACGACCTCGCCGCTCCAGAAGGCGGGGGCCCTCGCGATGGCTCGGAGGACGGCCTTGACGTCGCCTTGGGAAGCGGCCCACACGGTGGCGAGGCCGTCGAGCGTTTTCGCGTCGGGCTCGGTGCCGGCGAAGAAGCGCCAGAGCTTGCCGCAAAGGTGGCGGGCGGTCTCGGGTCGGGCGGCGAGCATGTCGAGGACGTCATCGCCGCCAAAATCACCTTTGCGACCGAGGATGGTCTTCGGGCCGGAGTCGTGGTGGGCGGGGACGTCGCAGAAGTTGAACATCGCCATGCCCTGGCGGGCGGCTCGTTCGGCCAGTTTTTCGTACGGCGTCTCGTCGCCGATGCCGCTGTAGTGGACCGACCAGCCCGTGAACGCGCGGGCCGCTTCCCGGACGTCGGCCTCGGTGTAGGTGCCGATGCCCATCGTGAAGAGTTCGAACATCTCGCGGGCGTAGTTCTCGTTCGGACGGTGGCGGGTGCTCGTGCCCGCGTCGAGATACGTGACGAGGGCGCCGTGCTTGGAGACGGCGCGGAGAAGGTCGTCGAACCTCCCAGCGCCCTTCTGCCGCAAGATTTCGAGGTAAGCCAGCATCGTAGGCCCTTCGAAGACCTTGTCGCCGCTGACGGCGAAGTGGTCGTGCCAGAAAAGGGCGAGCCGCTCTTGGAGCGGGCGGCGCGTCATCAGCAACCGCAGCCCCCACCAGGCTGCGATCTGGTAGGCGTCGGTGTAGAGCTTCCCGTCGGCCTGCACGGCGAACGACCACGGGCTATAGGGGAACTTCTCGTCGGTCTTCTCGAAATCGAGCAGACGGTCGAGCGTGCCTTCGGTGCCGAGCGCTTCGGTGTTCCGCAGTTCGTAACGGCCCGCGCCGAGCCCGAACCTTCGGAGCAGATGGGCGACTTTGTCCCGTTCTGTCATGCCGTCTCCAGTCTAGTCCGGTTCTACGGCGCGCCGGCCGTGGAGGTTTTACACTTCCCAGACTCGGACGCCGCCGTCGGCGTGGCCCGTGTAAAAGTCTCCTCGGCTGCCGAAAGCCAAGCTGACGAGCGGCGGTTCGTCGGCGGCGACCCGAGCCGTGGCCTCGTCCCGGGTCGAGACGACGACGGCTTCGTTGCCGTCGACGAACGCAAGCCGTGGCGTGTCCGGCGACGCGGCGACGTGGGGCGCCCCAGGTCGGACGCCGATCCTGTAAGGCAGGCTGGGGCCGTCGGGCTCGAAGAGGACGACCTCGCTGGCGTCACGGACGATAGCGGCTCCGGAAGAGTCCGAGTAAGCGAAGTCGAAGGCGTGGTCGAACGGGCGCGACTTTGCGATCTTGACGCCGTCCTGGAGTCGCCATCGGCAGACGTGATAGCCGTCGCAGCCGATCATGGCGTCCGTCCCCATCGAGGCGATCCAGTTCGGACTGTCGTTGTCGCGCTTACGCAAGAGTCTTTTTCCTTCGGGCGAGATGCGCTCGAACGTGCCGTTGTCGAAGGGGACGACGAGGGTTCCGGACGGTTCGACGACGACGTCCATCGGCGAGGACAGCTGGAAGGGGATGAACTCCGGCGCTTTGTAGTCCCAGAGTTCCTCGCCGGTAGCGGTCTTGGTCGCGACGAGGCGGGAACCACAGGCGAGGTAAAGGTGGCGCCCGTCGTGCGAGAAGGCGGCGGACCGGATGCGGTCGATCGGCCTACGCCTGGGATCGATGGACCGCAAGTCGCGTCGATCAACGAGTTCCCGGCCCTGCCAGAGGCAAAGTCCCATTTCGGTGTCGCCGGTGACGGTCAAGCCTTGGGGGCCTGGCCGGACGAGCCGGACGGGGGCGTTGTGGCCTTTCAGGAGTTCGACGACTGCGGAGGGCATCGTGATCCAGTGTACGTCACAAAGGCGCCTGCAGGTTCCAGTCAGAATTCAGGCCGTGGAAGTCCGCACCTTGGAGACGGGCGACGTGGGCGGGGTGGTCGGCCTACAGCGATCGTGCTTTCCGCACCCCTTCCCCGCCTCGCTTCTGTGGACGGCTGAAGACATCGGACGGCACCTGGAGGTGTTCCCAGAGGGCCAGTTCGTAGCCTTGGAAGACGGTCGAGTGGTCGGGAGCGCGAGCAGCCTGATCGTCCTAGAGGAGGCCTGGCAGCGGCACGGCGATTGGGAGTCGACGACCGGCGGGCGGCTGTTCACAGCCCACGACCCTGCGGGATCGACCCTGTTCGGGGCGGACATCAGCGTCCATCCGGACTTTCGGGCGCGAGGCATCGGCCGGGCCTTGTACGAAGCCCGGTTCGACCTCGTGCGACGGCTGGGGTTGACCCGGTTCGGGACCGCGTGCCGATTACCGGACTGGCGGGAGTGGTCGGTGGCGAACAAGAACAGCGACAAGGTCCTGTACGCCCGGGCCGTGGCCAAAGGGCGGACGAAGGACCGCACGATGACGCCGCTCCTACGGTACGGGCTGTCGTTCGTCAAGGTCGTCGAGGGGCACATGGACGACGAGGAGTCCGGGGACGCGGCGGCCGTGCTGGAGTGGCGGCCGTGAGGGTCGCGGCCGTCACTTGGAGCGTCGAGCCGACCGGCGACTTGGCCAAGTTCCATGCCCATGCCGAACGCCTGGTCGACCGGTGCGCCGGTGCCGACCTGATCGTCCTGCCGGAACTACCCTGTCTCGAACTGCTGGGCGGCCGGCCGGACTTGGAGCAGAAGGACATCGCTGGATACCTCGCCGACTTCGCGCCTGAGACGGTCCGGTTCTTCGGTGCCCTTGCAGCCGACCGACACTGCACCATCGTCGGAGGGACGCTGTTCGTGAGGACACCAGAAGGCATCGAAAACCGCGCGATCGTGGCCTTCCCGGACGGGTCGGTCACTTGGGACCTGCCGAAGGTCGTCCTGACCCGGTTCGAAGACGACGATTGGGGCCTGGTGCCTGGTCGCGGCCTCCGCACGTTGCCGGACCCCAGGCTCGGCGTCACGGTCTGTTATGACTCTGAGTTCCCTGCCTCGGGAAGGGCTTTGGCCGAATCCGGCGTCCTCGTCCAAGCCGTTCCGGCCTACACGGAAACGGCTCACGGGTTCCGACGCGTCCGGACGTCCTGCCGGGCACGAGCCGTCGAAAACCAGGTGTTCGTCGTCCATGCGTCGTTGGTCGGATCGCTCGGCCGTGAACCGGTCGTGAGCGCGGTCGGATCTTCCGCCGTCCTGACGCCTCCCGTCGGGCCCTTCCCGGACGACGCCGTCTTGGCCGAGACGCCTCACGGCGTCGAGGCGGTGACGGTCGCCGATTTAGATTTCGAAGTGCTTCTAGCCTCACGGGAGTCCGGCGACGTCCGGAACTGGCACGACAGGGACCGTGGGGACTGGAGCGTGCGTCCGGCTACTTGCTCTGAGACATCCAGACCATGACGAGGGACTTGGTCTTGTCGGCAGCCGGCCCGATCCGGACGTCGATCTCGTCCCCGCCCGCGCTCCGCCCGACGATCTGCTGCTCTTCGGACCCCCCGAGTTTCTTAGACTGCTTGAGGCCCTTGAAGTAGAACGAGGCGACTTCGGAAGGAACGGCCGGGGCGTACATCTTGACGAAGTACGTGCGGTGGAACGAGCGGTCGTCGACCCTCGAGTTCTCGCCTTCGCCCAATACGGAGCCCGGATAGACTGGGATGCCGATCTTCTCGGCGTCAGCGGTGGTCTTGGGCACCGGAAACGCAGGACGGTCTTTGCTTTGGATATAGGCGCGGGCCTGTTCGGGCTTGACCGCTTCTGGGCCGGTGTCACACCCGCACGCCCATACCGCGACGGGCAACAAAGGCCATCGGAGCCTGCTCCACAGCATGACCCCCCATTATGGGCCAACTTGGTGCCGTACGGGCCTCGGGCCTATCAGTGGTTACCGGACTTGGCCGAGACCTCGGCAAAGTCCCCCAGGATATCGACCGGGGTTCCTTTGTCGACCCAGTCGAAGAAGTACCGGGCGGCGTTCCGACCGTACAGCGGCATCCGGATGCATCCGTGCGAAGCCGGATATTTCGGCACGCTGTGATAGCCATGGATGAAGACGTCGCCGTTGACCTGGACGCTGTACGGCATCGGAGCGTTGTCGTAGAGGCGCGAATAGTGCATGCGCGTCTTGACAGGACCGGCTTTAAAGCTGCCCTTCGGCGTCGTGTGCCCTCGTCGGCCGGTGCTGACGTTCGTCTCCATGACCAAGATCTGGCCTTGCCACGCCCGCAGGGTCTGATCGTCGATGCTGATCTCGACCCGCTTCTGGCCCAAACTGACGGTCGTTTCTTTGTCCTGGTAGGACAAGACGGCCGAATCGGAGCCGTCGTCATAGTGGACGGTGACGCCGAACTTCTCGAGGTCGCGTAACGGCACCAGCTTCGTCCCATCGAACAACGTCCGGAAATCGCGCTCTTTGAAGCGCTTTTCCCCGACGACGACTTCGCTCGTCGTATCGTCCCACTCGACGACGAGGCCGAGGCTCTGGCACGTCTGTCGTAACGGGGCGAAGACCTGGCCGGGCTTGTTGGCGAACGTGACGCCCTCGATGTTCTGGGACCACGCGGCCGTCGCGGCGAAAGCGCCGACGAACACCAGAAGCGACCTGAAACGTTGCATGATGGGGCAATTATAGGCGGATTTCTGTCGTTTTTCAGGGGGAAGGCCTGTCCATAATGCGTGGCGCTCCGGAGGGGACCGACCCGAAGCATCGGACCGGTCCCGGTCTGGACGACCGGACGGCGTTGATCCGTTAAGACGCACGGCGACCGAACCGACATGCCCCTTCCCCTCCGCCCGTACGTGATCGAAGAGTACACGAAGACCGTGTGCCCGGCGTGCGCAGCCGCCAGGATCCTGCGTCCCGACGACCCGAGGACATGGAAGGACGGGATGTTGGTCAGCCGAGACGGCTCCGTGTGGATGCGTCGCTTTTGCAGCGAGCACGGAGAGACCGAAAGCCTGTACGAGGAGGACTCGGCACTCTGGAAGGCCCGTCACGGTTGGTCGGCCCCGACGTCGACGGTCGTTCCCGACCGACCGGGAAACGACCGAGCCTTTCCCGAGGGCTACCAGGACGGACTTCCCTCCGGACACGGCCAGCACACGTGCATCCTCTTGCTCAACGTCACGGAACACTGCAACCTGAATTGCCCGACGTGCTACGCCTCGGCCCTGCCCCCTGGATCGGCGGCGCCACCGATCGAGACGCCGTCGATCGACGAGATCTGCCGGACGATCGATACCGTGACCGACCGAGAGGCCGGACGGCTGGGCGTCCTCATGTTGAGCGGTGGAGAGCCCACCGTCCGGCGCGACCTAGGAGAAATCCTCGAATCGACCGCCTCAAAGCCCGTGACCCGGATCCTTCTCAACACCAACGGCCGCAGGATCGCCCGAGACGATGGCTTCGCCGTCCAGCTCGCCCGGTTCAAAGACCGGGTCGAAGCCTATCTGCAGTTCGACGGCCTGCGGCCCTCCACCTATCTGGCGCTCCGAGGTCAGGACTTGGCTTCCGAAAAGCTCGCGGCCCTGGCGCGGCTGAGCGAAACCGGCGTCCCGACGACCTTGGTCATGACGGTCAAACGGGGCGTGAACGAAGACGAGGTGGGCGAAGTCGCCCGTCTGGCGATGTCGACGCCGTCCTGTGTCGGCCTTGCCTTCCAGCCGGTTTTCGGGTCTGGTCGCAGTGACGAGATCGACCCCATGGACCGAGCGACGCCGACGGGCGTCCTCAAACGACTGGAACGCCAGACCGAAGGGGCCGTCAAGGCGGTCGATTTCGTCCCGCTTCCCTGTTCGCATCGCGACTGTTGCGATATCGCCTACTACTTGAAGGACAAACAGGGGGCTTGGAAGTCTTTACCGGACACGATCGGACGCGACGAGCTGAAGAGCTGGATCCATCTTGCCGCCAATACGATCAGTTTCGAAGACGCGTCCGACGCCGTCAAAGCGCTCGTTCGGGACGGAGCCTTGGCCCGGGTGTTCTCCGAATCGCAAAAGACGGGGTCGCTGGCCTTAGCGGGAGACCTGTTCCGCCTGTGCGGGTGTGTCCCGGGAGTCGTCGAACTCCTCGGCTTGGCACAGGCCAAAAAAGCCGAAGCGATGATCGCCGATCTCGCTCGGCGAACGTTCCGCATGACGGTCAAGATGTTCATGGACGCGCACACGTTCCATGAAGCCCGCATCCGGCAGTGCTGCGTCCACACGGGTTCGTTCGAAGAAGACCCCCGTCGGACACCCTTCTGCTGGAGGTGGCTCTTCCCGGAATCGACCGACTTTCCGGACCGGGACGGGCTCACGCCGCTCAGGACCGTGACATGACGGCCGGCGCGGTGTTCACGGGACTGGGCTATGCGACCGGGGCCATCGTCTTCTGGCTCCTTGCCCGTCGCCGGGGCCTTCGGGCCGACCACACGGTCTTGCTCGCCGTGGTCACGTTCGTCTGCGGCATCGTCGGAGCCAAGGTCACCCAGGCTTTCGTCCAGGGCGCGGCCCCGACGGCGCTCGACCCCTCCGCCGGTGGGCGTGCCCTTCTCGGAGGGATCTTGGCAGGCTGGATCGGCTTCGAAGCGGTCAAGGCGAAGCTTGGTTTAAAGTCGTCGTTAGGCGACGCCGTCGCGCCCGCGTTGGCGGCTGGCGAGGCGGTCGGTCGGATCGGATGCTTCCTGAACCCGTGTTGCCTGGGAGGCCCGTTCGACGGCCCTTGGAGCGTTCACCAAGGCGGATGTGACCGTCATCCCGCCCAGCTGTATTCGGCGGCGTTCGCGGCGGCCCTGACGATCGGGCTCCTCGCTGTCCGTAACCGGACGCCCTATCCGGGAGCGTCGTTTCATGTGTACTTGGCCGTTTGGGGACTCGGACGCTTCGGCCAGGAGTTTTTCCGCGATCGCGACCACCTCCTCGGACCGTTCGGTGCCATGCAGCTCGCCTCCCTTCAGACGGCGCTGGCCGGCGCTGCGTTCTTGATCGTCCATACCGTCCGAAGGAGGCGTTCCCTTGAGCCGGTCGAATGAACGCTGCCACCGGTGCGGAAGCACCCTTGTCCCTCAGGAGGACGGATGCCCCTTCTGTAGCCGAAACCCCAGGCGTACTTTTCGGACCATGTCGCTCGGTACGGCGACGGTCCTGGAACAGGGCCAGAAAGTCGTAAGGTTCAAAATGGCGGTTCGTTCGCGACAGGTTGAAAGACGACAGGTGAAGCCATGATCCCCCCGCCCGACCGCGTCTGCCCGAAATGCGGCAACTCCATCCCGATCGGCAATGCCTCGTGCTCCGTTTGCGGCTGGGGGCGGACGACAGGCGGTTTGGTCGCCTTGTGGGTCGTCCTGCTCGTCCTTGTCGGACTGCCCGCAGGTTTGATGGGAGGTTGCTTCCTCTTGTTGGCCGGCCTCAGTGCCGGAACGTCGCCAACGCGGACCGATGCGGTCTGGACCGTCCTCAGCCTGCTCGGCATCCTCCTTCCCGTATTCTTTATCGTGATGATCGTGAGGTCCGGAAAGAAGTGACGACTGGCCCGACCAAGACTCCCGGCCAAGTCTACGAAGGGATCGCGTTCACCTTCTGCAAGTGCGCGACGGTCGCTCTCGTTTGCGGCAGGTTCGCGCTGCCGGTGGCGGCCTTTGCCGCGACCGTCTTCTACGTCCTTGCCACCATCAAAGGCGAAAGAGGGACTCGTTGCGTCCTCGGACCGCCGCTGGTGGTCGCCGCGTTCTGGGCCGTCGTCGGAACGCTGTCCCTCTGGCTCGTCCTCGATCCCGGGCTCCCCGCCCGGCTCCTGTCTCGGTTCGGGCCTGCGGGACGGTGATCAGAGTCCGTAAGGACGGCTCGACCGACGATAGATCAGGTACGAATAGACGACAGGCCACAGGCTCGCGACGAGAATGACGGCGAAGACCGACCACAGCGGGGCGTTGGTGAAGACCAGGACGAGCCCGACGATCGAGCCGGCGACCATGAGCCTTCCCCCAAGGCGGTGCGTCCTGTTCCAAACGTCCTCGCTCTCCAGGGTCCAGGGCGTCCTGATCCCCATAAAGTAGTTCCGCCTCGCCTTCGTGATGATGTTGCCGATGTAACCGAACAACACTAAGACGCTACAAACGATCCACTTCGCCGTGTCCGTCATGCCGAGCGCCGATTGGACGATAAGGACCTGGACGAAGCCCATGAACGCGACGACTGTCAGACAGACCTTTCCGTACACGTCACCGGACGCCTCCAATCTGGCCCTTTCCGGGGACAATGAGGGCAGCACGAGGAACAGGAGGAGCATCCCCGTTTGGACGATCGGGCCGAAGACGACCCCCCAGAACCGTGGCGAAAACTGGTCCGCTCGCCCGTGGATGTCCCAATGGGTGGCGATGCTTTCGGGCAAACGGGCGTACATTAGGGCCGTATAGAGCACCGTCAGCAGGACGATGCCGGTACCGCCGAGGAACAGGGTCCGCAGTCTCATTCTTGAACCTCCGTCTTCTGTCCGAACACTTCGAACAACACCGACATCACGTCCTGGATGACGGTCGTGTCCAGACTGTAGATGACCGACGTCCCGTTCTTCTTGGCCTGGACGAGACCCGCGTCTTTGAGGACGTTGAAGTGGTGCGACATCGTCGCGGCGGTCACCTCGAACCTGTCCGAGATCTCGCCCGCCGACTTGTCGCCCTCGTTCAAGATCCGGAGGATCTTCCTCCGCGTCGGATCGGCCAAGGCCTTGAATACTTTGTCAGCCATCTAATTAGACGTTCATCAAATTATAAGGCACGCGACGCGCGGGACGGGACTTCCGGACGGTCAGTCCACTTCGGTCTGGGTGTCGGGGACTTTGCCTCCCAACCGCTGCACGAAGAACTCTTGTACGGACTCCACGAAGTCGGGCACGATCTCGCCTTCGAACCCGGGATCCTTGTCCGACTTGACGGGTTTAAAGTTGTGGCTGCTGAGAGGAAGGACTTTGATGTCGCTCGTTCCGGAGGGCCGGTCTTGGGCGGCCGTGTAGAGGGCTTTGGCGTCCCGTACCGGATCGACCTGTACGTCCGTCTCGCCGTTCACGATCAAGACGGGGCCGCGATAGAGCCGGAGGAGCCCCTTGGGGTCCAGCCGTGAAAGTTGCTTCCAATACGTCCCGACGCTCGCGTTGTACAGGCCCCGCAGTTCGGGCGGGACATCGGAAGGCACTCTTCCCGTCGCTTGGATGCGGGCATTGATCCGGTCGCTTTCGGCAAGCAGGGCCTTGGCACGGTCTGGCCCGACCTGGCCGGGTAACCGCTCCAAAAGTTGGTCGCGTACGACCTCGTCCAGACGCCGTCCAGGAGTCGCCGCGAGGACGATGGCCAGCGGCCTCACCCTTTCCGCCATCGCGAGAGCGACCACGCCTCCTTCGCTATGGCCGAGAAGGCCGCAATGGGCCCTGTCGACAAGGCCGTTCTTCCGCATCGCGTTCCAGGCCGCAACGGCGTCGGCGACATGGTTGGACCACGAGAAGAACGGTCCGTACTTGGAGGCATCGTGAGGCCATTGAGACGCATAGGTCGCGACCGCCCGTTTATCGAACCGGAAGGTCGCGATTTCGGCCGCCGCCATGCAGACGGCCGTTTGCCTCAACGTGTCCGTCTTGAGCATCGGCTGGTTGCCGTCCCGGTCCGTCGGCCCGCTGCCGGAGAGCAGCAGGACGCACGGGTAGCTGCGGTCAAGGGCGCCGGCCGGGACCATCAGGGTCCCGACCAGCTTGACCCCGCCCGCGCCTTCGAACTCGATCTCGCGCTCGGTCGCGTCAGGCGTCACAGGAAGTTCCAAGGCCTCGGCTCCGTTCGCCAGCTTCGACTTGCACCCAACGGTCAGTCCGAGGGCGACGAGGAACAGGCTGATCGGGCGGACGGCCATCCTTGTCATTGTCGGTACGCGCCACCGGACGCCTGTGTCCTTAATAGGACAGGTCGACAGGTTCCTCTTTACCGGTCTCGCTCGATTTGTACAGCGCGTCGAACACCGCGTTCAAGATCAATCCTTGCTCGCCCGGGACGACAGAGGGTTTGCCTGCCGCGATCGTACGGACGAACTCCTGAACCTCGGCGACGTGCGACGAGGGCACGTCGGCGACGTTCTTGGGCGTCATGTCGAAAAGCATCTGGTCGACCTCCGTGTAGATCTCGATCGGATCGTCGCCCAGACCCTTGACGAGGGCTCCTGACTTCGTCCCGAACAGCTCGGTCCGGAACAGCTCGTCCTTGATGTTCGCCATAAAGGAGCTCTCCAAGGTGACCATGGCCCCGTTTTCGAAGCGGATCAGGCCGACGGCCATGTCCTCGACCGTGAACTTCGAACGGTCGTAATCGCCCCAAGGATTGACGATCTTCGGGTCTGTACCGAGCATGTTCCACGTCTTTCCGCTCGCAGCTACCGGCCTGGGATAGCCCATGAGGAACAGCGTCAAGTCGAGGATATGGACGCCGATGTCGATCAAGGGGCCTCCGCCCTGTTGTGCCTTATCGATGAACACGCCCCAGTGCGGAACGCCGCGCCGTCGAAGGGCCTGGGCGCGGGCGTAATAGACCTCGCCCATGTGTCCCTTGTCGATATAGCGCTTCATGAACGCCGCGCCGCCACCGAAACGCATTTGGAGCGCGACCTGAAGGATCTTGCCGCTCGCCTTTGCCGCGCGGCACATGTCCTTCGCTTCGGACGCGTTCATCGCCAGCGGTTTCTCGCAGATGACGTGCTTTCCGGCTTCCAGGGCGTCGATCGTGTGCCGCCGGTGGTGGATGTTCGGCGTCGCGACCGACACCGCGACGACCTCCGGATCGTTCAGAAGGTCCTTGTAGTCGGCCGTCGTCTTCGCGCCGGGTGCAAGTTCTTTGCCCTTCGCCAAGGCCTCGGGCTTGATATCGCACAGCCAGGCGATCTCGCAGTCGTCGGGAAGGGAGTTGTATCCCGGAATGTGGCAGAGGCGGCCGATCATGCCGGTGCCGATCACACCGACTTTAAGCTTGGACATCGGGCCGAGGATACCGTCCCTAGTCGCGGGACTCCATGGGTTTCTCGGGGTTCTTGAACGCGACCAGGGCACCGACCGCAGCGATCAGACCAAGGCCGCCCCAAAAGACGAGCGCGGGCAGTTCCGGGATCACGAAGGGGATCACGCCAGGGACCGCTTCCTCGAAGGTGTGCCCTGAAAGGAACAAGAGCTTGACGCCCGCCCATCCGACGAGCAGATAGGCGACATGGTCGAGGGCAGGATACTTGGCCAAGAGGACGAGGAACGCCTTCGACGCGAACCGGAGGGAGACGACGCCGAGCAAAGCCCCGACGATGACGATCCAGAGCTTGTCGTGCTGGGGCACGGTCGCGACCGCGGCGAGGACGCTGTCGACGGCAAAGGCGACGTCGGTCACGCCTAGAGCCACGACCGTCGCCGCAAATCCCGCCTTCGAACGCGGACGCTCCTTCCCCTCCGGCCCCCTGTGCAAAAAGTGCTTGACGGGCAAGAACAGGAGGTAAGCCGCGCCGATCAATTGGAGCCACCACAACCGGATGACCCACGTCGCCAACAAGATCGCGATCACCCGGAACGCGAACGACATCCCCAGACCGAGATTGAGGGCCTTCTTCTGTTTCGACCCGTCCAGGTGCCGGACCATGATCGCCAACACGAGCGCGTTGTCGGCCGAGAGCAAACCTTCCAAGATGAAAAGGAGACCGATGACGGGGAGGTCGCCCCAAGCGAAAGTCTGGCCGTACATGGAAGCAGAAACGCCCGGCGGTCCGAGCCGGGCTGGGCTCATTCTGTCACAATGGCCGCTCAGTGGCCGTCCGATGCGGACGGTCGTCCTATTAGCATTCCCTTAGAGAACAGCGACCATGCCGACCTACGTGTACGAATGCTCCGCTTGTGACAAGACCTTCGAGGTCGACCAACGCATTACCGAAGACCCGTTGAAAGACTGCGGCTGCGGCGCCAAAGGCACCGTCAAAAGGCTGATCCAGCCGACGGCCGTCATGTTCAGGGGCTCGGGCTTCCATATCAACGACTATTCCGGCTCTTCCGCTCCGAAAGCCGAGGCCAAAAAGGCGGACGACACGAAAAAGGACGCACCGGCGTCCGGACCTTGCGGCCCGTCATGCCCGTGCGCCCCTGAGTCCGGCCCCTGACCGGATTACTTCAGCGTCGCCAAGAACGAGGTGTAGGACGCTTCGTCGGAAGGGACCGAAATCTCGCCCGACGCGACCTTGGCTTTGATGTCGTCCAGCTTCTTGAGGTTTTCGGCCCCGACCGCGTCCTTGGTGTTCTTGAAGTCGGACGTGCTCACGCCCCCCGACTTCAGGTCATAGACTTTGGCGCCGCCCGTGAATTTTCCCTCTTTGAAATCACGGACAGCCTCGAAAACGCCAAGGTCGACGTGCTTGATCATCGAGGTCAGGACCCGACCCGGCTCGACGTCGTCCTGGTCGCTGTCGACACCGATGGCCCACAGGTTTTTGTCCTTGGCGGCGGCGATGACGCCCAGCCCGGCTTTTCCGGCCGCATGGTAGACGACGTCCGCGCCTTGACCGTACAGAAGTTCCGCCGCGACTTTGGCCTTGTCTTGGTTGACCCAGTCGCCGACGTATTTCGCCGGAAGCGCCGTGCCGTCTTTCCGGGCCGTCATGAAGCCCGCCAAGTACCCGTACTGGAACTTCTTGATGAGAGGTAGCTCCATGCCGCCGACGAACCCGCACTTCCCGGTCTTGCTGACAAGGCCGGCGACGTAGCCCACGAGGAAACTGCCCTCTTCCTCCTTGAACTGGATCGTCCGGACGTTCTCGAGACCGGGCAACGGCTCCCCGTCGATGCTGACGAATTTCGTCTGCGGACTGTTGGCCGCGGCCTGTTCGAGCGCCGTCCGCATCGTGATCCCGACCCCGATGACGATGCCGGCGCCTTCGTCGGCCATCTTCTGCAAGTTCTGCGTGTAGTCGCTGACCTTGGAACTCTCGACCTTCATGACGGTGACCCCGAGTTCCTTCTCGGCCTGCTGCATGCCCCTCCAGGCGCTGTCGTTGAACGACTTGTCGCCCAGGCCGCCCGTGTCGAAGACGATCCCGACCTTGACGGGCTTCGATCCGTCGGACGGTCGACCGTCAGAGGAGGGCCCGGACGTGCTTCCCGAACTGTCGGCCGGTTGGGGGCTGCAACCGATGACGAAGGCGGCCAACGCCGCGGCGAATACCCATTGTGCTGTGCGTCTCATGACTCTGAACCCGGATACGGTAAAATGCAACGCATTATGGCCCGGGCACCCGGCCTGCGGCCTTGAGGTCATCCCAGACGTTGATCACCTGTAACCTTACCAAGCCTGAACTGACGTTCGACGCCATTAGAAAGGCCTACAAGAACTTAAAGCCGACGGACGTCGCCCTTGTGGCGACCGCCCTGATCGAGTCCGGCAAGTTCGCGAAGGCCTGTCACGACGGGATCGAGTACGAATGGACGACCGAGGACCATGCCGGTCTGACCAAGTCGCTGTTCGCCGAAGTCGCCCAGCTTCAAGAAGGCGGCCCGGTCGAAAAGCCCAAAAAGGCGACGGCGGCCGAAGTCGAGGAAGCCGTGACGCTCCAGGTCCACCTTAAACCGTCCCAGTTGGCGGGCGCGAAGTTCGTAGGCGACCGAGAAGACTTGAAGACCCTCCTGGCCGACATCTTGGAGGAAGGCGTCGAATTCCTGTTCTCCCCGACCGACATCGGTTGGCACTGGACGCTCGAACGCGTCAACTGGAGCACGATTTCTGGCGGCGAGCTCAAGAGGCGCGTCAAGTTCCGCCCCGTGTTCGACGAGGGCGCGGTCGCGGTCGAACTCGGCCCGGGCGGCAAGCGGAAAGTCAGCAAGAAGTGACCTCAGGGTCACTCCCTTTCGATCCTGAGAAGGACGCCGTCCAAACTGACGCAAGGCGTCTGGACCGTGTTGCCTAACCGGGAGGCGATGAGCCTTGCCCGCACGTTCCCCGAGCCGTCGATGAAGGAACGTCCGTCCGCGACTTCGCCTGAGACCGCCTGTAGGTCCGTGTAAAGGAAGCGCGGCTCGCGGACGGTCACGTAGCCCACACCTGGTTTCCACAGTTCCAGAGCCAGGTAGCAGTTCCCCGCTTGGCTTCCCGCGGCATACGCGACGAGCTTCATGGGTCCGACGTCGGTCGAAACGGGACGGAAGTCGAGCTCGATACGGGCAAAAACGCCCGAGCGGGCCGGGACGACGAACCGGCAGACGCGCTCGATGGTACCGTCGACCTCCAACAGGCTCGAAAAGCTGCCCGACGTCACTTTTCCGAATTCGACGCGCTGTGACGTCGGTCGCACGATTTCGTCGCGGGGACTTTCAGGGTCGTACAGGAGGGCGAGCATCGGCCCCTGAGGATCCGGACAGTTCGTACTGTACGAAATGTACTCATCGGACGTGAACTGCCCGTCGACGGGGTTTTCGTCGCTCCAATAGGGCCTCAGCTCTGGTGCGCAAGGGTTTCCGGCCTTTCGCCCCCAGTTCAAGGGCTTTCCGTATCCGAGCGCGAACGTCTGAGTCACCGGATCGTAGTCGCCGAACGCGATCATGTAGCCGCCGTTCCTCGAGCTCGGCAGATCGATCCCAAGACCGACTGAAGCCAGATCGATGTCCCCAAGGTAATAGCCGGTCTTCGCAGGTATCGGGCCGAATTCCGCCACGATGCCGTCGATGTCCTGTCGATCGATGTTCGGGTTTCCCCGGGTCAACTGCACCCAGTTCTCAGTCGTCACCAAGAGAAGGGCCAGGTTGACGGAGTCCTGTCCCTCGTACCAGCAGACTCCGACCCTGTCGGCCCGTCCGCCGTCGAGGCCAGGCACCGTCCTCATGTCGTTGTACGTGAAACCGGCCGGAAGCCCGCCGTTGTGCAGGGCCCTTGACGATCCCTTCCCGCAATCTGTGCCGTAAAGGCCGTCCGTAGGCTTCATGTTTCCCGTGACCGGGTCGAAAAGGAACTCGTAAGCGTCGAACGCGATCTCGGTCGACCTCGCGACATGGACCATGTCTTGGATATAAGGCTTTCTGGGCCCACAGCTCAACTGCAAGCGGCCGTTGTTCGAACCGGACAGTCTGGCGCGCGACACCGCGATCGGTTCCTTCTTCGTGAAGGTCTCGAATCCGGTTCCGGATTGCGCGAATACCGGACCTGCGACGCACGACAATGCCGTCAAGACGACGGGAATGTAAGCGGTCCCCATACTATTGAGTATAGCGGCGGGCTCTGGAGCCGCAACTCTTACGGTGCTCCGGGTTTACTTGACGGGTGCCGGTCCTCCCTGCAGGCTGCTATCCCGCGGCGGTCACGCCCTTCGACGGGCAAGGCCGTGTCGATACCGCTTCTCTGACCAAGCTCTTGGCATACTTCGACGCCGCAGGCTGTCGCGGAGTCGTCCTGGCCGGCACCAACGGAGAAGGCCCGTCCCTTTCCAACTACGAGAAGCGCGATCTGATCCGGACGGCGGCGACGTCCAAGGGACGGCTCCGGTTGATCCTTGGCATCGCGACCCCGAGCCTTCCGGAAGCGGAATGGCTGTCGGTCCAAGCGCACAAAGACGGGGCCGACGCCGTGCTCGTCATGCCGCCGGGCTATTTCCGACAAGCGACCGAGGACGGCGTCGCGGCCTGGTTCGAACGACTGCTTGACGCCTCGCCGATCCCGGTCATCGCCTACAACTATCCCAAGATGACGGGAATCACGCTCACACCGGGGTTGTTGTCCCGTCTCGCCGGGCACCCGAACCTGGCCGGCGTCAAGGACAGTAGCGGCGAGTCCGCCAACCTGGCCGCGTACCGATCGGTCCTCAGTGACCGGCATGTCCTCTTCGTCGGGGACGAGACCCTTCTGCCCGACGCGCTCGATTCAGGCTGGACAGGCACGATCAGCGGCGCGGCGAACGTCGTTCCCCGTTGGCTCGCCCGGCTCGTCGACGAAGACGCGACGCAACGCGGGTCTCTGATCGATCTTGTCGCGCCCGTCGTCCAGGTGGTGCGGGCTGGTCCCCAGCCGGCCTTGAACAAGGCCGTTCTGGCCGCCCTCGGTGTGATCGACGACGCTGCCCCCCGGCTTCCGTTGACGACGGTCGATCCCGCGGAGTGCCTGGCGGTCCTCGAGCGACGGCTCGGCGTCAGGCCCGGCGAACTCGGGCTGTCACCTGCCTAAGACTCGGCGATGACGGTGACCGGACCGTCGTTAACGATGTCCACGAGCATGTCGGCCCCGAACTCTCCCGTCTGCACGCGCGCGCCAAGCTCCACCAGTCCGGTGACGAAAGCATCGAACAGGCCCTTGCCTTGTTCGAACGGTGCCGACGCCCCGAAGCTCGGCCGCCTTTGGGTCGCGTCTCCATAGACGGTGAAGTTCGGGACGGCCAAGACGTTGGCTCGTTCCAGGTCTGCTCCGACGAGCGCCTCACGGTCGCGAAGGTTCAGGTTGATCTTGCCCTCAGCATCGGCGAAGACCCTCATTCCCCACACTCTGTCGGCCAGCTTCTTGGCTTCGGCGACCGTGTCGTCGCGGCCCGCCGCGACCAGCAGGACGAACCCCGGTCCGCACGAACCGACGACCCGGCCGTCGACGGTCACCCGGCCCGACGTCACTCTTTGCACGACCGCCCGCATCAGCCGCCGTACTTCCTCAGGATGGAAATGACGTCGTGGACGTTGCCGATCTTGTTCATGACCGACTGGAGTTGGGCGACGTCCCGTACGGCGACCGTGGCGTCGATCTCCGCCGTCTGGTTGGGCAACGTCCGGACGTTCATTCCGAGGATGTCGACCTTGGACTCGCCCAAGATCGTCGACACCTCCATGAGGAGCCCCGTGCGGTTCAACGTCAAGATCTTCAGGTCGACCGCGTACGTCTTCCCGTCCGACGGCCATTGGAGGGGGACGAGCCGTTCGGACTCCGTCTCCATGAGCCTGAGCGCGTTCGAGCAGCTTCGACCGTGGATGATGATGCCCCTGCCCCTTGTGACGAAACCGATCACGTCCTCGCCCGGGATCGCGCCGCAGCACTTCGCCCTGCGGAACATGACGTTGTCGATCCCGCCCTCGACGACCGTCGCCTCCTTCGCCGGCGTCCGCGCTTTGAACAACGCTTCGGGCTGCTGGATCTTGAGGACGGTCTTGACTTTCTCGATGACGCCTTGAA
The DNA here is from genome assembly GCA_018268395.1 of Armatimonadota bacterium. NCBI lineage: Bacteria > Bacillati > Armatimonadota > Armatimonadota bacterium. The sequence continues at coordinate 230,408 of JAFDWQ010000005.1, read as the reverse complement.
GGCTCAAAAGGCCCTCGCCGATCCTTGCGAAGACGTCCTGACCGCTCTCACAGTTCTTGAACTCTTTCGCCAGTTCGTTCATCCGCTCGTCGCCCAAGATCTGCTTCGGCTCGATCCCCGCCTGCCGGAGGCCCCGCTCCATCGCTTCCTTTCCACGAGCCGTGCTGTCGGCCTTGTTCCGCTTGCGGAAGTAGGTCCGCAACTTGGACCGGGCGTCGGCGCTCTTCAAGAACTCGAGCCAGTCCAGGCTCGGTTGGGCGTTGGACCTTGTCACGAGTTCGACAACGTCGCCGTTCTGAAGGCGGGTCGAAAGCGGAACCATCACGCCGTTGACCCGGGCTCCGACCGTTTTCAGTCCAAGGTCGGTATGGACCCGGAAGGCGAAGTCGACCGTCGTCGAGTCTTTGGGCAGGTCGATGACGTCGCCCTTTGGAGTGAAAACGAAGACCTGCTCGCTGAAGAGGTCGGTCGAGACCGTACGCAGAAACTCGCTGGACGTGCGCGTGTCCGTCGTCCAGTCGAAGAGCCGGCGACGGAGCGTCTCGAAACCGCCGGGATCGGCCGACGCCTGACCTTCCTTATAAGAATAGTGCGCGGCGACGCCGAACTCGGCCACTTCGTGCATCGGTTGAGTCCGGATCTGGATTTCGAGCGGGTCGCCCCCCGGACCGATGACCTTCGTGTGCAACGACTGGTAGCCGTTCGGCTTCGGCATGGCGATGTAGTCGTAGAACAGGCCAGGCATCGGGAGCCAGAGCTCATGGACGATGCCGAGGACGAGGTAGCACTCCGAATGCTCCTCGACGATCACGCGCATCGCTTGAAGATCGTAGATCTCCTCGAACGGCACGCCCTGCTTGACGATCTTGTTAAAGATGCTGAACAAGTGCTTCGGACGGCTCGCGATCTGGGTGTTCTGGAGCCCGCGGGCGTCGAGGGCACGGCGGAGGACGCGGGTCGCCTCGACGAGTTCGGACTCCCGTTGCGTCCTGGATTTCGCGACCTTTTCGCTGATCTCCTGGAACTCCTTGGGATGGAGGACTTTGAACGCCAGGTCCTCGAGCTGCCATTTGATCTGCCAGATGCCGAGACGGGCCGCGAGCGGCGCATAGATGTCCAAGGTCTCGTTGGCGATCCGGGTCTGCTTTTCAGGTTTGAGGGCACCGATCGTCCTCATGTTGTGAAGCCGGTCGGCGAGCTTGATGACCATCACCCGGACGTCCTGCGCCATCGCGAGGAGCATCTTGCGGAGGCTTTCGGCGGCCCAGTTCGACTCTGCGGCCGCCTTCTGACGCTCGGTCGCGTCGCTGCCGATGTTCGTCCGGAGCTTCGTGACACCGTTCACCAGGTGCGCGACCTCCGGCCCAAACTTCGAAGAGACTTGTTCGATCGTGACTTTGGTGTCTTCAAGGACGTCGTGGAGCAAGGCGGCGACGATCGTGTCGTCGTCCATGCGGAGTTCGGCCACGATCCTGGCGACTTCGAGGGGGTGCGCGATGTACGGTTCCCCGCTGATCCGTTCTTGGCCTTTGTGCGCGGATTCGGCAAGGCGGAAGGCCGACTCGATCTTGGCCACGTCGGCTTCGGGACGCCGTTCGCGGACCGACGCCAAGAACGAAGGCCAGGCTTCGCCTGTCGGTCCGTCCGAGCCGGTCTTCGAATCAGGCAGTGCCACGCGCGGTCGTTCCCCAACGGCTTCGGACCGATCGGCCCGACACCGGCCCTAGTTTAGACGATAGGGCGGGCCCGTCGGCTTAAAATCTGCCGGACCTGCTCGGCCTGTTCGGGCGTGTCGACGGCCAGTTCGGTCCCGGCGGCCGGGCTCATCTTGATCCTGACCCCGTTCTCCATGAACCGGAGCTGCTCCAGGCTCTCCGCACGTTCCAACGTCCCCATGGGCCACGTCGAGAACCGGGTCAAGGCGTCCCGCCGGCACGCGTAGAGCCCGATGTGCTTCTTCACCGCTTCGGCCCGCGGGTTCCGGGGGTACGGCACGGCATAACGCGAGAAGTACAGGGCGAACCCCCGGAGGTCGGTCACGACCTTGACGACGGCCGGATCGTCGAGTTCCGACTCCTCGCACGTGCAATAGACGCTCGCCATTTCGATCGACGGATCGGAGAGCATCGGGGCGACACAGGCCGAGATGGACGCAGGGTCCATGAGGGGTTCGTCGCCCTGCACGTTGATGTAGACGTCGGCCTCGGTCATCGATGCGACTTCGGCCATTCGGTCCGTCCCCGTCACATGGGCGTCGGACGTCAAGACGGCCCTGGCACCGAAGGACGCGCAGGCCGCGACGATCTCTTCGTCCGGCGTCGCCACGACGACGTCGTCGGCGGCTCCCGAGGCCAGCGCGGCTTCGTACACCCACTGCACCATCGGGCGTCCGCAGAGGTCGGCCAAGGGCTTACCCGGGAAACGGGTGCTGCCCATCCGTGCGGGGATGACGACGACGCTCTTCATCAAGTGCCATCCTACCGGAGACCGAGCCTGGCAATTTTGCCTGAAACATTGCTGAAATTGCCGGGAAAGACCGAATTGCGGGTGGCGCACCCGCCCCTTGAGAGGGGTTCTCGTGATAGGATATACGCGCTATGAAGAGTAGCTTGAAGATCTTATCCGCCTTGGCGATTGCAGGCCTCGCTCTTGCCGCCAATGCGCAGAAGCACCTGCAGCTTACTGGGCCCGGTCAGCTTGTCAAGCCGATCGCGGCGGCGAAGGCCAAAGTCACGGTCCGCAACGGAAACGTGATCGGTCTGAGCCTCGGCCAGTGGCACAAGTACAACGAGAACATGCAGCGCCCGGCCGCCTCGACGACGATCGCGTTCGACGGCTGCGAGTTCACGTTTGACGCCGACCCCAACAACACGGCTCCGGCGGACGGTCTGTACGGCCGCGACTGCTCGACGCTCGGCCTCGGCCTTGCTTACGGCAGCCGCTGGTTCTTCGGTACGACTTACGTCAACGGCGGTCGACTCGACGACATGAAGCTCGCCCCGGGCGCGGCCGGCAAGAAAGCCGACCGCATGATGTTCGCCTGGTACAACGCCGCGGCGACCAACGATAACGGTACGCTCGTCCTGTCGCTGGAGAACTTCCCGACGGGCGCCGGCGGAAACGGCATCGACCCGAACACCGAGACGGCCAACGCCCTTGACGGCGTCCTGTTCACCTTCGGCGCCTTGGGTGCCGGCGGCTACTACTTCGCCGACATCGACATGGTCCCGTTCGCGATCGACATCCAGTTGCCGATGGACGGCGACGGTGCGTACCTGATCGCCCACGGCGACTATGACGGCACCAACCTCATCGTCGGCATGTGCCAGAACATGCTGTGGGGCCCCGGCCAGCCGACCAACCCGTCCGGCCCGGGCAACGGCCTGATCTGGGACGACGACACTCCTCTGGACGCCGCTTTCACGGATCCTGACGAGCTGTTCGACTACACGTTCGGCATCTGCCCCGATCCGATCGGCGGCATGCTCTCGCTGCTCTACACGGGTGGCGGCGCCACCACCGAGACCCTCGCCCCGACGACGGGTTCGGTCAACATCGGTAAGTCCAACACGGGCGGCTTCGGCGACACCGGCGCGGCTGACGGCGTGTCCTGGCGCATCTGTAAGTTCGTCGTGACCTCGGCCACCAGCCCGATCGTCCGCGCGACCTTCCTCTACACCACCACCAAGACCACCCCGACCGCGATCGACTACGTCGTCACGGCCAAGATGGTCCACAGTGGCACGTTCAAGATCCAGCTCCTGCTCAGCAAGGACCCGAACAACCCGAACAACAACGCGGGTTACGACGTGGTCCTGCCGCAGACGGCGATCAACACGACGATGGCGACCTACACGGGTAGCGCGGTCAACACCCCGCTGACCCAGTACGTCGGCACCGGTGGCCAGATGGCCGGCCGCGTCGAGATCTACCGCAGCTTCAGCGCTGTCGCCGCCCCGTGCGTCGACATCGACGCTGCGCTGATGAAGGTCACCGGCTAAGGCTGAGACCTCAAGAGTCAGACCGTCAGGTCTGCACGGCCCCTGGGATCGACCCAGGGGCCTTTTTTGTCTTCCCCGTGTCCTTGCCAGGAATCGGGCCTCAGGCGCGATCCGGCACATCTTCGGAACGGATCGTGATAGGATAGAGCCTGGTCTCACGTCCATGATGAGGTTGCTTGCCGCACTGTCCCTTTTAGCGTTCGCCTTGGATGCACCGGCCCAAAAGCGCCCGTCGCTGTTCGGGCCCGGCATTCGGGTCGAGCCCGTCGCCGTCGCCTCTGCGAAGATCGTTTCGGTGAAAGGCAAAGTGGTCCGCGTCAAGACGGGCCCGTGGAAGCCCTATATCTCCGGGATGCAAAAACCGGCCGCCTCGACGACCTTCGCCTATGACGGATGCGAGTTCTTCACGACTCCGAACCCGCAAGACACGTTCGTCACGGACGGGCTCTATGGACCGGACTGCGGTAAAGCAGACTATCGGTACTGGTTCGGGGCCACGTATAAGCACGGTCTACGGTACGAAGACCTGAAGGTCGCTCCCGGAGCCGAAGGTCAGAACGTCGACCGGATCCAGTTCGCGTGGTACCAAACGGCCAACGTCAACAATTCGACGACACTGGTCGTCACGTGCGACGACTTCGCGACCGGTTCCCATGGCAACGGACTGGATCCGAACACGGGCCGCAGCGACATCGACGCCGTCATGGTGTCGTTCGGCGGGATCCTGGGCGACACGGGCTACTACTTCGCCGACGTCGACCTCGCCGGACTCGGTGCACCGCTCCGCCTGCCGCAAGACGGTGCGGGAGGGTTCTTGGTCGCCCACGGCGACTACAACGGTATCGACCTGTTCCTCGGCGTCGGTCAGAACATGATGTGGGGGCCCGGCAAGTCCGGCAACCCCAGTGGCCCGGGGCAGGGAGCGATCTGGGACGACGACTTCTATCCCGGGGACGGCTTCCTCGACCCGGACGAATTCTACGACTACACCTATGGCTTGTGCCCCGATCCGCTGGGTGCGATGTTGGCCATGTTGTACACGCCCAGCAGCGCGGTCGAGACCCTAGCGCCGGAAGAGGCCGTCGTCGAACTCGGCAAAAATGCGTCCGGCTCGTTCCAGGACTTGGGAGTCGTCGACGGCGTCGCCGAACGCGTGTGTAAGTTCGTCGCTCCGAACGCCCAGTCGCCGATCGTCCGGATCCGGACGACGTACCACACGACGAAGCCACAACCGACGTCGATCGTGGTCTCGGTCACGGCACGCATGGCGACGTTCGGCCAGTTCGCCCTGAGGCTCTCGCTGAGCCATGATCCGGACGTCCACGGTTCCGAGAGCTACGACACGTTGCTCGACGGGGCCCCGATCGGAACGGGCTATCAGACGTCGAACGGGGTCGCTGTTCAAGCTCCGCTGTCGCAATACGTCGGGACCGACGGACGGATGTCGGCGCGGACGGAGATCCGCCAGACCGGCTTTTCGAGCGTCGCGGCGCCGTGCGTCCTGATCGATGCGGCCGTGCTCAAGGTCGGGGGCTGACGCCTCCAGAAAGCGTCCGGATACAAGAAAAGACCCCGGCCTGGCGGCCGGGGTTTTGGTTTTTACCAGAGAGACCGCGGTTCATGACGAACCCTAGTCTCGTGTCCAGGGTCGCTAAAACCCCGCACCTCTCTGGTTACGTTGTTGATCTGTCATTCCCGTGCACCACCTCCTGTTTTGGTGAAAAGTACACGGCCCCTGGGAACGGGACCGCGCCATTCTTAACAACGGTCCGGGCCGCTGAAAAGTTTCTGGAGGAGGGTCACTCGACCGCTTCGATCGAAAGGATCTCGTACTTCTGCGTACCGCCAGGGGCCACGACTTCGACTTCCGCCCCGACCGTCTTTCCGACCAAGGCCTCCCCAAGAGGGGACGTGATGGAGATCATGTCGTTCGTCGGGTCCGCTTCGAACGCCCCGACCAACGTCAGAGCGAGCTCGTCGCCCCACTCGAGGTCCTTCACCGTGACCTTCGTGCCGAGATGGGCGGTCCCTTCCTCCCGGTCTTCCTTGTCGACGATCTGCGCGGTCAAGATCACGCGTTCGAGCTCCGAGATCCGGCTTTCGAGCCGTCTCTGGTTCAACCGCGCCTCGTGGTACATCGCGTTCTCCCGCAAGTCTCCATGAGACTTCGCTTCGCGGATATTGTCAGCGATACGCTGCCGCTCGACCGACTTGAGTTGGTCAAGTTCGGTCTTCAGCTTGTCGTACCCTTCGCGGGACAGCAACATAAGGCAGGATTTTGGCACAGCCCTTTGGGTTAACTGGAGGACAACTTGCGGGTCAGCGTCATCGTCGTCAGCTTCAACACGCGCGACCTGCTCTGTCGCTGTCTCGACTCCCTTGAGGAGGCGGACGAAGTCATCGTCGTGGACAACGCTTCGACCGACGGTTCGGCCGATGCGGTCTCCGTGTTCTATCCTCACGTCCGGCTCGTGCGCAACGCGGTCAATGTCGGCTTCGGGTCGGCCAACAACCAAGGGCTCGACCTCCTGACGGGCGATCTGGCCCTGCTCTTGAACAGCGACGCCTTTGCCGAGCCGGGAGCCATCGGCCTGCTCGCGAAGACGATGGCCGACGAATCCATCGTCGCCTGCGGAGGGCGCCTCGTCGCCCCTGCGAAGATCGGTTTGTTCCGATCCGAGACCGCCCGCCTCTTCGTCGAGCGGTCGAGCGGTTACCGTGAGCTGTTCCAAGCGCAAGCCGACGCGACCCAGAACTCTTGTGCGAAGGGCCTGACTTTGTGGGCGGTCTTCTGTGAACAGACCTGGCTCGAGAAGCTCCTCGAGGCCGCGAGCACCACGACACCCTACTGGCTGACCAGGTCGCTCCTCGAATTCCAGGACTTCTATCCGAATCCGATGTACCGCGTTTACGATGTCGCCCAAGTCATGGGGGCCTGTCTGATGATGCGGCCGGGTCTACGGTTCGACGAACGGTTCTTCCTGTACTGTGAAGATACGGAGCTTTGCCACCGGCTCCTCCGTCAGGGTCGGATCGTCTATGTCCCCGACGCCGTCTTCGGGCACGAACTCGGGGCGTCCAGCGCGTCTGCACGCTGGGCTTCGGTCGCCCGCTACAACAGCGGCAAGGAGCGGTTCTTCAAGATCCACTCCGGGGCGTTCGCGGCCGACGTCTGTTGGGCGTTCGACCGCTTCGGCGCCTTGTTCCGATTGGCCGTCTGGACGGTCGCGACGGTGGTCACTTTAGGCTCGGTCGCGGGCTTCCGCCGACGCGTCGCGTTGTTCGCGCGCGTCCTCTTCGCACCGTTCGAAGGGCCGCCCGATCCGCGGGGCACGTCGCGAGAGGGTTCATAGCCCGTCCGGTTCAGAACCGTGGGAAAGGTATTCGGCGATGACCGGTTCCGGAGGGCCGTCGAGCACGACCTGCCCGCCTTTGAGCCAGACCACGCGGTGCGCGACGCGCCGAACCGCGTCCATGTCGTGGGACACGAAGAGGACGGTTCCGCCGCCGGCCTGGAACTCCGCGATCCGAGCGTAACACTTCTCCTGAAAGGCCTGGTCTCCCACGGCGAGCACCTCGTCGACGATGAGGACCTCCGCGTCCACGTGGACCGCGACCGAGAAGCCCAGCCTCGCCTGCATTCCGCTGGAGTACGTCCGGACGGGCGCATCGATGTGGCTCCCGAGTTCCGCGAACTCGACGATCGCGGGAGTCCTCTCCAACGCCTGCTTCCTCGTCAATCCGAGGATCATGCCGTTGAACAGGATGTTCTCAAGTCCGGTCAAGTCCTGATGGAACCCGGCGCCCAGTTCGAGGAGCGGTGCGATCCGACCCTTGACCTCGATCGTGCCCGACGTCGGTTTGTAGACTCGCGCAAGGAGCGAAAGGAGCGTGCTCTTCCCTGCCCCGTTCCGGCCGACGACGGCGACGCACTGGCCGCGCCGCACGTCAAAGTCCAGCCCCTTGAGCACGTGAAGCCGTTCGAGCTTACGGGGCCTCCACCAAAGGGCCAGCGTCTTCAGCGACCCGACACCGCTGTGGGACAAAGCGAACTCCTTGTGGAGCCCTTGGACGGAGATCGCGGTCTCGCTCATGGCCGTTCGACGAACCTCCACTTCAAGCGGTTGAACAAGGCGTATCCGGCGATCAAGACCCCGAAGGAGACCACGGTCGCGACCGCGAACAGGCCCCAATGCATGGGAAACGCCGGTATCAGTCCGATCCCACCGCCGGCGTCGACCTGACCAGGAGGGACGAGCGCCTTTTTGTAAGCGGTCGCCAGCGTCGCGATCGGGTTCAAGTGATAGAGGTAATAGAGTTGGACGAGCCCCTTCTCTTTCAACGAGTAATAGACGTTCTCGCTGAAATACATGATCGGTGTCAGGAAGAAGGTCAAGTACAGCAGCACGCCCACCACGTACTTCACGTCTTCGTAAAAGACGTTAAGGGCCGAGATCATCAACGAAAGGCCCGCCGTCAGTGCGAACGTCACGACGAGAAGGACGGGAAGGAAGCCGATGCGCCACGTGAACGGAGAATCGTGAAAACCTGTCGTCGCCCACACCGTGAACAAGAACGCGAAAAAGACTCCCATCGCCAAGAGAAAGTGGAAGAAGTTCGCAAGGACGGAGGCCAAAGGCAGGATCTCTCGCGGGAAGTAGACCTTCTTCACGACCGGTAGCGACGTGATGACCGATTGGGCCGAGTCCATCACCGCCAGATTGATGAAGAGGAACGGGAGGTACGCCGAGAGGACGTACGGGGTGAAGTTCGGGGTCGCATTGTGGAGGAAGACCCGGAACACGAGCCACATCACGCTCACGGTCAAGAGCGGGTTGAGGAGCGACCAGAAGAATCCGAGAAAGCTGTTCTTATAGCGGATCCGGAGTTCGCGTTCGACCATCGCCCAGAGCAACTCGCGGAAACGCCAGAGCTCTCGAAGGTCTTCTCGCATCGGGCGGGAGTCTACTCCGAGGGGGTGACGGCCTTGACCGTGACGGTGACGACAAGCGTGGCGTCAGGAGGGACCACGGGCGGATTGCCCGTCTTGCCCCATCCTTGTTCCGGCGTCAACCGGATCCTGCGCACGCCGCCCGGCTTCATTCCGACGACCGCTTCGGTCCACTTCTGGTCCGGTCGGGCTTTCAATAGGAACGTGTAGGTCTGTCTCCGTTTGACCGAATCGACGATGACTTTGCCGTCTTCCGTTCGGACATGAAGGTGGACGGTCACGCGGTCGCCAAGCCCGGCGGCTTTTCCCGAGCCGACCTTGACGTCCGTGAACGGGAAGGGTGTCTGGACCGGGTCTTGAACGTAAAGGAACGTGAGGACGAGGGCCCCGACCACGTCAACCGACCTTCTTCGACGCCTGTCCGGTGACCATGAAGTACGTCCGCTCGCCGATGTTGAGGGCATGGTCGGCGATCCGTTCGATGTGATGGATCGCCAAAAGGAGCCAGCCGGCGGCGACGACCTGGTCGGGGTTCTTGATCATGTAGTCGAAGATCTGGCTGCGCAGGGTCCGGTACAACTCGTCGACACGGTCTTCCAACTTCTGCAGATCGTCGAACGGCTCGGTTTCCTTCCGGACGAACATCTGGATGGATTGGCGGATCATTTGCCTCGCGACGTTGGCCATCAACGGCACGTCGACGTAGTTCGTCGCACCGAGCTCGTGCTCGACTTTCATACAGATCTTGGCGATGTCGACGGCGAGGTCGCCGATCCTCTCGATATCGGTGACGATCTTGATGACCGTCCCGATCTCGCGCAGGTCCCGCGCCATCGGTTGCTGGAGGGCCAGCAGGCGAAGGCACCGCTGCTCCAGTTCGATCTCCATGACGTCGATGTCATCGTCGTCGTTCAAGACTTCCCGGGCCAAGGAGACGTCCAACCTCTGGAGGGCGTCGACGGCACGCGTCACCATCGACTCAGCGCCGCTCGCCATTTCGATGACGCTCTGTTCCAACTCGCCGATCTCTCGGTTATACGCGGGTCGCTGGGCCGGGGTCTGTTCCATTTCTTAATAACAGGTTAAGGCGTCTATCAGACGGTAGACGTGCCGAGAACGATTCACTCGGCGGACGTTTCGACCAATGGGTGGAAACACGCCACCCGGTGCCCGTCGTTCCCGACGAGGGCCGGAGCCGCGAGGCGACACTCGTCATCGACGCGAGGGCACCGGGACGCGAACCGGCAACCTGCGCCGATTCTACGCGGATCAGGCACTTCCCCTTTCGCCGTTTCGGGCAAAGTCCCTAACGTCTCCAGCGTCGGCGCCGACGCCATCAAGGCAGCCGTGTACGGATGCTCGGGACGGCCGAACACTTTGTCCGTCGGCCCTTCTTCGACGATCCGGCCCAGGTACATCACGGCGACCCGGTCGGCAAGGAAGCGCACCGTCGTCAGATCGTGCGAGATATAAAGGAAGGCACAGTCGAGCGACTTCTGCAGGTCTCGAAGCAGGTTCAGGATCTGGGCCTGCATGCTGAGGTCGAGCGCCGCCGTCGGTTCGTCACAAATGACGAGCGGCGGACGGAGGGCCAGGGCCCGTCCGATGGCCACCCGTTGCCGTTGACCGCCGCTGAGCTGGTGCGGATAGCGCTCGGCGAACGTCGCGTCCAATCCGACCTCGGTCAAGACCGAAGACACGTCGCCGTCTTTGTCCGCGAGCTTCAGCGGTTCAGCGATGACGTCCTGGATCTTCCAGCGAGGGTCCAAACTGGCGTACGGGTCTTGCCAGACCATACCGACCGTCGAAGCTTGTCCACGCTCGACACCTTTCACGGCCCGACCTGCGACCGTGATCGAACCGCCGCTCAACGGTTGGAGCCCGAGGACGGCCCTGGCGAGCGTCGTCTTGCCGCATCCGGACTCGCCGACGACGGCGACGGTCTCTCCCGGCTCGACGCACAGGCTGACGCCGTCCAAGGCCCTGACCTCGCCTCCTCGGACGCGGAAGGAGACCTGGGCCCCGTCGACTTCGAGAAGGCTCAGAAGTCGTCCTCCCGGCGGCCCTGGCTCCACCGTAACCGGTCCGAGAGCTTTTCGAGGAAGTCCTGCTCGTCGACCGAGACCAGGCGGGTCTTCCGGGGCGACTTCGTCACCCTGACCAAGTCTCCGCTCAGAAGGTGCAAGCGGCTTTGACCGTCGCAGGAGAGCACCGCATCGCCGCGCGTCTCCACGCGGATCTCGATCAGAGAGTCCGAGCGGAGGACGAGGGGACGGGCGGAGAGGGTGTGCGGCATGATGGCCGTGATGAGGATAGCTTCCATCGACGGGTCCACCACAGGCCCGCCTGCGGACAGAGCATAGGCCGTCGACCCCGTCGGGGTCGACACCATGACGCCGTCGGCCGGATAACGGGCGAGGAGTCGGCCGTTCACCCGGGTGTCGAACGTGAGCATCCGGGTCGTGGCCGATCTTTGGACCGCCGACTCGTTCAGGGAGTGGAGCGTGGCGACGACTTTGTCCTCCCGTATGAGGTCGGTCTGGATCATCATCCGTTCGTCGATCGAAGCCTGGCCGTCCATGAACTGGCTGAGCGCCGCGCCGGTCTCCTCAGGTTCGACCTGGGTCACAAAACCGAACTGTCCGTAGTACACGCCCAGGACGGGCGTCCCTTCAGCCGCACAGATGTGGGCGGCATGGATCAAGGTGCCGTCACCGCCGAACGTGATCATGAGGTCGGCGTGCGCCAGTTCGTCCGGAGCCAAGGATTCGACCCCCAGGCTGGCGGCGCCTTCGCGGTCGGAGCCGACCGTGACGCCGCGCGACCGGAGCCATTCGGCCGTCGACTTGGCGGCCCGTATGGCGTCCGGTCGGTAAAGGTTGACGAGAAGGTTGACCCTCACGCCGAGAGTCTTACCCGGCGGACTTCAGGCGTTTCAGGTTCCTCTGCGCGTCTTCGTATCTCGGATCGATCTTCACGGCCCTTTCCAGGACGGCGATCGCTTCGGCGCGCTTGTTCAAACGCTCTAGCGCCACGGCCAGGTTGTTGTAGGCAGGCAGGTATTTCGGGTTCGATTCCACGGCGGCCCGGAAGCTGGCGACAGCGTCCGACGTCTTGCTTTCGCGCAACTGCCACAGGCCGACGCCGTTCAACGCCATCGCGTCTTTCGGCCGCTCGGCCAGTGCCGCTTTGTAATGGACGTGGGCGCCTTCATAATCGCCTTGGGACCACAAGGTCGAAGCCAGGTTCAGACGGACGTCGGTGCGTTTCGGTTGTGCTTGCAGCACCTGCTTCCACAGGTCGACAGCGTCTTCGACCCGTCCGCCCTTGTAATACGCGGCGGCCAAGTTGAGTTTCGCGTCGATGCTCGACGGGTTCATGCCCGCGACCTTTGCGAACAGGGTCGTCGCTCCAGCGACGTCGCCCTTCTTCCACAGGATCAGAGCGAGGTTCTGGTTCGCATCGATGTCGTCGGGCTTGATCTCAAGGGCTTTGCGGTAGCACTCCGCAGCCCCTTCGGTGTCCCCCTTCTTCTGCTTGGCGACGCCCAGGTTGAACCACAGGTCGGCCCTGTTCTGGATCCGGTCGGTCGCCTTGACCAAGAGTTCTGCGGCCTCTTCCGTCCGACCGTTGCGTCCATAGAGCTCTCCCAAGACGAACACCACGTCCGGGTCCTCGTCGCCCAATGCGACGGCCCGCTCCAAGTACTTGATCGCCTTCAGATCGTCTTTGGCCGCCGCGAACGCGACGCCGGCGTTGTGGGCGAACAGCACGGACTTCGGATCGGCGTTCGACGCGGCGGCATAGCTTTCGGCCGCCAATTGCGTCTGCCCCTTCATTTCGTACGCACGGCCCAGGTTGTTCGAAGCGAACGGCTCGCCCGGCTTGCGCTTCAAGGCCTGCTGGTTCGCTTCGATCGCCCGGTCGGCGTCTTCTTGCTTGAGATAGAGGACGCCCAAGTTGTACCAAGGCTCGTAGAGGTTCGGATCGGACGCCACCATTTGGCGATAGGCGGCGGCCGCTTTTTCGGTCTGGGGCGGGGTCACGTTCGCATAGGCGTTCGCGAGGTTGTTGAGGACCTCGAGGTCGTTCTCCCTCAGTTCGCGGGCCCGTTCCAGGTAACCGATCGACTTGTCGTACTGCTTGTTCTGGACGGCGGCGAATCCGAGCCACGACAGCGCGGCGACCAGCGTCTCCCGGTCCGGTTCGAGGGCCACGAGGCGGTCGTAGGTCGCGATCCCTTTGTCGGTCTCCTTCGCCTTCATGTAGGCCGAAGCCAGGTTGCCCACGATGACCTTGTCGTTCGGGGACGCCTTGTCCGCCTCTTCGAGGTAAGCGACCGCGCCGGCAGCGTCGTTCCGGTCCAGGCTCAAAAGGCCGAGTTTGTTAAGGACCGTCGCGTTCCCCGGTTTCGCCGCGTTCAGCGCACGATAAGCCTCGTACGCTTCGTCCTTCCGGCCCGCTTTGTCCAAGCACACCGCAAGGTTGGTCATCGTGACGGTGTCGCTCGGATCGGCTTTCTGGGCGGCCCGATACGGAGCGACGGCGTCCTCGTACCGGCCCTCCTGCATGTGGATGTAGCCGAGCCAAGAATTGACGTAGAAGTTGCCCGGCTCCTTCTTCTCCAGTTCGCCGAGCGCCTTGACCGCCGCTGGAGCATCGCTCTTCTCGGTATAAAGCTTGACGGCCGACACGACGCCTGCGAGGAACGCCCGCGACGGTTTCGGCTGCTTGGGCTGCTCCTGTGCGAACGCCGATTGCGCCACGGTCAGCAACGCACAGGCACAAATGGCCGCAACAATCTTCTTCATTGTCTCAATCCCCGCGAATAGAACCTAAGGGCCTTGGTCTCATTAAAGCACGAGGCGTGCCGCCCCTGCCCGAGACACGGGCCTCTGCCCGTCAATCCGGCAAATCTCCGGTCAGGAATCCCCCAATGATGCCGGTATGCCCGATTCGTACAATCCCTCAAGCCTACAGGTTTGGACGGAAAGAAGGACGCGACCGTTCCCGCTCAGTTCGAACGTTCCCGAACCGTCCGTCCGTCCGATGCGTACAAGCTGAAGACCGGGTTCGACGAGCCCGGACAGCCGCTCCTCTTGACCAGGGTCGGCGCCGAGGAACACCGTTCCTGGAACTTCGCCGAACAAGCGGGCGTCCGTCCGGCTCCCCAATCCGGGCAAACCGGCAACGTCGGCCTTGAGGCCCGCGCCAGATCTGATGACCATTTCGGCCAGGGCGAACGCGGCCCCTCCTTCGCTCGAGTCGTGGCAACCCGATACAGCGCCTTCGGACGCCATCCTGACGAGCGTGGCGTGCAAGGCCCTTTCAAGCATCAAGTCGGGGGCGACGGGACGACCGTCCTCGATCCCGTGCACTTCGGCAAGGTAGGAACTGGCGCCGAGTCCCTGTTGCGGACCGCTGTCTACGCCGCACGTCAAAGCGTACACGTCTTGATCTGGGCGCAGCGTCCCGCCGACCCGTTTCGATGCGTCGTCCATCACCCCCAACATGCCGATCAGGGGTGTCGGCGGGACTTCGCCCAGTTCGCTCTCGTTGTAGAAACTGACGTTGCCGCTGACGACGGGCGTCTCCAGGGCTTCGGCGGCGTCGGCCAAGCCGCGGACGCTGCGCTCGAACTCCCAATAGACTTCTGGATCTTTCGGATTCCCGTAGTTGAGGCCGTCCGTTACCGCCACGGGCATGGCGCCCGTACACGCTACGTTGCGGGCGGCTTCGACGACCGCGAGCAAGCCGCCCACGTAAGGGTCTTGGGCGACCCATCGGGAGTTCCCGTCGATCTTGAGGGCCAGACCTTTCCGCGTCCCTCGCGGGCAGAGGACGGCCGCGTCCCCGTCGCCCGGCAGAAGCGCCGTCTGGGTCTGCACGGACTGGTCGTACTGGCGGTACACCCAACGTTTCGAGGCCAGATCCGGCGACGATACGAGGGTCTCCAGGGCCTGGAGCGGGTCGGTCTCCGCCAGTCCGGCCGGATCGAACGTCGCGGACTCCGCATACCGGGCCGGTTCATGCGTCGGCAAGGCCAAGGACGGGCACCCGTCGGTGAAAGCCAGGCTCGGCGCGTCGACCTCGAGCTTTCCATGGCGCCAGACCTTGACCCGTCCGTCGTCCGTCACCCGACCGATCACGACAGCGGCAAGGCCCCACTTGGCGAAAACGTCGATGACCTCGCGTTCGCGGCCCCGGTGGGCCACGCAGAGCATCCGTTCCTGACTTTCGCTCAGCATCAGCTCGTACGCGGTCATGTCGGACTCGCGCATCGGGACGAGGTCGAGGTCGATCTCCATTCCCACCCTGCCCTTGGACGACATCTCAGTGGTCGAGCAGGTCAATCCGGCCGCACCCATGTCCTGGATCGACTGGACGGCACCGGTCTGTAACGCCTCGAGCGTCGCCTCGATCAGGAGTTTTTCCGCGAAGGGATCGCCGATCTGGACGTTGGGCCGCTTGGATTCGCTGTCTTCGCCTAAGACCTCGCTTGCAAAGCTGGCCCCGTGGATGCCGTCCTTGCCCGTGGCCGACCCGAGATAGATCACAGGGTTGCCCTCGCCTTGCGCGCCCGCCGTCGCGACGGCGTCGGTCTTAAGGAGCCCGACCGCCATGGCGTTGACGAGCGGGTTTCCGCTGTACCGGCGGTGGAACGACACTTCCCCCGCGACCGTGGGCACGCCCACGCAGTTCCCATATCCGGCGATTCCGGCGACGACGCGTTCGAACAGGTATCGGTTGCGGCGGACCGTCGCCGGCTCCGTGTCGCCGTCCCGGATCGGCCCGAACCGGAGCGAATTCAGCGACGCGATCGGGCGGGCGCCCATCGTGAAGATGTCGCGGATGATCCCGCCGACGCCGGTCGCCGCGCCTTGATAAGGCTCGACCGCTGACGGGTGGTTGTGCGATTCGACCTTCATCACGACGCCGAGGCCGTCTCCGATCGGGACCACCCCGGCGTTTTCCAGCCCCTCGCCATCGACCGCCTCTTTGTACCGTTTGAAGTAAGAAAGGACGCGCTTGGAGCACTTGTAGGAGCAGTGCTCGCTCCATTGCACCGAGAACATGCCGAGTTCCGTCTCCGAAGGGTCCCGGCCCAACAATTTTCGGATCTCTTGGAACTCCTCCGGCGTCAGACCAAGGGAAAGGTATACGTCCGGAGAAATGGCGGTCATGAGGTGGATTATAGGCGTCACCTTGCTCGGCGCACTGGTGCCGGCGGGGTGTTCGGACCGAGGGGACTGGACCGGGGAGTGGATCGGCCGGCGCCCTCTGAACCTGCCTCCAGGTGAAGACAGGTCGGTGGCCGAAACGCTCGCCCTCGTCCGCTTGACGGTCCGACCGGACGGCACCTTCAGGCTGACGGAGGAGGGCTTCGCGAAGACCGGGAGCGGTTCCTACGGTTCCGACACCGCGACACTGAACGTCAGGGAAGTCGACGGGCTCCGGCCCTCTGAGACGCGCGACATGACCGGGAGCAGGAAGCTCGCCTTGAACAAGGACGGGACGGTGGTGTTCGTCCGCGAGGGCGACCCGCCTGTCGTCCTGACCCGGCGGCCCAAAGAGTGACCGGACCCCGAAATCGGGATCCGGTCTGTCTTGTAGAGGCAGTGCGCCCCTCGGGCGCTCAAGGCTCGGTGAGCCTTATGCCGCACTTCTGACGTCAGGCGTCGCGCCGCTCCCGCCTTCTACGACGAGGAGCACGGGCTGACCCGGCACCGAGGACCCTGTTTCTTCGATCCATGGCGCCGACTTTGCGGACAGGCAATAGAACGCCGTCGCGCAGGTCACGTAACCGAGAATCACCACGGCCACTAGCACGCTCATCATTATTGGAGCAACGTCCCTGTTCCGATAGACCGGGAAACTGCCAGGTTTGAGCCGGGCAAATCTACCTGAAACGGTGCTCTAAGGCCCTGTCGAGCCTTCGATAGAGACCGTCGTGTGCGGAAGGTGGCCGAACACGGACTCGCGGATCCCCTTGACCCACGGCCGGATCAGCTCGGCGTCCCGCTGGAAGTAGATCGGGACCCAGACGGCGTCTTGAAGCACGGTGTCCTCAGCCTGGGCGTAAAGCGGGAGCACCTTCTCCACTTCTGGGCTCGCATCGGCTTCGCGACAGAAGCCGTCGAAAACGGGACTGTTGTATCCGAGCTTGTTCTCGGGGCCCCAGGTCGCGAGCATGTGGCTCAAGAAGTTCTGCGGATCGGCATAGTCGGCCGCCCAACGCATGTGATAGAACGTCTGCTGCTTCTTATTGAACTTGTCCAAGTACGCGAGCCACTCCATCTGTTGAAGCTTGACGTCCACGCCGAGGTTGGTCTTGATCTGGCCGGCCACCGCTTCGGCGACGAGCTTGATGTCCGGTCGGTTGTCGCGGAAGGTCATGACCAACGGCGGCAGGCCCTTCCCACCCGGATGACCGGCGTCGGCGAGAAGCTTCTTGGCCGCTTCGGGATCGTATTTGAACGATTTGGCGTCTTTGCGGTCGCCGCCGGGGATGTTCGGCGGGACGATCGAATAGGCCACGGAATTCACGCCGCTCAACAACTCCTTGACGATCTTCTCCTTGTCGATCGCCATCGCGAACGCCTGTCGGACCTTGATGTCCTTGAACGGCGGGTACATGAGCTGATTCATGCCCACGTAGAAAATGGAGGGACGGGGGAAGAACTGGATCATCGGCTTCAGGGCCGGATCCTTCTCCAAGCTGGCGACGTCGGCCCGCTCGAGCATGACCAGGTCGAGTTCTCCTCCGCGGAACTTATTGAGCCGGGTCGTCGGGTCTTCGAGCACCAACCGCTCGATCGTGTCGATCTTCGGCGCTCCGGCGTGGTACTCCTTAAAGGCTTCCAGTACGACCAGTTGGTTCGGCTGGTACGACTTCAGCTTGAACGGCCCGCTGCCGATCGCCTGGCTGACGTCGCTCAGTTCCTTTTCCGGCGGAAACGACTCTTTCGGGACGACGGACGCGACCAGGTACGTCAGCTTGCCGAGGAAGTTTCGGTCCGGCTTTGTCAGCGTGATCGCGACGTGCGACGGGTCGACGACTTTGACACCGCTCACCTCTTGAGCCCGACCCGCGAACTTGTCGCTGAAGCCTTGAATGCCTCCGAGATAGCTGTCCGACACGGGCGAGGCCAGTTTGGAACTCGCCGACCGCTCCAGGCTCCACTTCACGTCATCGGCCGTGACTTGCCGTCCGTTGTGGAACTTAGCGTTGTCCCGAAGCTTGAACGTGTACGTCTTTCCGTCGGTCGACACTTCCCAACTCTGGGCAAGGTAACCGACGGGCTTGTTCTCCGGACTCCACCCTACCAGTCCCTCGTAGACCTGTTGGAGCAAGTCGATCGTGTCGCCGTCCTGGACTTTGTGCGGGTCCATCGTCGTCGGGTTCGTGACGATCGGATAACGGAAGACGCCCGGCTTGCCCTTGTCGGCTTGAGCGGCGAATTTTCCGGGCCCGCAACCGAGGGGGATCAGAAGGGCGACGGCGAGGAGCGCAAGACCGGTCTTCCGCATGACGCACGCATTTTAACCGAAGGCGCTTCCGACCGGACGGCCCTTAGCGATAGTTGATGAAGTCGACCGGAAACTCCAGGTCGAGCGACTTGACGAACGTGATCGCCTTCTGAAGGTCGTCTTTGGACTTTCCGCTGACTCGGAGCTGCTCGCCCTGGATCTGGGCGTTCACCTTCAGCCCCTTGTCCTTGATCTGTTTGACCAACGACTTCGCCTTGTCCTGCTCGATACCCTGTTTGAAGGTGACCTTCTGTTTGACGCTGATTCCGGGCCCCGGTTCGAGCTTGCCGTACTCGATGCTCCGGGCGTCGACGTTACGCTTGATCAACTTACTGAACACGATGTCCTTGAGCTGGTCCATCCGGAACTCGTCGTCGGCGGTCAGCGACACTTCCTTTTCGTCGAAGTCGATCTTGGCCGCCGTGCCCCGGAAGTCATAGCGGTTCTCCAGTTCCTTTTGCGCCTGGTTGACGGCGTTCTTGACCTCGGCCAAGTCGACTTTGGAGACGATGTCGAAGCTGAATTCCTGGGTTGCCATACGGGATTGACCTTGTTCGTCGGATCCTGGCCCTACCAAGGGCCGGACAAGCCGTGGCCCGCGTCCGACGGTCGCGGGCCACGGGTGACCGTTCAGTCTTCGTCGTCGATCTCGCGTTTGGACTGCTCGACCGCGCTCGAGCGGCGCTTGATCTGGCCGTAGGCGCTCCCCGCTCCCGTGGCCGCCCCGGTCGCCGTGGCGGCGGCCGGCATCGCGCCAGCGGCCGTAGCCGCCGCTTGGGCCCTGACCTTGATCTCGCGGGCCGCCTCGGCCATCAGGCCTGCGCCTTCGCCACGCTTCTTCATGACGATCTTGTCCCAGATGTAAAGGATCGGGGTCGCGTTGAAGATCGAGCTGTACGCACCGATCGAGATCCCGAGGAGCATCGAAAGGCACATGAACTTCAGGTCGGGGGTCGGCGTGCCGATCGCGATCAAGACCGCAAGCGGGATGACGGCCGACATCGACGTGTTGATCGACCGTGCGACGGACTGGGTGACCGATTTGTCGCACAGGTGCTCGAACGACTCGCCCTTGTGCTGGCGGTTGAGGTTCTCGCGGATGCGGTCGAAGATGATGATCGTGTCATGGACGGAGAAGCCGATGACGGTCAGCATCGCCGTGATGAACAGCGCGCTGATCTCCCAGTGCAGGAAGTAACCGACGATCGCGGCGGTGCCGATGACGAACAGGACGTCGTGGACCAGGGCGATGACGGCCGAGGCGCCGAACTTGAAGCCGTTCCTGATGCCACCGACAGAGATGCCGAACCGGAACGCGAGGTAGACGGCGATCAACAGCGAGCTGATCCCGACGCCCATCACCGCGTTGTTGACCGTCTCTTTCTGGACAGTGGGCCCGATCGCAGAGAAGCTCGATCCTTCCGTCGACAGTCCCGCCGCCGACGCGATCCTCTCGTTCGCGGAGTTGTCCCCGACGGCCATGTCCTTCAACGGCGGGACGGTCAGGTAGACGACTTTGCCCTTCTCCGTATCGGCACCCTTGATGTTGACGCCTTCGATCCCCTTAGACGAAAGGTTCTTGCGGATCTGGTCGGTCGTCAGGCCGGCCGGCAGCTTGTACATGCCTTCATAGCCGCCCAGGAACTCCACGTTGAGCTTGATCCCGCCCAAGCCGATGAAGACCAGGCCCGGGATGATCAAGGCGGCGGAGACGATGAAGTAGAACTTCGTCCGCCCGATGATGTTCAAAAGGTGGTGGGTGGCGTCGTCCTTCTGCTGCTCCAAGAACCAGCCCTTGCCCATGCCGTACCACTTCGGGTTCCGGCCGATTCCGAGCGCCTGCGAACCTTGGACCAGGACGCGGGTCACGACGAACGCCGTGAAGAACGAGATGAAGACGCCGAGGCCGAGCGTCGAGGCAAAGCCTTTGACCGGCCCCGTCCCGTAGAAGTACAGGACCGCACACGTCAGGACCGTACAGGCGTTCGAGTCGATGATCGCGGTCAAAGCCCGTTTGAAGGCGATGCTCGTCGCCCTTGCCAGATCCTTCCCCTCCCGAAGTTCCTCTTTAAGGCGTTCGAAGACGAGGATGTTCGCATCGACCGCCATGCCGACCGAGAGGATGAACGCGGCGATGGCGGCTAGGCTCATCGTCGCGCTGATCAGGTTCAAAAAGGCCAGCGTGAAGACGGTGTACAGCAGCATCGCAAGGAACGCGATGACACCGGGGAAGCCGTAATAGATGACGAGCAGGACTCCGACGATCGCGAAGGAGATCGCGCCCGCTTTCTCCATCTCGTTCAGGGCTTGCTTGCCGATGGTCGGGTCGACCTTCTCGGTACTCAGCGGTACGAGGGCGACAGGCAACGAACCGGACCGGACCAGGTTGCAAAGATCGTTGACATACCCGGCCGGGAACGTTCCGTCCAAGAACGCCTCGTCGCTGAGGACGGTGCCGTCCTTGACGTAAGCCATGTTGAGGACCCGGTCGTCCAAGACGAACGCGATGTTCTCGCGCTTGTTCATGTACTTCCGGCTCCATTGCTCCATCTTCGCCGCACCGGACGGTGAGAAGAAGAATTTGGGATGGCTGCCGTTGCCGCTCACTTCCGGACTCGCGCCTGCGACGTCCTTGCCCTCGAGGATCGTCTCCCAACTCGCGATCATCGCCTTGTAATCGGGATCGCCAGGTTCGAGCACCTTGGACGGGTCGCTGCTCTTGACGTACGTCTCGTACTTGACCTTGTCCGACTCCCGCTGGTTCGGGACGTGCTTGTACCGCCGGTTGGGATAGAGGTCCGTTCCGACCGTCTTGGCCCACTTGACCTCGATCTTGGCGGTCGTGCTCATGATCTCGGTCGCACGGGCGATGTCGGTCATGCCCGGCAGTTCGACGACGAAGCTGTCCTCGCCTTTCCTCATCACCGAGGGTTCCGAGGCGCCCAGCGTGCCGCGGGCGCGGCCGTCCAGGATCTTGACGAGATCGCTCTGGATCATCGCCTGGCGGCCGAGGTCCTCCTTGGACATGTGCTCCGTGTCCATCCGGTACACGAGGCGGAGGCCGCCCTGGACGTCCAGACCGTACGTGAACGGCCACTTTGCGACGCGCCATGCCGAGAGACCGGCGAGGACGACGACGAGTACGAGGAACAGGATGCTTCGTGACTGCAAGTGGGGGCTCCAGGTCAGGCAGGTTAAGGCCGGGCAACGAGTATACCAACGGTCTTCGAGGGGTCACGGCACCTGGCCGAGGCGCATAATCCGACGTTGACCCAGAGCGACTACCTGGCCTTGATCGACCGGATGTCCGAGCTGAACAGGAGCGATCCCCGCGCCTATCGTGCCCGCGTCCGCCGGTTCGTGCGCTTGGGATATTGGGCGTATTCGGGCCATCTGATCCTCCTATTGTCCTGCCTTTGCCTCATGACCGTCGCGACGGTCATCGTTCGCGGCCCGGCCTTGTTCCTGCTCGTGCCGATCCTGCTGGCGACCGTGGTCGTCGTCCGCTCGATGTCGGTCCGCCAACCCCCGACTGAGGGCCAGAGACTCAGTGAAGAGGACGCACCTGGGCTCTATGAAGACGTTCGGGCCACGGCGCTGGCCCTCAAGGCGAAGGCGCCGGACGCGGTCTACTTGGACACGACGTTCAATGCCGGAGCTTCGGCTTCGTTCAGGTTCGCGACGTTTGGAGCGGAGATCCGGCTCCACTTCGGTGTCGAGCTCCTTCTCTACCTGTCACCAGAGGAAGCCCGTAGCGTCCTCGCCCACGAGATCGCCCACCACTGCCGTCGGGACGTCGTGTTCGGAGCCGCGAACGACCGTCTCGTGCAGATGTGGAGGAACCTGATGCAGCCGGACCAGACGGGCTATTCCGGGGCTCCGATGCGGCCGTTCTTGCGATGGTATCTGCCCCGCTTGGAAGCCATGACGGTCGTATTGAGGCGCGAAAACGAGCACGAGGCAGACCTTTTGGCCGCCCAAGTGACCGGAAACGAAACGACCGTCCGCGCCCTGACCCGGATCAGAGCGGGCTCGGACCTCTGGCTGGAGCCGTTCCAAGAGACGTACTGGCCCGAGGCGGCGTCACGCGATTCTCCTCCCGAGGACTTTCTCCAGAGGCTCGCGGAATGGCCCCTGCCGACACCAGAGGCCTTCGATCGTGCCGTGACGCGGATCGCGCACAAAGAGACGGGCCCCTACGACTCCCATCCGTCCACTGCCGACCGGATCGCCCGGATCGAGCCTGGTCTGGATCCCAGGGCCGAAAGTGGGCGGCACGACCTGGTCCCCTTGTGTACGGCCCGGTCCGAAGGAACAGCCCTGGACGCCTGGCTCAGGCCCGACGTCAAAGTGGCCTGTCTTCATGCGTTCGACCGTAAGATCGCGGAAGAAATCGGACCGACGTGGCCCGAGAAAGTCCGCCAATGGCGCGAAGACTTGGCCCGGCTTTCCGACAGTGACGTCGAGCATCCTGATGCCGACGCCCCAGAAAGCGAACTTTGGGACAAGGCACGGGCCGTGAGGCGGATCCATGGCAACGGAGCCGCGCTGCCTTGGGCGATGGCCGCCTACCGGGCTGGAAGCCAAGGTTGCGAACAGAAGCTCTGGCTCGGAGGCCTCTATGCGACGGTGGACGACCCCCGGTGCATCGACCTGCTCGAAGCAGCAAGCAACGACCCGGATCACGAGGCGGCCGCATGGGAAAACCTTTGCCGTTACTACGCTTCGACCGGCGACTGGGAGGCGGAAGCTCAAGCGTACGACCGTTACCGCGCCAGCATGGCGACCGAGAACGAGATCGAAGCGTGGCTCTCGGACTTGAAGAACGACGGTCATTCCGTTGCCGCCGACCTCCCTCCAGAGCAAAGGGCCGCCCTTGTCGCCGTTCTCAAGGAAGACCCTGAGGTCACGGCCGTTTACACCGTGCGCCGCACCCACCCGGTCCGGAACCGACAAGCCGACCTCGTCGTCGTCGCGTTTTCGCCGGCAGGCTTCCACGTCGACAGGGCGAAGTTCGTCAAACCCAAGCTGGAAAGGCTGCAGGGCGTGGTTCCGCTCCGCGAAAGCGCGGTCCTCTGGGTCGTCCTCAAGGGATCGGTCCAAGAAAGGGCCGCCGCCGGGATACCGGGCACGTGCGTGTACCGGACCGCCCGACCCTGACCCAGGACAAAGACCCCTCGACAATCGTCTATCATCTTGGGATGGTCGCGACGGTGCCCGAGCGGGCGGTCTGGGCGGTTCCGGCACGGGATCCTGTCGCCGAACGCAAACTCAGGGACGAACTGGGCCTGTTGCCGGTCGTCGCCGCCGTCCTCGTCGCACGCGGTCTGACCGATCCGGCCGCGGCCGAGAAGTTCCTCGATCCGACGCTCGATCAACTGCACCCGCCGTCGCTGCTCCCCGACTATGAAGCGGCCGTCAGGGCCGTCCTCGGTGCCAAGGAGAGGGGCGAAACGATCTATGTCCACGGCGACTACGACGTCGACGGCGTGACGAGCGCGGCGTTGTTCACACGGTTCCTGAAGCGCGTCGGGTGCACCGTCGTCCCCCACGTGCCCCACCGGATGCGAGAGGGGTACGGCATCCATCTGGACGCCGTGCGATGGGCCGCGGAGCAAGGTTGCAAGCTCTTCTTGACCTGCGACTGCGGAAGCAGCGCCCATGAGCAAGTCCGCGCCGCCAACGAGGCGGGCATGACGGTCGTCGTGACCGACCATCACCAAATCGGAGAGGACCTGCCCGAAGCCGTCGCCGTCGTCAACCCCCACCGTTCCGACTCCCGCTACCCATGGCCGGAACTTTCGGGCGTCGGGGTCGCGCTCAAACTTTGTGCAGGACTGACCGAAGAACTCGGCCATAAGTCCGAAGCGTTTTACCGGGCGTACCTCGACTTGGCCGTCCTCGGGACGGTCGCAGACGTTATGCCGCTCCTGGGCGAGAACCGCGTGATCGCTTTTCACGGCCTTCGGTCCCTCAAAGAAAGCAACAAAAAGGGGGTCCAGGCGTTGCTCCGGATCAGCGACCTGACCTCGAAGCCGAAGCTCACACCGAGACACGTCGGGTTCCAACTCGGCCCCCGGATCAACGCCGTCGGTCGGATCGAAGACTCGAGCACGGCGCTCGACCTCCTCTTGACCGAAGACACGACCGAGGCCGAAGACCTTGCGAAGGAGCTGGACAGGGTGAACGAACTCCGACGCGCCGAACAACTCCGGTGCGTCGACGAAGCCGTCGCCATGGTCGAGGGACGGGAACGGCCCCTTGGGAACACGGTGTTCGTCTCCGACGCGACCTGGCACCCCGGTGTCATCGGGCTCATCGCCGGTCGACTTGTCGAACGGTTCCGCCGACCTGCGTTCGTCCTTTCGGTGCAGGACGGCGTCGCGAGGGGTTCGGCGCGTTCGATCCCCGGATTCGATCTTGGCGAAGCCGTCCGAGCCATGTCCGGCATCGTCCTTGGCGGTGGGGGCCACGCGATGGCAGCGGGCCTTTCCGTCGTTCCGGACCGATTGACCGAGCTCGAAGAGGCTCTAGAGACTTACGCCGGAGCGCATTTGCGGCCCGAAGACTTCGTGAGGCGGATCCAGGCCGATGCGGAACTCAGTCACGACGAATGCGGTCCCGAGTGTTACGAAGAGCTGTCCCGACTGCAACCGTTCGGCACCGGCAACCCCGATCCAGTGTTCGTCTGCCGCGGCGTCACGTTGTCGACGGTCGTCCCGACCTCGAAACCCGAACACGTCCGCGTCACCATGGGGACGGACTCGGGGATCCGGCACGCCATGGCCTTCGGCTTCGGTCAGGAGCTTTCAGCCCGCGAGCCCGGTTGCAAGGTCGACGCCGTCTTCTCGATCGAAGAGAACGTGTTCAACGGTAAGTCGACCGTCCGTTGGACGTTGATCGACGTTCAAGACAGCGACTGCTGAGACACGACGGGCACCCTGACGGTCAAGTCCACGCCGGCGCGCCGGACCTTCAGCTCCATCGTGTCACCGACGTTCGACTGGAACACGGCGATCGCGAAGTCCACGTGGCTTTGGACAGGCTTTCCGTCGACAGCGACGACCAGGTCGCCGACTTTCAATCCTGCCTTGTCCGCGGACGAACCCGCCACGACCTCTTCGAGGAGGGCGCCCGGTTCCGGGCCGGAGCGGAAGAACACCCCGATGCTCGGATGAAGGACTTTGTGCGACGGGCTCAAGAGTCCCTGGACCACCCGCTCGAGGACGGCCGGGCTTAGGGCGTAAGCGACGGTCATTCCTTGTGGACCGTAATTGGACTGCTTGGCGTCCCTGTCGAAAGTCTTGGTCAGGGTGTTCTGGCCGACGTTCGCCGGGGACACGAGGGTCGCTCCGAGGACGCCCACCAGCCGGGCCGAAGAATCGAAAACAAGGGCGCCGCCGATGGGCGCGATATTGGACTCGAGGCGGATCTCGGAGAGGGGGGCGTACCGGAGGGACGGTTTGATCTGCCCGATACGGTTGTCTCGGACGAGTTCGCCCCGCAACGGGCCGGTCGGGGTCGCGGCGACGACCTTGCTCCCGAGGGCGAGCTTGCCGGTGACCTTGACAG
The DNA here is from genome assembly GCA_018268395.1 of Armatimonadota bacterium. Taxonomy (NCBI): domain Bacteria; kingdom Bacillati; phylum Armatimonadota; species Armatimonadota bacterium. The sequence continues at coordinate 204,353 of JAFDWQ010000005.1, read as the reverse complement.
GCTCTGGCCCTGTAATCGGCCAGTTTTCGGCCCGCAAGAGCGCGAGTTGGGTCTGTTCGTCGACCGCCGTCAGCGTCATCGGGACCAGACGTCCGTTGATCGTTCCCACGACCGCGTCGAGCTGGACGGCGCTCCGGTGGGCCAGAAAGAAGCCGCGGGCGTCGATCAAAACGGCCAGGCCGGCCGGTTGACCGATCCCGTCGATCCGGGCCAAGACGGGCTTGACCTTCTCCCACACCGGGTCTTGAAGGGCCGCCTGCTGCTGGCCGGCCGCGACCGCGTGGGCGACGACGAAAAGACTAACCGCCGAACAGAACATCTTTGGGCCTGCTCACCTCTTTGGCGTCGCTGACGCCGGTCTCCGGGTTCAAGTCGGGAGAGACGACCACGACCGGCTCCGGTTCCGGCTTGTCGGCCGAAACGGGCGTCGCTTCCGGCCTGGTCGGTTCGGTCGATCGGAGGGTGGTCCCCGTCGCTGCCATCGCGACACGGTTCACGGCGTCGACCACGGTCCTTTCCTCGCCGGCACCGGCCGGCTTAGGGGCCGAACTCCGAATTCGGATGCGCCTCGTCGACGATACGTCTTCCAGTTTCGGCGAGAAGCCTTCTGACCGCAAGTCGGCCATGACGGGTTCCGGCGAGGTCATCGCGACGGCTTCTCCGGTCGGCGCGCTCGAACGGTCGGACCCCCGGGACGCCACTGTTCCGGCGTCGGGAGACGTAGCGCGAGGCGGACCGGCCTGAGGAACGGCGTCGGGGAGTCCGTTCATGCGGGTGACCGCGATCACGGCGAGCGCAGCGGCCGCTGCCGTCGGGATCCAGAACCAGCGGGCAGGCGAACGGGCCGGGACGGCGCGGCTCGCCAGGATGGCGTTCTTGACCCTGTCGGCCGTCAATTGGCACTCCGGGACCTCCTTCAACGCCGCCAGATCCCTCTTCAGGCCTTTCAGCAGGTCGAGTTCACGGTTTTCGGACGGGCCGAGGGCCGGCAAGTCTTGGACGGCGCCGTCGAACGCCGCATCGATCAATCGGTCCTTGTCCTTCACAGCGACTGCTCCTTCGACCGGTTCAGCACCTTGTCGCGGAGGGCACGGCGGGCCCTCAACACCCTGAGCTTGGCCCCGCCTACGGTGCAGTTCAAAAGGCTGGCCATGTCTTTGTAGTCCATTTCTTCGATGTCGCGCAACACGATCATGTTGCGGTGATGGTCCGGAAGCTCCGCCAGCGCCTGTCGGAGCACCGCGATCCTGCGGTCCGATTCGAGGTTTTCCACCGGATCGTCGACGTTCCCGACGGTCATCCAGGCCAGCGCACCTTGTGAGCCGGACTCCTGGGCCTCGAGGGCCGCCCGGCGTTGCACCATCCGCGCACGGTCGGTGCTCAGGTTCGTGGCGATGCGGAGGAGCCACGTCGTGAACTTGGCCTCGTCCCGATAGCGCTGAAGGTTCTGGTGAGCCCTGACGAAGACCTCTTGGGTCAAGTCTTCGGCGTCGTCCCGCCGGTTCGTCATCTGATAGACGAAGCGGTAGACGAGGTCGCGGTGGCGCTCGAAAAGGGCTTCGAACGCGCTGTAGTCCCCTTCACGGGCCCTGGCGACGAGCGACTCGTCACTGTCGCGATCGTGCCGCGTCTCCATCGATGCGCTTTTTGCCGGCATCTGAAGGTTCAACCCCAGTGCGTTCCTCGCGGCCATCATACACTCGTTTGACGGTCGTGACCGCGCCTTGTTACGCTAGACGCCGCAGGACGGGACCAGGTTCGGGCCCATCCGGCCTCCCGGCGTGCTATACTCCTTCCTCCACCTATGGCCAATCTGAAAGCGTCCAAGAAGGACATCCGCCGGAGCGAGCGGGCGCGGGACAAGAACACCGCCGCGAAATCGGCGTTGAAGACCTACATCAAGAAGGCGCGCAAGGCGGCCCAGGACAAGGACCAGAAGGCCACGGCAGGAGCGGTCGCAACGGTCAACAAGTTCCTGGACAAGGCTGTCCAGAAGGGCGTCGTCCACAAGAACCAGGCGGCAAGGCGCAAGAGCCGGGTCGCGAAGGCCGCGAACAAAGCCCTCTCCCAGTAATCCTTCTTTTCCTTAGGGGAAACCTGCGGGCTCCCCAAGGCTGTATTGTCCCATGATCTGTTTGCACCGTTTCTTTTTGGAGAAGTGCCCGACCTGTGCCCGTCCGACTACAGCGCATCGACGATTCGAACCGTACGCTCTTTGAGCGTTTGCTGCAGTTTTACGGTCACGACCTGAGCGAGTTCGAAGAGCACGAGCCGGACTTCGACGGGAGCTTCTGCGACGGTGCCCGCGCCAAGGCTTACTCCGACGGTTCGGCCGACGTCCAGATCATCTCCATCAAAGGTAAGCCGGCGGGCTTCATCGTCTGCAGCGTCGCCGACGGCCCCCGCCACAGCACCGTCCTCGACGTCTTCGTCCTTCGTTGCTACCGCCGCCTCGGAATCGGCTCGCTTGCCGTCGAGACCGTCCTGGAAGGCCGGGAAGGGCCCTGGACGGCCGAGTTTTCGGCGGACAACCGTCCGGCGCTCAAGTTCTGGCGGTCTTTTCTGACCAAGTCCGGGTTCCGGAGCGTCCGGGAACTGACCCAGGACGAGGGCCGGTCCGTTCGGATCGAATTCGACACCCGGGAACGGTCGTCTTAGTCGCCGTCCGGAAAGAGTCCCCGACGGGTCTGTTCAAGAAGGCTCGCTCCTTCGGCTTCGCGCTTCTGTTTGAGTCGGGGCTTCCCGCTCGAAGCCTCGATCAGCCATTCCTGGGCGAACTCTCCAGACCGGATCCGGGCCAATGATCTGGCCATCGCCGCCCGGACTTCGTCACCGACGACGACCGGCCCTACCTGGTAGCTGCCCCATTCGGCCGTGTCGCTGATCCGTCGTTTCATGCCCGCCACGCCGTGCCGCGCGATCAGATCGGCCAGGAGCCGGACCTGATGGACGCACTCGATGTAGGCGACTTCGGGCGAAAATCCGGCCCCGACCAAGGTTTCGAAGGCGGCCGTGGCCAACTCCGGCATGCCGCCGCACAGGACGGCCTGCTCGCCGAAAAGGTCCGCCTCGGTCTCCTCGCGGAAGTCGGTCGGGATCAGGCCGGCGCGGGCGCAACCGATCGCCCAGGCATAAGCTGCGGCCAGGGTCAAACCGTCCATAGGGTCCGACGCGATGAACGCCGGAAGGCCGCTCCCGCCTACGAACGACTCCCGAAGGGCGGTCCCTGGACCCGACGGTGACACGAGGACGCACGTCCGGCCTTCCGGCTTCACAAGGCCGTACGTCAGTGCGAACCCGTGGGCGAAGACGAGGGCCGCTTCTGCCGCCAATGCGGGCCTGACCGAGCTTTCGAACACCTGGCCCATGGATTCGTCCGGGACCGTGAGCACGACCGTGTCCGCTCCGGCCACGACCGTTTCGACGTCCAGGGCCGGAAAGCCGTCCGATTCGGCCTGGGTGCGGCTGTCGCCCGGCCGGGTGCCGACACTGACGTCCAATCCACGGTCCCGCAGGTTCAGGGCGTGGGCCCGGCCTTGGTTCCCATATCCGACGACGGCGATCCTTCGGCCGAGGATCGGCGAGGGGTCGACGTCACTTTCGTACAGCACGGCGAGCCTTCTTGTCCTTTGGTTTTACGGTCTGCTCCGCTTCCTCTTTGAGCCGGGCCCATAACCGGGGGTTGACCGTCTTTGGGACGATCTTCAGGATGCGCCAAGTTTGGTCGGCATAACGGGCGAGTTTTTTGCCCCGCTTGGTCGACCGCGCTTCCTTCAGGTTCGAGATCCGGTCGGCCAACTTGACCGTCGCCGCTTCGGGGCTCATGCCGGCGATCTCCGAGAGGAGCATCGCCGAACGCAAAGCCCAAACGGCGTCGGCGGTCAATCCGTCGGTCACGTCGGGACCGGGCTCGGTCCGCGTCAGCTCTTCGACGAGCGAGGCCGTTTTCTCGCCGAACCGAGACCGGACGTCGCCCACGGTCGCCGACGTCTCCTCGACGACGTCGTGCAGCACGGCCGCGCAAAGGAGGTCTTGGTCCTCGACTTTGCCGACATAACGCACGAGGGACAACACTTCCAGCGGGTGGCAGAGATAGGGAACGGGCACGTCCCCGTCGCGCCACTGACCCCTGTGAAGCTCTTCGGCCCATTCGACCGCTTCCATGAGTCCGCCTTCCGCCACGAGTCCAGCATGGCACAGCCAGTACAATGCCGGCATGCGAGAGGTGATCGCGGCGGCCGACATCGGCAGCAACACCGCGCACCTTTTGGTCGCCCGGATCGGGCCAAGGGGCTTGGAACGCCTCGCCAACGTCAGCGAATGGCTTTCACTGGGACAGGTCGTCAGCCACGAAGGCGTGATCCCGAGATCCGACGCCGCGAACCTGGCCGCTGTGATGAGGCGGTTCCGCGAGACGGCCCACGACCTGGACGCCGGGCACTTCTATGTCTTCGCCACGGAAGCCGTGCGCCGGGCCCGGAACCACCGCGCCGTCTTGACCGCCGTCCGCAAGGAGACGGGAGTCACCATCGATTTAATCTCCCCACAACGTGAGGCCGAGCTAGGATTGAAAGGCGTGCAAGCCGACGCGTCGATGACGGGCCGCTTCGTCCTGGTCGAAGCCGGAGGGGGCAGCGTCCAAGTCGCCCATTGCCAAGACGCCGACCTCCTGCAGGATGCTTCCCTGCCCCTGGGAACGGGCGTTCTGATCGACAAGGCGGGGTTGAGCCAACCGCTCCGACCCGCCCAGTCCGTTCGCTTGAAAACCGTGATCGATAAGGTCTTGACCGGGTTGCCCGCGTTCTCGGACGCCAAAGCCATGGTCGCGTGCGGCGGGGTCGCGCGCGGTCTGTGGCGCGCCCTCCATCCGGATCTCTCGCCCGTCCTCCACCGAAAGGAACTCGAGTACTTGGCCTGGTCGGCCTCACGGTTGGGCATCGCGGCGATCGCACGACGGTTCTCTGTCAAGCCGAAACGTGCGGCGACCCTGGTCCCTGGCTCCCTGGTCTATCTCGCGTTGATGGAACGGTTCGGTTTCGAGGAAGTGACCGTGAGCGCGTTCGGCGTCCGAGAGGGGGCCGTCCTTGAAATCTCCCAAGGCAAGGTCGTGACGTGCAGACCATGAAGGGACCGTCTGGGCGGCGCGACCCACGCTCGGAACGTTATGTCAACCGGGAGCTCAGTTGGCTCGCGTTCAACGAGAGGGTCTTGAAGGAGGCGGCGAACCTTGACAACCCGTTGCTGGAACGCCTGAAGTTCCTCGCCATCTTCGAATCGAACCTGGACGAGTTCTTCATGGTCCGTGTGAGCGGCCTCATCGAGCAAGAGTCGGGCGGCATCACCGAGACGACGCCCGACGGCCTGACCCCGACCGAACAACTAAGGCTCATTGCAGACCGGGCGCTCCCCATGCGGCTCGAAGGCGGCCGGTTGTGGGCCAAAGAGCTGCTTCCCGCACTGTCTGCCGAGGGGATCGAAGTCATCGGGCCCCACGACGCCCGGCTGGACGCCGACGCGGTCAAAGAGCACTTCGAAAGGAACGTTTTCAGCCTCTGCACGCCCTTGCAGATGGAGCCCGTCAGCCGGTTCCCGTTTATCTCGAACCGCAGTCTGAACCTCGCTTTTGAACTCGAAGACGAAGAGGGTTACAAGCTGGCTCGGATCAAAGTCCCCACGATCTTGCCTCGCCTTGTGCCCGTCGATCCCCGAACAGGCGTCTATACCTTCCTCGAACACGTGATCGCGCGCAATTCGGAGGCCTTCTTCCCCGGCGTCCACGTCCGGGCCGTCCACCGCTTCCGGGTCGTCCGGGACGCCGACGTCGAGGTCCGGGAGATCGAGGCGGCCGACCTGATCACGGCCGTCGAACAATCTTTGAACCTGAGGCGGTTCGGAGACCCCGTCCTGCTCGAATACGAGGACGATGGCGACACGGCTTGGGCCGACCATGTCCGGCAGCGGCTCGAACTCGACGAGCTGGATTGCTGGGCCGTGCCTGGACATTTGGGATTCGACGCCCTGTGGGAACTGCACGGTATCGATCGGAAGGACCTCAAGTATCCCCAGCACGTCCCTACTCTCAGGCACGATCTGAGCGAGCCGGACTCGATCTTTGAGGCCGTAAGGTCCGGAGACGTCTTGCTCCACCACCCATACGACAGCTTTCTTCCCGTCGAAAAGTTCGTAGAGTCCGCCTCGTTGGACGACAAGGTCGCGGGACTCAAAATGACCCTTTACCGCGTCGGGGCCAAGTCGCCGATCGTCGACAGTCTTCTCGACGCGGCCCAGCAAGGCAAGCAGGTCGCAGCGATGGTCGAACTGAAAGCTCGGTTCGACGAGAGCAACAACCTGGTCTGGTCGCGCGCTCTGGAACAAGCCGGGGTGCACGTCACATACGGGTTCCGCGACAAAAAGGTCCATTGCAAGCTCTGTCTGATCGTCAGGCAAGACCCGGACGGTGTCCGGACGTACGCCCACATCGGAACGGGCAACTACAATCCTGACACGGCCCGAACGTACACCGACTTGGGCCTCTTCACCTGCGACGAAGAGGTCTGCCAGGACGTCGTCGAACTCTTCAACACCTTGACCGGCTTCTCGAAGCAGTCGGCCTACCGCAAGTTGCTCGTCGCGCCCTACAACCTGCGGGAAGAGGTCATCGACCGGATCGAGCGTGAAATCAAGCTGCACGTCGCCCAAGGGGGCGGCCGCATCCTTTTCAAGCTCAATTCTCTGGTCGACCCTGAAGTGATCGACGCCTTGTACGAAGCGAGCGCGGCGGGGGTCGAGGTCAAGCTCGCCGTCCGAGGGATCTGCTGTTTAAGGCCCGGCGTCAAGGGCCTGAGCGAGAACGTCGAAGTCGTCAGCATCGTGGGCCGGTTTTTGGAACACTCGCGGATCTATCTTTTCGAGAACGGCGGCGACCCCGACGTCTGGATCGGAAGTGCAGACATGATGCGCCGCAACCTGGACAGAAGGATCGAAGTCCTCGTCCCCGTCACCGACAAAGACCAGGTCCGATACCTCCGCGACGACGTCCTGCTTCGGCACTTCCAGGACAACGTCAAGGCATGGACGATGACGCAGGAAGGCACGTACGAGCGCACGGACCGCAAGGGACCCCGCTTCGAACTCCAGGAGTTCTTGACGCATGGACCCGCATCGAACCTGGCCGTACGGGAGCCAGAGTAGACGGTAGCATTCTCCTGTGCGCATCGACTTCGTGACGCTCTTTCCAGAGATGGTCCAACGATCGGTGTCGTTCAGCATCATGGCCCGAGCCCGGTCGTCCGGCGCCGTCACCTTCGAAACGGTCGACCCGAGGACGTTCGCGACCGACAAGCACCGTTCGGTCGACGATTCCCCGACGGGAGGCGGTCCAGGCATGGTCATGATGGCGCCGCCGGTGCACGAAGCCTTGAAATCCATCGGAGCCTGTCCGGACACGAGAGGCGACGCCCGGGTCGTCCTGATGGATCCCGCAGGCGTCCCCTTCCGCCAAAGGCACGCACGCGACCTCGCGTCCTGCCCCCGGCTCGTCCTCGTGTGCGGACACTACGAGGGACTGGACGAACGGGTTCGGACCCGGCTTTGTACCGACGCCTTCTCCGTCGCCGACTTTGTCGTCACGGGAGGCGAACTCCCGGCGCTGATGGTCGCCGACTCCGTCGTCCGGCTCCTCCCGGGCGTCCTCGGCGACCCTGAAAGCCACGAAGACGATTCCTTCGAAGGGGGCCTGCTCGGGCATCCGCTTTACACCCGTCCGAACGAGTTCCTCGGAGAGCGCGTTCCGGACGTGCTTCTCAGCGGCGACCACGGCCGGATCCGGTCTTGGCGCCGCGCCCAGGCCCTGAAGAGGACCAGGGAGTCCCGGCCCGACCTTTTCGCCGCGTCAATACTCCACCGCCAGGACGTTTCGCTTCTCGAATAACCCATGTTCAACCTCACGGACCTTCTCGCCCAGAACCAGATGATGACGATCGTCGACAAGTTGGGCCGCACGCCCCTGAGCCAGATCTTCGTTTTGGGCCTCGTCCTGACCGTCGTCCGCGTGGTCCTCTACCCCTATTTCAAGAAGACACCGCAGCATAAGCGCTATGGGACGTACGGCGTGGCGAAGACGGTCGACGGCATCGCCGACGCGATCGTCTACGCGTCGATCGTCGTCTTCATGCTCGTCCGTCCGTTCTGGTTCCAAGCGTTCACGATCCCCTCGGGTTCGATGATCGACACGCTCTTGATCGGCGATTTCGTGTTCGTGAACAAGTGGGTGTACCGAGGCGGCGAACCGAAAGACGGCGACATCATCGTCTTCAAGCCGCCGGTCGTCGCATTGGAACCGGGTCAAGACCCCGGCACGTTCTTCATCAAGCGCCTGATCGGCTCGCCCGGCGACACGATCGAGTGGAAGGACAAGAAGATGTACCGGAACGGTCGACTCGTCGAAGAGAAGCACGCGGGCTACACCAAGCCCGGCTATCCGGAGGGCCCGCGGGCCCCGGAAAGCATGTGGCCGATGATCCCTCAGCCGGACTTCAAGCTCGTCGAAGACGGCGGTCAGACGGTCCCTGTCCAGGTCCTCGGCGACTATGTCAACAACTACTCGATCTCCCTCGACATGCTGCAGCCCAATTCGATCGGGACGAAACAGCCGTACTGGCCGAAGGACAAGTCCCAAGCGATGAAGTGGAAGGACGCCCCTCCCGCCAAGGTGCCCGCTGGCTATTTCCTGTTCATGGGCGACAACCGGAACGGGTCGTCCGACGGACGTTTCTGGGGGCTCGTCCCGAGGGAGAGCATCGTCGGCCGCGCCGACTTCATTTGGCTGCCCGTCGCCCGGTGGCGGAAGCTCGACTGACGAGGCCCAACACCGCCACGCCCGCCTGGGTCATAATTTCCGTCCGCACCCCGTAGACGGAGACGACCATGAACAAGCAGGCGATACTGGACAGCGTTGCCAAAACGTATCAGAAGGACGACGTGCCCGACATCAAGCCTGGCGATACCGTGCGGGCCCACGTCAAAGTCCGTGAAGCCGGCAAAGAGCGCATCCAGGTCTTCGAAGGCATCGTGATCGCCGTCCGCCACGGCGGCATCGCCAAAAACGTCACCGTCCGGAAGATCAGCGGAGGCATCGGCGTGGAACGGACGTTCCCCGTCCATTCGCCCAACGTCGCGAAGTTCGAGATCACGCGGCGTGGCAAAGTGCGCAGGGCCAAGCTCTACTATCTGCGCGACAAGGTCGGCAAAGCGGCGAGGATCGAGGAAAAGCGCTAGGCCGTGCCGCCCTTCGGAGCTTTGCTCGCCCAAAGCGAACCAGGGGGCTTCGTCCTTTGGATCGACCGGCTGGCAAGGGCTCCCCTCAGCATCGTCCTCCTGTTCGTGCTGTCGCTGACCCTCGTCCGGGTCGCGGTTTACCCCTACCTCAAGTCCGTCGAGCCTGACGACCGGGGCAGCCTCTACTCGTTCGCCCGGATCGTGAACGAGGTCTGCGACGCGGTCTGCTATGCGGGAGTCGTCGTCTTCATGCTCGTCCGACCGTTCGGGATCCAGACGTTCTTCATCCCGTCAGGGTCGATGATCGACACCCTGAACCTCTACGACTACATCGTCGCGAACAAGCTCGTCTACCGGGTGCAAGAGCCTCGACACGGGGACATCGTCGTGTTCAAACCGCCGAAGCGGGCGTTGGGCCACGACCAAGAGGACACCGACTTCATCAAACGCCTGATCGGCCTTCCCGGCGACGTCATCGAGTGGAAGGGCAAGAAGTTGGTCCGGAACGGGCGCGTGGTCGACGAACCCTACGTCGACTACACCGTCGATCCGAACGGGCCCGTCGCGCCGAAGGACGAGTGGGAAACCGTCATGCAGGCCGACTTTAAGCTCGTCTTGGACGGAGACCGCGTCGTCCCGGTCCAGTACTCCCCATCGACGGTGAACATGTTCCCTCTCGACGACCAGGTCATCGACGGTCTCACGACCTGCGCCCCGGAGTACATCCCCAACGACCTTCGGCAGGCCAAAGCATGGCGGGACGCCCCGGCTGTCGCCGTGCCCCCGGGCTATCTGCTCTTCATGGGCGACAACCGCAACGGCTCGTACGATTGCCGCGGATGGGGCCTTGTCCCCCGGGCGAGCGTCATCGGCAAGAGCGAAGCCATCTTCTTCCCGCTCAACCGTTGGCGCTGGACGCGCTAAACGGGCTTCCGCCAGGACGTGACCCAGAAGTTCGGGACGCGCAGACAGTCCGTTAACCCGGCGTGCCGCCGGACCGCTTCGGGCTCTGGCACCGGCTCCCAAAACCCCTTGAGGTCCAGGCCTGCACCTAAGAGGGCGCCAAAGTAGTCCGAAAGCGGGCGATGGTAGTTGACGATCCGGATGCCGCACCATTCGGCGATGAAGCCCGACTCTGCGGCATAGTGGTCGAGAGGCCAGTGGAGCTTTCGCCCCCGGTCGTCTTTGACCCATCCGGTCGCCGGGCCCAGGGCCGTGTTGACGTTCGCGGCGATGAAACGTCCGCCTGGCGTCAAGACGCGCGCGGCTTCCTTGATCGCGGCCCGATAGTCGTCGATGTCGCACAACGTGAGGTAGCTCACGACCGTCTCGAAGCTCGAGTCAGCGAATGGCAAACGCTCTGCCGAAGCCATCAGGTAGCGGCCGTCCGGGTCCAGGGCAGCGGCCCTTGCGACCAAAGCCGGTGTCGGATCGATCCCCGTGCACGCGAAGCCTCGAGGGCCCAGCATCCGGCAGAAGCGGCCTTCTCCGCATCCGACGTCAAGGACTCTGCGTCCCCCCGCCCTTTCGACAAGGCCGAGCATGACCGGATCGAGCAGGAGGTCGCGGTTCGGGTCGCCCGATTCCACCCTGTCGATCCAGGCTTGGGCCGAGGACTGCCAGTGGTCGCCCGATCGGGTCATAACGGTCGGTTCTACCCGTCCGGCGGGCCGTAGGCCCGGTCCGGTCAGAATCCTCAAAATGGAAACCACCGCCCTTTTCCGAACGGTCTCCGACGATGCCCGCTATCAACTGGAAAAGTCTTTGGAAGGGCTAGACGAGAGTTCCGCAGACGCCAAACCGGGTGCCCATACGATGTCGGCCAGAGAAACCTTGGCGCACCTTGCCGAATGCTACGTCGCCGGGACGGCGCATCTGGAAGGCGGTCAGCACGAATGGGGCACGTTCAAGCCGAAGGCCACGGATTTCGACGCCCTCCGGAGCGAGACGTTCGCCCACCGCGACCGCTTTTGCGATCTGGTCTCGCAGAACCCGACCGAGGACGCGGTCAAAACGGCCTTCACGTACGGATCCAGCCACGACTTCTACCACGTGGGACAGCTCTGTTCCCTTCGGCTCTCCCTCGATCCCTCTTGGGACGCGTATTCGATCTACAAGTCCTAGACCTCTAGGGACCTGTCCAGGCTCATAGGCATCACGGTCGACGATGCGCCTGTCCCTGCATTCGGTGTCGGCTGCCTTGGCCGGAGGCGCCGCACCCTGTGGCTGAGACGGACCGGCTTTGCCCGCCAGGGACCGGTAGGGCCGGTACGACAGAACCGGAGGGTTGTGCCATAATGACCGTCCATCGCCCGCCCGGAGCCGTTTTCGGCCCCGGTGCGAAACCCATTGGAACGGCTTGATGAACAAGCATGGCGAACGGGACATCGGCCGATCGTGCCGAGAGCGGCTCCTTGCCGCGCCCGTCCGCCCTGCGAAAACGAGAAACGAAGCATGGCGACTTATCGAGGAAGACGAAGCGACATTTGCCGCAAGGTCGGCTTTAACATCTGGGGACAGGCCAAGTGCCCGTCGTCCAAGCGGCCCTACCCGCCCGGACAGCACGGCCCGAACATGCGCGAACGGCGCATGTCCGAATACGGCGAGCAACTCTTGGCCAAACAGGTCATCCGGCGCTACTACGGGATGCTTGAAAAGCAGTTCCGGAACACGTTCGAAAAGGCCAGCAAGATGCACGGCAACACCGGCTTGAACTTCCTCCGGCTTCTGGAGATGCGGTTGCAGACCCAGGTCTACCGCCTCGGCTACGCCAAGACAATGGAGCAGGCGCGCCAACTCGTCAGCCACCAGCACATCTTCGTGAACGGCAAGCTGGTCGACATCCCCAGCTACACTTGCCGCGTCGGAGACGTCGTCAGCGTCCGCGACCGCGAGAGCAGCAAGGGGATCGCCCGCCGGAGCCAGTACGAAGGCGCCGCCGTTCCTGTCTACATCGAACCGGACGTGGCCAACATGGCCGGTAAGATCGTCACGCTGCCCGAGCGCGAGGACTTCCCGAAGTTCTTCAACGAGCAGAGCGTCGTCGAGTTCTACGCCCGCTAAGGAACCCTGTCGGCCCTCTTCGGACTGGCCTCCGGAGAGGGCCCTTTTATGCGCGGCCGGTTCAGCAGGTCGCGTCTTTCAAGCGACGGACCGCCTCGACGACCTTGTCCCTTCCCCGCCCGCCGTCCCATTCCTTGGCCAACAGGCCGACCAACCAGGAACCGACGATCGCCCCGTCGGCGAAAGCGCAGACGGCCCGGACGTCGTCGGGCGTGCTGATCCCGAAGCCGACGCAGACGGGCGAGCCCGTTCGGGAGCGGATCCTTCCGACAAGGTCTTCGGCTTCGTCCCAGCCCGAGTCCGACGATCCCGTGACGCCTGTCCTCGAAACGGCGTAGACGAACCCGGTCGCGTTCTCGCAGACGAGCGCGAGCCGATCAGGGGTCGAAGTCGGAGCGGTCAAGAAGACGGTATCGAGCCCAACGGCATGGGCGGCCGTGACCCAAGAGCCCGCTTCGTCAGGCGTCAGGTCGCAAACGATGACGCCGTCGGCACCGGCGCCCACGGCCTCCCTGGCGAAAACGTCGAACCCGCGGCGCAGGATCGGGTTCATATAGCCCATGAGGACGAGCGGAACGTCCGGCCTCCGTTCTAAGGCTCGGAACACTTGGGACGTCGTCACACCACGTTCCAAAGCCCGTTGGGACGCGGCTTGGATGACGGGACCGTCGGCGATCGGGTCGCTAAAGGGGAGGCCGACCTCGATCACGTCCGCGCCGCCTTCGACGAGGGCCTCAAGGATTCCCGGAAGGTCGTCGAGCGACGGATCGCCGGCCGTGACGTACAGGATCAAGGCCTTCTCGCCCCGGGTCGAAAGGTCGGCGAACGTCCTCGAAAGCCGGCTCATCGGCTAACCTGCCCCGGCTGCGGCCAGGGCTTCGTCCTCGGCGGCATAGTCGGGGGCCGTCGCCTGGGTCGGCGGGTTTTCCCTCTCCCAGGCGACCGTGATGCGCAAAGCCTCGCTCAACGGTTTGGTCTCCGCATAGCCCAGTTCCCGACGGATGCGTTCGGAGGACACGGCCACGTCGTAGCTGAAGTCCGTCGGCGACTTCAAGTGTTCGGGCAGAGCCGCATCCTCGACGGTCTTGACCACTCCTGTCCAACCGACGGCCCGTCCGATCGCGGCCACCCACTCCGCCTCGGTCATGAGCGTCTCGTAGGCGGCGTTGTAAAGCTTGGGCCCTTGTCCGGCGCCTTTACCCGCCAAGGCGATCGCATGGGCCATGTCGTCGACGTAGCCCCGGCACGAGGTCCAACGGGCCTGCTGCCGGCCCAAGAGGATGGCAGGGCGGCCGTCGTCCATCCGCCGCAGGTATTCGAACAAACGGTGCTGGTAGTCGTTGGGTCCGAAGACCATCGGCAGCCGTACGACCGTCCCTCCCGCTGCGAGGACTTTCTCCTCGACCAGGATCTTGTCGTAGTCGTCGATCCACGGGTCGCGCTTGGCCCTCTCCGTCCCTCGATAGGGATAACGGGAATCGCGGAGGTGCGCGTCTTCGTCCAGCGGCACCGGGTCGGGATCGGCCGAATCCGTCCCGATCGCGCAGCCGAAGTTGCGATAGACGTCGCAACTGCTCGCGACGACGAACGGGCAGGCCGAAGCGTCGACGAGGTCGACCGCGTCCTGCGCCGTCATGCACATCATGTCGACGATCAGATCCGGCTTGGACTCGCTGACCGCACGCTTCAAGGCCCCGGCCTCGCGCCTGTCGCCCTGGATATGACCGGCACCGGAGCCGCCCGTCCGCGTGAACGTCGTCACGTCGTGCAGGTCGGCGGAATAGCTCTGAGCGAGGCGCAGTCCCATGAACCGCGTCCCCCCGATGATGAAGACCCTCACTCCTTAATGACCTGGGTGTATTTGTTCTCGGTGATGCAGCCCCGTTGGTTCGAATGGGCGATGAGCTCGACCGAAATCGGGCGGGCCGTCGTCTTCTCGATCCAGACCGTCAACGTGACCTTCTCCTCTTCCATACTGGCGGGGAGGACGACCGCGATCTTATAGGTGTCAAAACCGCGGATCTTCTCTTCGGCCTCGACGTTCGCCTTGGCGGGGATCTTTCCGCCCGGGTACGGGTAGTACTCCCACGACGAGCCGACGCCGATCGCTTTCTCCGGCAAGAACCCGTTCAAGGTGTTCGTCATCGGATCGAGTTCCTCCGGCCGCTTGACCTGGTCGACCATGCGCGAGTCCCAGACGATCGTGTGCGTCTCAGGCTTCTTGCCCTTCGTCTCGACTTCCGCCTGCTGCTTCCAGATCCCGCTTCCCGTCACTTTGTCGAACGTCGTGTACTTGCGGATCGTGGTCTTGCCGTCTTTCACGTCGACGACGTTCATCGAGACCACGCCCTCGATGACGGCCGAGCCCTTACCTGGCGCGTATTCGCGCATCGCCTTGTCGTTCGGGTCGACCTTACTCGGGTCGATCCAGGTGTCGACCTTATAGTCGTAAGACCAGGTGTCGCCCTTTTTCAGGTTCAACCGCAACACTTTCGTCGAAGGGCTGCACCCTGCGACGGCCAAAACGACGGTCAGACCGAACGCTAGACCCAGGACACTGCGACGCTTGAGCATGTTCGTCTCACTATTTTGGCACGGTGGAGAGTTCCCGCTCGGACGCCGGACCGCCCCGCTAGGCTCCGAACCCGGCATAACGCCGGACTCCTGCCCGGAAGAGGACCCGCCCCAGCCACAAGAAAACAAGGGTCCAGGCCACCTGCGCCCCGATCCCTGCCCAGAACACGCCCCCCGAAGCCTTGCCGAACAGCACCTCGACGGGGAACGCCACCGTATACCGGAAGTGCGTGCATCCCGCCAGTCCCTGGACGGCCGGCGGGAACGCTCCGAGCGGCACCACGCGCCCTGAGAGCAACAGCTCGGGAAAGTAGTAGACCTGGAAGATCGAGATGAACTCGGTCGTCCAAAGCGTCACGAGGGCCATGCAGTACGCCGCCGCGAAGGCCAGGACCTGGCCGAGGACCGCGGAGAGGACGAACTCGGGCCCGAAGCGGAGGCCCGTCCAGTCCGGACGACCGTAAAGCGGGAGCAGGACGAGGACGACAGGCACGAACAGCACCGCCTTCGCAAGCCTCCAGGCGACGTTGCGCACGAAGCTCGCGAACAGGTAGGAGACCGGGCGCAGCAGTTGGCTCGAAAACGCACCTTCGCGGATGTCGACCGCGATGTCCCACAACAAGTGGCACGTCACGAACTGGCTGACGCACATCGCCGCGACGTAGTACGCGACCGTCTGCCCCGGCCCCATGCCTGCGACGCCGCCCACCGCGCTCCAGACGAAGGGCATGAGCAAAGCCGTCTGCATGTCGGCGAGCACCCAGATCACGGCCGCTGCCTTATAGGCGAAGACGTCCGCCGCGTACAACCGGAAGAGCGCGACGGCTTTGCGGATCAATGCGCGGTCAGGACCGACCGGAAGTCTTCGGCGCTCACGGTCGGGACGAGCGTCACGAGCATGTCGCCGATGCGGAACTCGGTGTCGCCGTCCACGGTCACACCCTGCCCGTCGCGCAGCATCCAGACGATGAACGCCCCTTGTGGCAGGCTCAGGTCGCGCACTTTCTTTCCGACGAGCGGAGAGCGGCTGCTCAGACTGGTCTCCACCACCTCGACGTTCCCCCGGTGCAGCGCCCCGATCGGCACGATGTCGTCACCCTGCAACTGTTGCTCCAGGAGCGAGAAAATAATGCCCGTCGCGCTGACCGTGTGGTCGATCCCGATCTCGCGGAAGATCTCCTCGTGGTCGGGGTCGTTGACCCTCGCCAAGACACGCTTGACGCTCCACTGTTCTTTGGCGAGCTGGCAGACGACGAGGTTGTCTTCGTCCTCGCCCGTCACCGCGACGACGACGTCCGCACGGTTGAACCCGGCCGACTTCTGCGTGTGGATCTCGCAGCCGTCCCCGTGCATGACGTGCTCGTCCCCGAGCACGTTCGAAAGCCGTTGGGCCGAGCGCGAGTCCTTTTCGAGGATCAGCACCTCGTGGCCGCGAGCGATCAGCCGCTTGGCCAGTTGCATCCCGACGTTGCCGCCTCCGACCAAGACTAGGTACATCAGTTCCCCCCCGTCGGCGGCGTGATCATGACGTTGTACTGGTCGATCGACTTGTAATCGTTCTCGGAGAGGAAGTCGCGGCACATCCCCGCGATGAGGGCGCTCGCGTTGATGCAGAACAGCCCCAACTTTCGGTACGCCTCCGCCCGCATCGGATCGGCCACCTTGACCGCGATCCGTGCGACCTTATACTTGCGCTGGACGATCTGTGCGGCCATCAGGTTCGTGTTGTCCCCCCGCGTCATCGCCATGAACGCGTCGGCTTCGGCGACGCCCGCCTTCAGGAGCACGTCTTCGTCCAAACCGTCTCCGACCACGATCCGGCACGGATAGCTGGTGCCCAAGCGGCGGAGCGCCTCGGGGTCCCTCTCGACAAGGGTGACGTTATGGCCGTCGGCGGAAAGGTGCAAAGCCAGCATCGCCCCGCTCCGGCCGCACCCCAATATCAAAACGTTCATGAAGACCGACGGGCAGGATACCAGCGGACCGGGCCAAGGGTTCAGGGTTCGGGGGTCAGGGGTAGGGGTAGGAGTAGGTGGCCTGGCCGTGCCTACCCGGTCCGCGACCCCCCGGTCCCCCCTAGGCCGCCAGGCTCAGGGCGCCTTCGCCGCCAGAGGCATAGATCGGTGCCTCGTTGGAAGGGAGCGACGTCAGGTCGTTCTTCGTCGCCGTCACTCTGAACCACGTCGTCACACCCGGCGCAAAGCCGTTGACCGTGGTCCGCGCCTTGTTCGTGCTCGTGACGAAGTCCCATCCGCCCGTCGCGCCGCGGGACTCGACGAGGAACGAGACGCCCGTCGGGTTCCCGTTCCGCTTCCACTTCAGATTGACGGAGCCGTCCGCGAACGGGGCCGCCAAGAGGTCGAGCGGCTGTTGCGGCACGACCGGGGTCCCGCCCGTGTCATGGACGGCGAAACCTGCCGCCGCGATCATCTCGTCGGTGACGTTCGGGTTGTTGTAGATCACAGCCCCGACGACGCTGAGTACGTTGATGAGGTTCGCCCGGTCGGCGCGCTTGCCCTCGTAAGCGGCCTTGAGCGCGGCCGTCTTAGCCGTGACCTCGGTCACGTCCGCGTCAAGGGCGTTAACGGCTAACGTGACCGACGTGATCTGCGGCAAACTGACGCCATATGCGGCAAGGTTAGCCTGGATCACTGTCGCGGCTTGGTGAGCCGTTTGACTGAGCGAAGAATCGCTTTTTCCCTGGAAATCGTTGCTTGCCATCGTTGTTCGTCCAAGAGCGTCGGACCGCTCCTTCCTCAATAGGGAGATCGGCACGTCTGGCCATGGACAAAAGGGCAAAGGCCACCTTTCCCTGCAATTTCTTCGCGGTCACTCTTCCGGAACGGCGTGCCAGACGGCCTGGTCGAACTCGGCGCACCAACCGGCCGATGCGGCGGGGCCGACCGTCGAGACCCGGACCCTGGACCGCACCTCCCCGAACGGGCCGACGTACCGCGCCAGGTCGCCCTTGGCCACGCACTCCTGTAAGGCGAAGCCCGTGCCGAGCGTGCCCGTCGAAAGGTCGCGGGGGTCATAGGCGAGCGCGTCCCGGTCCCAAAAGTCGAGCCGCAGCGTGTAGGCGCCGGCGTTCGCGCTCCGCGCCGTCACCGAGAGCCAGAGGTTCATGGGGAAGGACGGCAGCGTCCCGTCGAGCTGGACCGTGACGGGGGCCGCGTCCTGGTTCGGCACGAGGAACCTGCAGACCTTGAGCGCGTCGCCGTCGAGGGCGGCCAGGCTCGATGCGTCCCCCGCCGCTTTCTTGCCGAGCAGCACCGTCGCCGTGCCCGGTGCGACCGTGGCGTCGACCGGGGTCAGCTTAAAGGCGGTCCAGCGCGTCTTGCCCGGCTGGTATTCGAAGATGCCCTGCCCGACGACCTGGCCCTTGTTGTTCATGCCGAAGGGGCGGACCTGGCTCCAGCCCGGCATGCCGCCCGCGAGCGCGCGCAGGTCGTAGAGGCCTTTGCGCTCGCACCAGAGGAAGGGCGAGTCGTATTTGCCGTTGCCGCCGGCAAGGAGCGCCACCTGGCCCAGGTCGTTGACGTCCCAGCCCGTCGTACTGCTGTAGCCGGCGGGGACGCCGAGGGAGATAGCCTCTCCTCCGCGCCAAAGGACCGCGCGGGAACCCGAACCGATCCAGGACTCTCCCGTGGCCCAACTATCGCGGTTGATCCCGAGGGCCATGTCCATTACGAAGTCCGTCGGCAAGCTGGGAAGGCGGATCGCCTCTCCGGCGGTCCATAGGAGCGCGTAATCATAGTAGGGTAGCGCTCGACCCGTTCCCGCGACCGCGCCGTCGTTGTTGATGGAATACGCGTTGGTCGTGGAATACTGATCATCCCAGGCGTGCAAGTCGAGGAAGACGTTGTCCTTCCAGGTGAACGCATGACTGACGGCCCAGGCGTCCCTCGCCCATCCGCAAACCGTGCCGCTGTCGTTCAGGCCCGTGGCCGCAGATGACTGATAGAAGCCTTCCAAGAGCCCCATGTCCACGAACGTGCCGCTTTGGGTGCAGAACGCATGGATCTCGTCATCGCTTGGGTCGAACGTCCCGCACACGTCCCCATGACCGTTGATCGCCGCGATCGTGCCTTCCCGCATCGGAGGCATGTCGACACCGTAAGACGTCCCGTCGGGCCGCCATATCCGAGGGAACTGAAGCCCACTGGGAAAGGTCGCTTCGCCTGCAGCGTACCCGCGGTCGTTGATGGCCTTGGCGTCCGATCCACCAGAAGGCAGGGAGTGCTCATAGCGGAGCTCCGTTAGAGTGAAGGCAATAGAACCGTGAGCAACGGGACTCCCAAGTCCCATAGCGGCCAACGCAGCAGCTCGAAACATTTCTTCAGTGTACAGGACGTCCAGCTCTCGTTGTCCAGGTTCAAACCGTCGATCAAGGCGCGGTTTGAGCCACGACCAGCGAGCTTTGAGGCCTGACTTATTTGCTCTGGACCACAGTTTTGGGGTCCTGGACCACAGTTTTGAGGTCCTGGACCACGGTCTTAAGGTCCTGAAGCACGGTTTTGAGGTCCTGAAGCACGAATAAAGGGTCCTGAAGCACGGTTTTGGGGTCCTGAGGCACGAATAAAGGGTCCTGAAGCACGGTTTTGAGGTCCTGGACGAGGAGAACCCTACGGGAGGCGCAGTCTCGAAGTGCGGGAGTCCGGTCGATCAGGGCACGATGACCGCCCATAGCTGTCCGACCGTCCCCAGCGCGTGGACCTCCATTCCCGATCCCTTCCTCGTCTTCGCGGCACGGACGTCCGTTCCAGACGAGGAGAGTCTGCGGCCCCCCCCTTTCTCGCGTGGAGCCCTTGGGACGTCGGCCCGCAATCGCTCCTTAGGGTCCGGTTCGAATTCGGCTGAAGCGGTCCGGGGCGCAGCGCCTCATGATCCGACCAAGCTTGAGCTGAGAAGGCCGGACTCCCGGATCGGGCGGAACAGCGTGTCGAACAACTCCAGAACTTGTCCTTCGACCTCTCGACCCAGCGGACTGTCTTCGACTTCGATGGCGATGTGTCCATAGCGTAGCCTGGACAAGTCGAAGCCGGCAGGTTCCGCCTCAAGGTAGATCCCGACACCGAGCGCTGCGATCACAGCCTTCACCCCTTCGATGTCTAAGGCTTCGCCCAGATCCATTGAGGCTACGTGGCCGATCGAACCGTCGATACCCATCACCGCCTGCACCATGCGGTCGCGCCGGTCGAGAGCTTCTCGGTGCGATCTGCCGCATTGCACCAACAACAGCGTGCAGTCACGGGCGACCTTTACGACGCAATCGCTTAAGAAGAAGGCCTCGAGCCGATGCACTTGCCAAGGTTACTTTCCTCAAGGGGTCCAGCGGCGCTGCAGACGAGGTCGTGACTCCGGATCCCTATTGCGGCTGGGCCAGGTGGTAGCTCGGCTCGTTCTCCAAGATCTGGGAGAGCCCTTGGGCCAGGCCTTTGTCCACCACGATGCAGAGCGGGGTCGCGAGGACGGCCAGCCCTAGGCATCCGACCGCGACGACCGAACCGAACGTCTTGACCGCGATCGGCAAGACCTTCGTCGCTGGGAACATGTAGAAGAACCCCCAGGCCGGGGCGGCGACGACCACCAGGCTTAGGCCGAGCATGGCCAGATAGAGCGGTTGACGTCCGGCCGGGCCGTCGACGCTGGGGATCGACGCTGCCTGACCAAGCAGGGTTCCGGGCACGGACGTATAGACGAGGTAGGACGCCAGCGCCAAAGTCACGAAGACGGCGAGGAACGCGATCGTGCCGCCGAAGACGACGCCGAGGCCCCTGGGGTCGCCCGGTCGGAAGCGGTAGGGGTGGATGCGGAAGGCGACGATGGCGACGAAGCTCCATAGCGCGACGACGACGAGGCCGGTGACGATGTAGGTCAGCATCGCGACGGCGGCACCGGTGAAGAGCGCCCAATCGGTGTTGAGGAACCGGACGAGCCCCGGCTTCCTTTCGACGAGGTGGGCGGCGAGGGCGGTGACGAGTCCTCCAAGGCCGACCATGAGCAGGATCCCGGGAAGGTTGACGGTCGTCGCGGCGCCGCGCATCAACGCGCCCGTCGAACCGGCCGCATCGTCGCGGCTGGGGACGAGCGCGGCCCAGGCTTCGTTGAGGGCGATCTGGGACGCCATCTCCCTTTGGACGTCGGGGCGGTCGACGAAGAGATCGAGGAACGCTCCCTTCGCCTCTTCGACGGTGCGCGGGCTCTCCATGCCGACGACCGAGCCGATGGCGGCGAACCGGGTGATCTGGACGCCGCAGTAGGCTCCGGCGAGGGACCGTGCCCCGGAACGGATGAGCGAACCGTTGCGGACGTCGTCGGCTCGGGCCTCTTTGGGTTCGCGCGCGTTGACGAGCATGGCGCGGCTGTGGAGGACGGTCCGTTCGGCCGCGGTCGGGCTACGGAGCGACGCGGCGAGGGCGTAGTGCCAGGCGAAGTCGGCGCCGTCTTTCAGGGCGAGGGTGTCGACGAGCTGTCGGAGCCGTTCGCTCTGATGGTCGTCCCACCGTCGCGATCCGGCCGCTCGCTGCCACTCCCGGAGGCTGCTGTCGACGGGCCGTCCGTCGCGCTTGGCGAGGTCGTAGAGGAAGATGGACTTCATCTGTCGCCAGAAGGCGTTGTCGGGTTCGGCGCGGGCGCCTTGGTCGGCGATCTCGGAGAGGAGGAGCAGGCGGTTGGTGTCGCTGCGTTCGGAGGCGGCGGCCCCGCGCTCCATCCAGAGTCCGGCTTCGGTGAGCCGCAACGGCCTGGCCCCGTCGCCTTGGACCTGGGCGACGGCGTTACGGACGACTTGCAGTTCGGCGTCGCCCCGCCGGAGGACGCCGGCAAAGAGATAGGGTCGGGACCGGGGGTGAAGGGCGAGGACGAGCAGGGCGCCGAGGACGGCTCCGGCCAGGGCCCTCCAGGTCGCGCTCATCTCGCCGTGGCGCGCGTTCCGGGATCGATGAAGTCTTGCAGGCTCGGATCGTTGGGGGCGGTCTTCGCTTCTTGCCCTCGGACGTCGACCGGCCTCTGTTCCGGCATGAAGTACAGCATCTCGACGGCGGAGAGGGCGGCGAGGCCTGCGACCGCGGCGCCGACGATGGCCGGAAGCCAGAACCGCAACGACCTTGCCCCTCGGTCGAGTTTGACCCTTCGGAGGGTCTGACCGACGAACGCGTCGCCCGCTTCGGTATCGAGCGAGGCTTCGCGCAGAAGGCCGGAAAGGCTCTGGTCGTCCATCACGTCAGGCGGTCTCCTGCATCGCCTCCAGCCAGGCGGCGCGGAACTTTTCGCGTGCGGTGTGGAGCCGTGAGCGCACCGTCCCGAGCGGGACGTGCATGGCTTCGGCCAGTTCTTCGTAGCTGAGCTGTTCCATTTCGCGCAGGACGAGGGTGGCGCGGAGGTCGGGGGAGAGTTTGGAGAGCACGATCTCGACCACGAGGCGGGTTTCGATGCCGGGCGCTTCGGACGGAGTCGACCGCTCGACGATGCCGGGCTCGACGCGCCGTGACCGGAGCCGGTCCATGCAGAGTCGGACGCAGATGCGATAGATGTAGCTGGCGAAGGCGCGGTCGTCGCGCAGGCTCTTGATCTCGCGGAAGGACTTGACGAAGGCGTCTTGCGAGATGTCCTCGGCTTCGTGCTTGTCGCGGAGGATGTTCGTGGCGACCCGGACCAAACGCTGTCGGTGCTTGGAGACCAAGGCCGTCATCGCGCTTTCGTCGCCGCGGCGGCATCGGGCGACCCAATAAGAGTCTTCGCTAAGGAGACCAGCGTCGACTTGACCGAAAACTTGAGACTCCGCCATAGGACCGTATCCCACCAGTATGACATATGACGCGCCCCTGAAACGTTAAGTTCGTTGAGTAGACTGAGATCCTGTCAATGGTTCCGGGACACTTCCTTCCGCCGATCCTGGTCCCGGCCCAAGCCCTCCCCCAGGTTCAACACACGGTACGGGGAACGCTCAAACTGAGCTTCCTCGAGGGCGAATACGACCCGGTCACGGGCGAAACCGTCCTCAGCGGCGACGTGACCGCCACCTACGATCCGACGAGCGTCCGTTGCGACGAGCTCCGTCTCGATCCGGGCAAGTCCGAAGGCACGGCCCGTGGCAACGTCCTTCTCACCGACCCCGAAGGCCGGGTCGTCTGCTCCCGCATCACGTTCAACTGGGAGGCGAAGACGGGAGAAGCCGACGACGTCGAACTGACGGCGGACAACGTCAACATCAAAGCCCAGCGAATGTCCGTGCGCCCGGGCAAGTGGGAGATCTTCAACGCCCGGGGTTCGCTCTCGGAAAGCGGGAAGAGCCCGGTCGCCTTCCTCGCCGAGTCCGTTTCGATCACTCCCGGCGGCGGAGGCGTCGCCCGCAACGTCTACCTTCTCGTCGCCGGCACGAAACTTGGACCGGTCCCGCGCTTGGCGTTCTCCTTGAATCGCCGCATCAAGGGTTTCGGACTTCCCAGTTTCGCGAACCGACGGGACAAAGGGTTCGGCATTTCCTGGGCGGGCGGCGTGCCCGTCGGGTCGCACGGCGTGTTCAGCACGTTCTGGGAGACCTTTCCCCGTCGCGAACCTGGCTTCGGTCTTCAGTACGCGTTCAGCCCTCTGTCCCAAGACGCGACGACTTTGATCTCTCCCAGCGGCGACCTGGGCGAGCGCGCTTCGAACGGGTGGTTCGATTCCGTCGACGTCCGGACTCCCGACGACGAACAGTCCGACCTTCGCGACCCCCGTCGGTCGTTCGCGGTGGGATCGTTCTGGAACCAGTCCACCCAGGCCCGGCCGGCGGATTCGGAGAACGTGAGCAAACGGATCGACCTCGTCGCTGAAACGGGCGGGCCGCTCATGGGAATGGGCGCGATCGGATCGGTCCGTCTTCAAAGCCTGCGACTGAACGGCGAGAGCCCTTGGAAGGAACGGGCGACCCTCCAAGGATCGCTCTTGGCACCGCCGAAGACCTTGGCGAAGAACCTGGGCACGCACGTCCGGTTGGACGCGTTCGGATCGGCGTCGAAAGACGGCGTCTACGGATGGGCCAGGGCCGAGGCGGGCGTGGTCTACCGGCCGAGCCCGGCGCTCAGCTTCGGCGCGGCCTATGTCATGGGCGGCGACGCCGGCAACGCACCGTTCCCCTTCGATCCGCTCGTCTCCGACCGCGCGCTCCACGCCCGCATGGACTTCAAGTCGGGACCCTACACGTTCCGCTATCTCGCGAAGTACGACGTCGACCTGCACAAGTGGTACGACCGTGAATACGAGATCGCGTTGGTCGCCAAGGAGTTCGAGCCCTTCATCGCGTACCGACAGTTCCCGAGCGAGACCCGTATCGGCATCCGATTCCGGATCGACAATCTTCGCGACCGGCTGATGCGACGGAACCAGCAGCGCGGCACGGCCCGCAAACCGGGTCCCTGACGACTTCCCCTCTCCGGCCCCGTCTCAACCTTCGGATGGAAGACGGTGTCCGTAAGGCGATCGAACGGCGCGAAGACGAATCCTTGTCCCGATACGCCCAACGCTCGGCGGCGGGCGCGGGCCGGACAAAGCCCGAAGAGCCGGATCCCTTACGCACCTGCTATATGCGGGACCGCGACCGGATCCTGCACTCCAAACCGTTCCGGCGGCTGAAGTACAAGACGCAGGTCTTCATCGCGCCCGTCGGCGACCATTACCGCACGCGGTTGACGCACACGTTGGAAGTCGCGCAGGTCGCCCGGACGATCGGCCGCGCGCTGCGGCTGAACGAAGACCTGATCGAAGCCATCGCCTTGGGGCACGACACGGGCCACACGCCCTTTGGCCACGCGGGCGAGGAAGCCCTCGACCGTGCGCTGAAACGGTCGGTCGGCGACGACGCCCGCTTCCGTCACTACGAACAAAGCCTCCGCGTCCTCGAAGTGCTCACGGGTCTGAACTTGACGGAAGAGGTCAAGTCCGGGATCGGAGGCCACAGCAAGGGCCGGGCCGACCTCAGCTCCCACGACGGCGAACCGACGAGCACGCTCGAAGCGGCCGTCGTCCGGATTTCGGACCGGATCGCGTACCTCAACCACGACCTCGACGACGCCTTACGCAGCGGGATCGTCCGTTCGATCCCGGACGAGTTCACGTCGATCGGGGCGACGCACGGACGCCGCGTCGGAGCGATGGTCGCGGACGTGGTCGAACACAGCCTCGACCAGCCCGCCATCGCCCTCTCGCCCCGGATGCTGTCGGCGATGAACGCCTTGAAGGAGTGGCTCTACGACCACGTGTACCTTCGCTATCCGACCGTCAATCCCGATACGTTGAAGGCACAGGGGGTGGTCCAGGCCCTGTTCTCGTACTACGTCGAGGACGGGATGTTGCCGGACGGTTACCTCGGCGTGCAAGGCGCGGTCGACTACGTCAGCGGCATGACCGACCGCTTCGCGATCGGCTCGTACGAACGGCTTTTCGTCCCGCGAGGTTTCGACGAGACGCTGAAAACCGTCCCGTGACGGTCATTCGTCGAGCGAGTGGGTCTGCACGAACAGCCACTTGCCGTCGCGCAAGGCCATCGTCTCGACGAACCTCATCTTCATCGCCCTCGGCTGCCACTTCCCGTCCGTTTTGACCTTGGCCTTCACGTCCATGGTCACCCAGGCCGTAATCTCGTTCCCGGATCGGTAAGCCTCCGTGACGATGAACTTGGCGTCGACGTCGCGGAAGGTCGGACACATCTGCTTCATCATCGCGACGGTGTCGGCCTTCGTGACGGTCTTGCCATCAAGCCCCACGGCGTAGTAGTCCGGCGCCAATAGGGCTGACATGCCAGTCACGTCGCCTCGCTCCATGAGCCTTGCGAACTTGGCGTAGACCCTTTTCGCGATGCCCTCCGCGTCCTGGGCGTGTGCGGTGAATGGCAACGTTGCGGCCAGCACGAAGGCGGCCACTTTCACGATCGTTCTCATTGACGGCTCCAAAGTTAAAGATACCTTTTAGGAAACCATTAAGGGACGCGCTTCAAAGCGATCGTCTTCGCCCGTGGCCAGCCGGCTGGCGGCAAGGAGTCCGCCGTGTCCGTGGTCGCCACGAGTTGGCCTTTGTCGAACACTTGCAGCCGTACGACGGCCCTGGTCTCCGCCGTCAGCGAACTTCGAGGCACGAGCGCCTGGAACGGCACCCGGTTCCCCACCGCCGGATGTTCGGACTTGGCAAGGACCGTGGCCTTCGCGTCCGCCCTCGCCGTGTCCTCGACCGTCACGCGCAGCACCGAGCCGGCCGGGAACGACCCCTCCGCCAACGTCGCGTAACCGGAGACGCGGACGTCCTTGGGCGCCACGAACGGGTGCCGCTCGAACTTCGGCCGCGCCGCATCGGAAGCGAGCCGCTGGACGGTCAGGTAGATCCATTTCGTCACGTTAAGGGCCTTGGCGTAGTTCACTTTGTCGGGCGTGTCGCCCGTCCGGTGGTAGTCCTCGTGCTCGCCCGTGAAGACTTTGACCGTCGGGACGCCGCGGAAAACGAAGTTGCGCGTGTCGCTGCGTTCCGTGCGGTCTTCCTTGTCTTGGCGCAGGTCGAGTCCGACGTACCGGTTCGCGTCGACCAGGATCCGTTCGAAGTCCGGAGAGTTCAGGTTGACGATCCCGGGGTAGACCGCCCGCGTGTTGAATTCCGGGATGTCAGGCCCCGAGTTCTCGTTCCGTCCGACCATGTCCATGTTCACGTAGGCGACCGTGTCCTTGATGGGCATGTGCGGCTTCTCGGAGTAGTTCAGCGAACCCCACGTCCCGCGCTCCTCCATCGACCACAGCGCGACCACGACGGTGCGCTTCGGCTTGACCGGGTTCTTCAACAAGGCGCGCGTGAGGAGGAGGGCGGCCGTCGATCCGGACGCGTTGTCGTCGGCCCCATAACGGACGCCGTCGCTGCTCACGCCCATGTGGTCGAGGTGGGCACCCACCAGGACGCATTCGCCCTTTAATTTCGGATCCGAACCGGGCACTTTCGCGACGACGTTCACCGTGTCTTGTCCTGTCTTGGTGACCGCGACCTTGACTTCGAGTTCTTCCGAGAGCTCGATGGCCGCCGAACCTTGCTCCTCTTGGAGGTAGCCCTTCGCACCGGACCGTTGGGCCAGCTCGGCCGCCGATTTGGGCGACAGCAGGAAGCCGGGGAGCGGTCCGCGCCGCGGGTCTTCCGCGCCGGGCACGTGTTGGGCCGAGTTCCTGGCGTCGGCCCGTCCGGCACGAGGGGTCAGGACCCCCAACGCTCCGAGTCCGAGCACGGCGTTCGCCGTCTTGTCCCGGATCTCAGGGTTCCGGGACGCGGTCGGCGACAGGACGATCATCGCGCCGCGCACTTGAGCCCAATCCAGTCCGGACGCCCCTCCCGAGGCCGGACCGCTGACAAAGGCCAGCCGGAAACGGCGGGACCCGGAATCGAACGCTCCGGTCTGGAAGTCGACGCCATAAGGGACGCTCCACTTTCCGTCCGCACTGGACAGCCCGGTCTGTTCGGGCACCGCCGTCGTCGTTTCGAGCGTCAACCGCTGGAAATACGAACCGTTCTCGCCTGCAGGCAAAGCGCCCATCTCGCGGAACATCTGCGCGCACGCCCCCGCCGCCAACTGGAAGTCGGCCGTCAGGGCGTTCCGACCGAGAAAGTCCGGTCCGGCCAAGAAGCCTAGGATGGAGCGGGCGTCGCGCTCCTGGATCGACTCGAACCCGGTCTTCCACGGGGAGGGGACAGGCGCCGCCCCCGGATATTGGGCCCAAACGGGCAGGCTCAAGCCCGCGACGACGACAAGGAGGGCACGGCGCGAAGTCATTCGGAACATCTTGGCCGACTTTCGACCGTCGGTTCGTCCCTCTGCGCGGCCGGAAAGCTCAAGACCCCTTCCCCTTCTCCTCGTCGGACAAAGAAGCGGAAGGGGTCGGACGGTCACGCCGCGAGGCTCAGGCCGCCCTCGCCGCCCGCTGAGGGGAGGTCTCGAGCACTCCGACCTAGTTTTCAACGGTCATTGAAAGGAAGGACTGGTGCGTGGACACCGTTGCCAGACCGGGCAACGTGTTGCTTTGTAAACTAAGCAAGAGGCTTACACGGTGCTTAGACTCCAATCGGAGGATCTTGGGGATCTTCAGATAGCAAGGGACGCAGGTTCACGCCAAGCAAAGCACCTGAAACGTATGAGGCACCCACACATCGACAACGCGAGGGTTCCCTTAGAAGCTCAGCAAGGATTGGAGCAGCACTGCAGTTCCGCCCGATCCTTTCTTCGCGCGCCAGCGGCTACATTTGGCTATGCTAGAATTCCACCGGCGCGCAGATGGCGACGGAAGAGGAAAAGGGTCTTTTGTTCAACTTGGCGATGCGGAGGCATCGGCGCGCCGCCTATGAGAAGGCGGCAGTGCTCGTTATCCTGGTCGCCTCTAGCACCGTTTCGGCAATGCAAGTCAGCCCGAAATTAGGCCCGATCCTCGCAGCTTTCAACCTCGGCACCTTTTCGATCTCAGTGGTTCCTTTCTGTTACTTGGCTCCCCTGATCATCAGGCACGTCCGGAAGATCCTGGACTACCGAGATCAGATCTCTCAGATTCCGAACATGCCCGCCAAGGTTCTGGCCGGGCTCAACGAAAAGGCGTTGAAAGACATGGACGGCCTGGACGGGGCAGGTTCCTGGAAACCGTTGATGTCGATGGGCCGCGGAGGCAAATAGGTCTAGGAAGCAGTGATCATGGACGAGAAGAATTCTGTGGTAGAGGAAGTTGTCGCGAGACAAGAAAGGCGTCAACGGGCCCAATCCATTGTGGCACTTGGGTTTGGCACACTCTTGGTAATGGCCATTGCGACTGCTCTCGGATCGTTCGCCTTCATCGGCCGACAAGCTGAGCAAGCTATCTCCCACCTTCATCAGACACAAGACCAACTTAAGGCGTCGAAGCAGCAGCTTGAGGAGTCAAGGCAGAAGCTTCGGGCGCTACAATTGCAACTCGAAGACTGGGACCGCAGAGCTTCTTGGTCGAAGTACAAGGCCGAGCAGTTCGGCCGCACGGCAGAGGCCTTCAATCTCCTAGCTAGGCAAGACCTGAATCAGGTGGGTACCGTCCTTTCCCGGTTCTCCAACAAGCGAGACATAACCGGTGACGAGGCGAAAGCGCTCGTGAAGGATGCAGCAGACGTCTGGGGTCGCCTGAGCGGGATCAATGACGATAACAACGATGGTGCCAATCGATGGGTCCTTGAGACCACTGCCGACCTGGATCTGTCGCCCGTTCATCGCCAACAGGCGTTGGCGGCGCTAAACGCGGCGAACGTCGACAGGCGGCTGCTGACGGCCTGCAACCTGATTTACGACGCACAGGAACGTCAGATCCGGTGGAAGCCTCATCCCGACAGGTCGGCCGACGAGTTCGTTCCGCGGGGCTTCTTTGCGCATGTCCTGGCAAGAAGTGACTATCCGCTGGCGAAGCCCGGCGTCGACGTGGCCGACTTTAGCCGTGCCGCCGAGGATCTCGGACCTCGCGCCAAAGTTGAGGTGGGGGACTTCGTGATGACAGAAGGCTGGTGGGTATTCCTGTACGTCGGCACGATCGACGGAAAACCCCACGGTGTTGGCCTCTGCCCCTTGGGTGTCGTCGGGGTCGTGCTGGATCTGGATGGTCGGAACAACATCAAGACCGTCTTCCGGCTCCGTCGGTGACAGGGGACTCTGTGACAGTTCCTTTCGGCGGCGTGTGGCAGGACTCAGGTGACCGACCGCCTGGTGGCACAGGTGAATGGGGATCTCAGTGTCCGTCTCCATTTGCTGCCTCCAGACTCCGGACACCACCTCACACCGCACGCCGCCGAACCGAGTCTGGAGGCTTCGTCCGCACCGACTCACAACGCGCGGCTTCACCGGCCCGTCTAATGCGGCGTCCTTGACCCGGTCTGCAACGGTCTCGTGTCCGGCGTGATGAGGCGTGGACGCCGTTGCCAGACCGGGCCACCCGGCCGAAAACCACCTGCCGGCACATCGTTTGAACCTGAGCGGCGCGGTTTGAGAGGCGATCGTTCCTATCTAGAGCACCTTTCTCCTCTTCTGAACCACCCTCTTTCATTCCTGAAGAACCTTTTTTCATTTTTGAAGCTTCCTTTTTCATTCCTGAAGGACCTTTTTTCATTCCTGAAGCTTCTTTTTTCATTCCTGAAGAACCTTTTTTCATTTTTGAAGCTTCTTTATTCATTCCTGAAGAACCTTTTTTGCTTTCTGAAGCTTCTTTTTTCCTTTCTGAAGCATCGTTCTTCCTTTCCAGAGCTGCTCTTTGTCCGTCCCGAAGAGGAGCTTTGCCCTCGCTCACGACGAAGTTCCGCGGGCCGACCGGTATCCTGCCGGGCCAACGATGGGTCTCGCGAAGGTCGGCGCGCGCTTTCCCCAGGCCGGGCTCGTCGGCGTCATCCTCGCCGTCACGGTCGCGGTGACGGCCCTGGCCGGCTCCCACGTCGACCGGATGACCGGGCGCACGGTCAACGGTTTCCTTAACGCGGGGACGGTCTTCCAGACCCTGACCGACACGAGCTTCTTCGCCGTCCTGGCCGTAGGGATCGGCCTTGTCATCGTCACGGGCGGGATCGACCTGAGCGTCGGCTCCACCTATGCGCTCAGCGGGGTCTGGACGGCGATGGCCCTCCGCACGCTGGGCGCGCCGGGCTGGCCTCCTGGGGCGGCGGTCGCCGCCGCTTTGGTCCTTTGCCTCGCGATCGGACTCGTGTGCGGCCTGGTCAACGGCGTCCTCGTCACCAACCTCGGAGTCCATCCGTTCGTCGTGACCCTCGGCACGATGTGGATCTATCGCGGGCTGGCGTTCACGACCAGCAAGGCGGAGAGCGTCCTGATGCCGGACGCGGTCGTCGGTGCCGTCAAGTCCAGTCTCTGGCTCCGGAAGGACCTGCACCCGGTCCCGCTGCTCGTCATGGTCGCGACGGTCGTCATCGTCGGCGTCTACCTCTCACGGACCGTCGCCGGGCGCGACCTCTATGCGACGGGGGGCAACCGAGAAGCCGCCGGACTCTCCGGAATCCGCGTTCCGCGCGTCATTGTCGGGGCGCACGCGCTGTGCGGGCTCTGCGCCGGGCTGGCCGCCTTCCTCGGTGCGTCGTACTACGGTTCGGCGTCTTGTTCGGACGGTCAAGGTTACGAGCTCTATGCGATCGCGGCGGCGGTCGTCGGCGGGGTCAGCCTGCTCGGTGGCCGGGGGACGGCGTTCGGCGCCGCTCTCGGCGCGCTCTTGATCATGCTGTTCCGGCAGGGCGTCGTCACGCTCCATTGGGACTCGAAGTACGAGTGGGTGATCATCGGGTCGGCGGTCATCCTCGCTGTGAGCGTCGAGCGGTTGACGGGCAGGCGGGAAAAGGAACGGCTCTAACGCGTTTCTTGCACGTCGCGGCGTCGTGAGGGGCAATGGACAAGACTTCGACGACCCGGACCTTCCCGCAGGACGCCGTTTTCGGTGAAGACGAGCGCAGCCTCTATGAAGGGTTCCGGCCCGAGCTGGCGGCGGTCGACCCGCTCACCGGCGCGCTCCCGGACACGGGGACGCCTTGGCAGACGCTCCATCAGGGCCGTCAAGGTTCCGACCCTGACGCCCGTCAGGACTTGCAGCAAGCCATGGACGACGTGCCGCCCGCGCCCCGTCGGCTGAGCGGTCTGGACCTGCGGACGAGGAACGACGCTTTCACCGTCCTCGCGACGGGAGAGACGTGCCAGGTCGCGGTCATGACCGTCCTTCCTGGGCAAGACTCCGGCGCTTACGGAACGGAGCATCCTGGTTCGGACCAAGTCCTGACCGTCACCGCTGGGACGGGCGAGGCGGTCGTTTCGGGCGAGACCGTGGTCTTGGCCCAAGGGGACACCGTTCTCATCCGCGCGGGCGAAGACCACCAGATCCGGAACACGGGCCCATCCCCGCTCCGTACGCTCAACGTCTATTCTCCTCCGGCCTACTGAAAGCCCTCCAAGAACGACGCCACACCCGTCGTCCACGGACGTAGAAAGACGCAGGAGGAGACACTTTGGACAGCATGGAACGGCCTGCGGACGTCTGGGACGACCCGACCCCGATCGAAGACGACGACGACGACATGGAAGACGCACCGAAAGACATGGCCTCCAATTGGTTAAGCCCCATCGAGGGGGTCGAACCGGAGGAACTCGGCGTGGCGGGCGACCGCTGGCAAGCGCCCCTGAGCCCGGAAGACCGGGAAGACAACGGACAAGCCGGCCCGACCCAAGAGAACGGCGGCCTCGGCCTGGGTGACGAGGAAGGGCTCGGCCTGCACGGGCTGACGGAAGCCGGGGTCATGGGCTCGCGCGACCACGATGCGGGCGGAGCGCTCGACCGGCTCTTGCAACGAGAGACCGGCCCGCTCGACGACGTCGACGACGAGGACGAAGCCGAACGGCCGCGACGCGAGCCGGAACTCCGTCGCGACCGGTTGGACTCGATGTTGCCGCCGATGTACGCCGAGCCGAACGACCTCGACGCCGAACGCGACGACTTCGAAGAGTGACGCGCGTCAGGCCAGGGCGGGTTCGAGTCCGTAGATCGCTTCGTACTTCGCGGTGATGCCTTTGAGGTACGGCTGCGGGTCGAGGGCCCGGCCCGTGACCGACTCCATCAGCTCGGCAGGACGGAACTTGCGTCCCGCCCGGTAAACCTTCTTCTGGAGCCACTCTAAGACGGGCGCGAACTCGCCCTTCGACATCAAAGCGTCGACGTCGCCGAGGTCGGCGGCGAGTTTCTCCCAGATCTGGTAGCTGAGGAGGTTCCCCATCGAGTACGTTGGGAAGTAGCCGACCGAACCTGCACTCCAGTGGACGTCCTGGAGGCAACCCCGCGCGTCGTCCGGAGGCGTGACGCCGAGGTATTCCTCGTACTTGCTGTTCCAGAAGTCGGGAAGGTCGCGGACGGCGAGCGCACCCGTGAGGATCGCGCACTCGACCTCATAGCGGACCATGATGTGGAGGTTGTAGGTGACCTCGTCAGCTTCGACGCGGATGAGCGACGGCTGGACTTTGTTCACGGCCCGGTAGAACGTCTCCAAGTCGACGTCTGGCAGCGACGGGAACTTCGCTTTCAGGTCGGGCAGGAACTTCGACCAGAACGCGCGCGAACGTCCGACGATGTTCTCCCACGTGCGGCTTTGGCTTTCGTGGACCCCGAGCGAGACGCCTCCGGCGAGCGGGGTCATGTCCCACGCTTGCGGCGAGCCTTGCTCGTACATGCCGTGTCCGGCTTCATGGAGCGTGCCGAAAATCGCGGAGGCGAGATAGTCCTTGTAGCGCGTCGTCAACCGGACGTCGTTGACCGACCATCCTCCGCAAAACGGGTGGGCGGCGGTGTCCTGGCGTCCGCGGTCGAAGTCGAACCCGACCGCTTTCGCCAGCATTTCCGTGAACTCGGACTGCGCCTTGACGTCCCATTTCCCGTACAGGAACGCGTCGTCCGGCTGGGCGCCCCTCTCTTGGATGCGTCGGACGAGGTCGACGAGCGGCTGACGGACCGCGCCGAACATCGCGTCCCACTTCGCCTTGGTCGCGCCCTCTTCGTAGAGGTCGGTCAGGGCGTCGTAGACGTGGTCGGTATAGCCCAGGCACTCGGCCTCTTTCCGGCAGATGTCGAAGAGCCTTTCCAGGTGCGGCGCGAACGAGGCGAAATCGTTGTTCGCGCGGGCTTTGACCCAGGCCTCGTGGCCCAACGCCGCCAGTTTCGACTTTTCTTCGACGAGGCTCGACGGGATCTTCGTGGCGAGGTCGAGGTCGCGGCGCACCACGCGCATCATTGCGGTCTCGTCCTCGTCGCCTCCTTCTGCGACCGCCTTGTCGAGGAGCGCTCGGGTCTCGTCCGCCGTGAACGTCTCGTGCGCCATGCGGCTGAGGATGCTGCTGTGCTGCGCCCGAGCGTTGCCCGCTCCGTGCGGCATGTACGTCTGCTGGTCCCAGTCCATCATCGCGATCGCGGCGTTCAGCGCGTTCACGTCGGCGAGTCGGGACTTCAAGGCGGCGAGGCTGCTCATGCGGGCGAGGTTACCAAGTCCGGCCGTGCGGGGCCCGGGTGCCGGACGTCGGCCGACGCCGGCTGTGAAGCTTTCGAGGGCCGAAACCCGAAACGTCGGAGACGGGCCGTCCGTCTACACCCACATGCCGTTCGCCGCAGTGCTCTTCGCCCTTGCGGTCGCGCCGCTCGGGCTGTCCGGACAGGACGAAAAGGTCAACTCTGCCGAGGCCATGCTCGGTCGGATCGACGCTTACAAGCCGCCGGCGTACACAGAAGACAAGAGCGACGGCGAGTTCCGCTACAAGTGGCTGATCGGGTTCCTCCGCTACCTGGAGAAGCGGAACGAGTACATCTGGGAGTTCGTCAAGAACTATCCCGACCACGAGCGGGCCCGGCCCCTCATGGACGAGTGGTACCAGAACCTGGGCGGCGGCACCGTCCCTTGCACGGACGCCCGGGTGCCTAAGGCCGTCCTCGCGATCGACAGCCTGCTCGTCAACCGACCACCGGAATGGGTCGTGACGATGGGCCACTATTGGCGCGCGTACTACCGGATGAACGTGGTCTGGAACCGGTTGATCTTCCTCGACAGCGTCAAGGCACCGTCCGACGACCGCGAACGCCGGGACATGATCTTGACAGGCATGCGCCTTGCCGAGGAGTTCACCGAGCAGTACCCTCAAGACGTCCGTGGGGCCAAGCTCTACGACATCCTTGCGGAAGCGGGCAAAGACCCTGTCTCGTCGCGCGCGCTCTATGGACGACTGCTCACGAGCTATCCGGACCATCCGAGCATCGGTTTCTACAAAGGCAAGGCCCACAGGTTCGAACAGATCGGCCAACCGTTCTCGTTCGCGCTCAAGAACGCGAAAGACGACAAGGACTTGAGCGAGAAGGACTACGTGGGCAAGGTGCTGCTGCTTTTCTTCTGGAACTCACGGTTGGAACCTTGCAAGACCCAAGCTCGAGAGGTCAAGAAGATCTGGTTCCGGCACGAGCACGAAGGACTCGCCGTCATGAGCGTGGGGATGGACGACGAGGACGACAAGCAGAAGTTCCTCGACTTCGTCCACGACTACAAGCTGGACTTCAACCACGTCTTCGAGGGCGGCGGCTGGTCGAGCCCGTTCGCACTGTCGTGGGGCGTCAACGCGTTCCCGACGTGGTTCCTGATCGACCGCAAAGGCGTCCTACGGTACGTCGACGCCGACCGGGACACGGAGACGAAGGTCAAAGAACTGCTCGCCGAGAAGGCGGGTTAGCTTCGGCCGACGGGCTGGATCAAGGGCTGGACTTTCACGAGCGCGTCGACGACCTGAGGGTCGAACTGTGCGCCGGAGCACCGTTGAAGTTCCTCGAGCGCTTCGGGGTCCGTGACGTGCCGCCTCCATGGCGACCCCGTGACCAGGACGTCGAACGCCTCGGCGACACCGATGATCCGGGCGCCGAGGGGAATGTCTTCCCCTGCCAGCCCGTCCGGATAACCGGACCCGTCCCACCGTTCGTGGTGGTGTTGGATCATGGGGACGGTCGGTCTCAGCCATTCGAACGATCCGACGATCTTCAAGGCCATCAGAGCGTGGGAACGGAGTTCTTCGAGTTCGCCCTCTTCAAGATCTCCCAACTTGCGGAGGGTGGCTTGACTCACGGAGATCTTGCCGATATCGTGGAGGGCGGCCGCCCTTCGAAGGTCGAGCAGGTCGTCGAACGTCATGCCGAGTTCCTGCCCCATCGCCGTGGCATAGACCGACACCCGTTCGGAGTGCCCCCCCTCGCCTGGTTCGTGGAGGTCGAGGGCCTGGACGAGCGCGCGGACGGTGTCGTTGAACGAATCGTAGAGGTCGACGACGCCCCTGTCGTCCGTCGTCACGTCGTCAGCCCCTTCAAGATCGCACAGACGGTCTTCACTTCGTCCGATTCTGCCGTCCTCGGGTCCAGCCAGACCAGGCCCTTCTCGATCCGCCCGATCACGGACGGTCGGGACTGCCGCAACCGGGTCAGGAGGACGTCTGGAGAAGGGGAGTGTAGTCCGACCCTCCAGGTCTTGATACCGTAGCCCGGCATCGAGCCGCCGCCCATCTCCGTTTCTCCTGGCTCGACGACGGCCGGGCCCGGGTAGGCGCGCGCAAGGGCTTGCGCTTCGCGCTTGACCGTCGAGAGGCCTTTGGCAGCCGCGCGCCAGGTCGGCAAGGTCTGCGCCCTTCCCTCCTCGTAGGTTTCGAGGACATGGGACAGGGCCGCCAAAGTCAACTTGTCGACCCGGAGCGCGCGGGCCAGAGGGTGCCGGGTCATCGCTTCGACGCACGCCCGGGTGCCGAGGACGAGACCGGCCTGCGGGCCGCCCAGGAGCTTGTCGCCGCTGGAGAGGACGAGGTCGGCGCCGTCCGCGACCGCTTCGCGCAACGTCCGCTCTTTGGGAAGGCCGAATCCGGTCGTATCGACGAGACATCCGTGCCCGACGTCGTCGATCAAGATCGCGCCCCGACCATGGGCCCAGGCGGCCAGGTCCCGCGCCGAAGGCTCCTCGGTGAAGCCTACGATCCGAAAGTTGGAAGGGTGGCACCGGAGGACCGCCGCGGTCTCGTCCGACCACGCTCGCTCGTAATCGCTCAGTCGGGTCTTGTTCGTGCAACCCAGCCCGACGAGGCGGCACCCGGATTCCAGGACGACGTCCGGCATTCGGAACGATCCCCCGATCTCGACCATCTGTCCGTGCGACAGCAAGACGTCCCGCCCGGCACAGTGCGTCCTGAGGGCCAACAGGACCGCGGCGGCGCAATTGTTGACGACGAAGGCGTCTTCGGCGCCCGTCAGCGCGACGAGCCGTCTTCGGACGCTCTCGAGCCGGTCACCGCGGCCCCCGTGCTCCCAGTCCAGTTCGAGCAACACGTGGGATTCGGCCGCTTCTCGGACAGCGTCGACGGAGCCACGGTCGAACCGGGC
Source organism: Armatimonadota bacterium (assembly GCA_018268395.1). Classification (NCBI taxonomy): domain Bacteria; kingdom Bacillati; phylum Armatimonadota; species Armatimonadota bacterium. The sequence goes on along the minus strand of JAFDWQ010000005.1, from coordinate 167,511 downwards.
CCGTCCGAGTCCTGTGTGAAGCACGGTCCCCGACATGTTCACGGCGGGCTGTCCGCTTGCGCGCTCGAAGCGGTCGCATAAGGATTCCGCCAAGTCGACAAGCTCGCTGAACGTCAGGGCCTTCCCTTCGGCCAGGGTCAACCTGGACCGTGCGACCGCTTCTTGGGCTGCGCGGATCCGGACTCGGGCCGGGACACCCCGCGCTTCCAGCCTGGCGGCGAGCGCGTCGACGTTCGGCAAGTGCCTCCGTGAAGTGATGTCCATGCGACCCTGCAACCGAGTTTGGCAGACTCAAGTAAGATCGTACGGAACATGGCCGCCACCCCGCCCCCGTTTCAAGCGCCCGCGCCGCCACAAGCCCCTGCCACGAGTTCGGCGAACAAGGCGTGCCTGATCGCGGTCGTCATGGTGCTGTTGCTCTGCGTCGTCGCGTGCGCCGTCGGAGCGTTCTTCTTCAAGAACGTGTTCAACCAGGGCACGGCGACGTTGCGGTGCGCCGTCATGTTCAAGACCGCGCACGACGCGACCCTGGCCTATGCGAAGGAGCACGGCGGTAAGTTCCCGAAAGCCGAGACGTGGCAGGACGACATCAAGCCGTACTACGAGCGGCTTGTGGCCAAGATCGACAAAGAACTCGATTCGAAGCAGCTTCGGCAGATGATGGGGCCGCCCGCGGCCGGCGAGCCTCTCGAATGCGAGTCCGACGGGGTCAAGACCGGCATCGCTTACAACTCCGAGATCGCGGACAAGCCCGTCGCATCGTTCAAAGAGCCGACGAAGACGGTGATGTTCTTCGAGACCCAGACGACGGGCCAGAACGTCCACATGAAGTACTTCGAACAGCCGAAAGCCAAGCGGCCGAAGTTCATGGACGAACAGCGGGACTGGATCATTTTCTACATCGAAGGCTCGAAAGACCCCATGGAAACGTCCTCGTCATCGTCAAGTTCGTTCGAATTCAGTCCGGACGATGCCTTGACACCCGGCAAAGGGACGGATAAAGGCTCGTCAGGATCGACCGACAAAGGTGGAGAAGGCGCGGATCAATGACGCGAGGTCCCCAGATGGGCGACGACCTGCCCGCGAGCGACGTATAATCAGAGGTAACCATGATCGGACAATTGACTTGGATCTTGGACGCGCAGGCGTCGATCTTCGCGGGGCAAGAGTGGCTGATCGTGCTCTTGGTGATCCTGTTGCTCTTCGGCGGCGCTAAGATCCCGCAACTCGCCCGTGGAGTCGGACGTAGCGTGAGCGAGTTCCAAGAAGGCATCAAGGAAGGCAAAGACAAGATGCGTCAGAGCCTGAACGACGACGAGCCGGCCCGTCGGGACGAATCCCGCCGCGACGAACCTCGTTCCGAAGGCGCCTGAATCAGGACTCCTTCTCGTCCTTGACGATCGAAGCGACTTTCTGAAGCTCTTTGCTGAGCTTGGCGGAGCGCTTGGCGTCGACGGCCGCTAAGAGTTCCGCGACTTTCTCGGGATCCATCAAGACAAGGACTTTGGCCAGTTCGTCGTCTTTGTACGACTTCACGATCTCGACGAGTTGGGGCGTCGGGACGCCGTTCCAAAGTTGACCGACCTTCTTCGCGCCCGCCTCGGCGTCGATTTTCGGAGGCGGGGCCGCAGCGACCGCAGGTTTGTCGTCCGGCTTCGCCTTCGGCTTTTCAGGCTCCTTCTTGGGAGCTTCGTCTTTCTTGGCCGTCTCACCGTACATCGGCTTGACCTGAGGTTTCTTCGGCGTCAGACCGGGAACTTTGACGATCCCTGTCACCGCCAGTCCGACGAAGCCGCCACCGAGGACGATCACCGGCAACACGAGGAGCAAGAGCTTCTTGCCGCCCTTTTTCCCACCTTTGGCCATCAGCGTCGACCTCTAAGCGCCTCGACCTGCGCCATGACTTTGCGGACGTAGTTCTGTGTTTCGGAATAGGGCGGGATCCCACCGAACCGTTTGACCGCCCCGGGGCCGGCATTGTACGCGGCGAGCGCCAGTCTTTCGTCGCCTCCGAACTCTTTGAGCATGCTCGCAAGGTAGCGGGCGCCGCCGAGAAGGTTCTGGGCCGGATCGTACGGATCGGTCACGCCGAGTTGCCGGGCGGTCTGAGGCATGAGCTGGGTCAGGCCGATCGCGCCCGCGGTCGAGACCTCTTTCGGGTCGAAATCGCTCTCGGCTTGGACCAGGGAGCGGAGCAACAAGGGGTCGATCCCAGCTTGCCGGGCCGCCCCTTCGAGCAGACCCGAGTACTTCTCGTCCGAACGGCCCAGCGACGTCCCTCCGCTCATCGGATCGAACGGTGCGAAGCCGCCGTCGGTGTCCCACGATCCGCCTCCCGTGCCTCCTCCGATCCGGCCCGAGATCGGGGACGGGACCGGGCTGGGGCGTGGCGCCACTGGTTCCTGCCTCATCGACCGGACTTTTGCGAGCAGTTCGCTGACCCGTTGTTGAGTCGCTTCGTAGCCCTTCGGACCGATCGTCACGACGCCCTCCGCATCACGGCCCATTCGTCGAGCTCTGCTTGCTCTCGACGGTTCTCCTCCAATTGCCATTCGGCGAGGTCGGACTCGCGGAGCTTTTCCATCGCCTGTTTGTCCTGCCTGGCCTTCAGCCACTCGTTTCGCGCCTTTTCGACGTCGGATTCCAAGACACCGAGGACGGCACGGAACTCGTCGGCCTCGTCGCTCAGCCTGTTCAGGTAGCCGTCGAGGGCCAACCGGCCTTCGAGGCCGCACGTCCCCGCCGTCATGGCTTCCTGTCGCCGTCGGACCAACGCCTCGATCTCTTGCTCGCATTCGCGTTGTCGGGCCATGGCTTCGACGTGGGCGTCTTGAGCCCACTTCTCCTGTAACGTCCTATATTCGAGCAGCTTTTCGAACCTAAACCGGAACTGTGCCATTGACGATCTCCTCCATTCGGTGCCGTGTGTCGGGGAACGCGCTCGCTTCGTCGCGGTCCTGCTTCAAGAAGGCGGTCAACTGGGGCCAGACGGCGATCGCTTTGTCCGACAGCGGCTGGGACCCGGGCTTGTATGCGCCGACGCTCACGAGGTCTTCGACGTCGGCGTAGGCCGCGGCCAGCTCCCGGAAGGCGTTCGCCGTCCGGACGTGCTCAGGGGCCGTGACCATCGGCATGACCCTGCTCAGGCTTTGAAGGATGCTGATCGGCGGATAGTGGCCCCGGCTCGTCAGTTTGCGGTCGAGCACCAGGTGGCCGTCCAAGATCGACCTGGACGCGTCGGCGATCGGCTCGTTCGTATCGTCGCCGTCGACAAGGACCGTATAGAACGCTGTGATCGCACCCGTCCTTCCACATCCGGCGCGCTCCATGAGCCTCGGTAAGAGCGCGAAGACGCTGGGGGTATAGCCCTTTGTGCTGGGTGGTTCGCCGACGGCCAGGCCGACTTCCCTTTGCGCCATCGCGAACCGCGTGACCGAGTCCATCATCAACATCACGTTGAGGCCCTGGTCCCGGTAGAACTCTGCGATCGCCGTCGCGGTCAGGCTGGCTTTGATGCGGACGAGCGCAGGCTCGTCGCTGGTCGCGCAGACGACGACGCTCTTACGCTGACCTTCGTGGCCCAAATCATTGGCCAAGAACTCGCGGACCTCACGGCCGCGTTCTCCGACGAGCGCGATCACGTTGACGTCCGCGTCGCCGTGCCGGGCGATCATGCCGAGCAAGGTGCTCTTCCCGACGCCCGATCCGGCGAAGATGCCGACCCGCTGGCCGACGCCCACAGTGTTCAGACCGTCGATCGCGCGCACGCCCGTCAGGAACGGCGTCGAGATCATCTGCCTCTCCAAGGCGTTAGGCGGCGAGGCGATGTTCGGATAAGACGTCTCGCTCTCGAGCGGCCCGAGGCCGTCCATCGGTCGACCGAGTCCGTCCAAGACCCTGCCGAGCAACCCTCGTCCGACCGGGACGCGGAGACAGTCTCCGGTCGACCGGACCAGGCTGCCGCTCCGTACGCCCGTCATTTCCCCGAGCGGCATCAGGAGGACCCTCTCGCCGCGGAAGCCCACGACTTCGCAAGCGACCGGTCCGGCCTCTTTGTCCGGTTCGATGAAGCAGAGGTCCCCGATCTTTGCCGATGGGCCGTCTGATTCGACGACCAGGCCGACGACTTGGGAGACGCGACCGAGCACTTCGAACCGGGTCGTCCGTTCGACCGCCGACCGCGTCCTCTCGAACGCGACCTTCAAGCCGCCTCCCTTTCCACCCGGTCGAGGTAGCCCTCGACGGTCGCATCGATCGTCCCGCCCGTCGTTTCGATCACACACCCGGCGAGGACGGACGGATCGGCGACGACTTCAAGGCCGTCGACGTTCGCGGCCGCACCTAAGACGTCCATACGGCGCGACTCCAAGATGCTGCAGTCGACCGGGTTCAGCCGGATACGGACGGACGTTCCGTGCCGGATTTCGGCAAGGGCCTGGCGCGTGATGTCCAGCACGCTCTCCCGCGACTGTCCGAGTTCCTGCGCAATGGCCCTGCGGGCGATCTCGACGGCGAGCGTCTGCAACGACGATTCCGCGGCCGCGTACCACCCTTCCACGGCCTTCCGGACGTGTTCGACGACTCCCTCCAGGGCTTCGGAGAACTCGAGCAACCTGGCCGAATGCTCCCGCTCGAAATCGGCGCCGGCCCGTTCCGTCCCTTCGACATAGCCCTCTTCGAAACCGAGCTGGCGTCCGGCCTCCCGGCCCTCGGCAAGGCCGGACTCCCGGGCTTTGTCGAAGATCGCTTGGGCGTTCGCCTGCAAACGGGCCGAACCGCTCCGACGGCCCGAGACCAGGACGTCGTCTTCGATCGTGGACAACGTCTCGGTAAAACCGGAAGCCCCCGACCCGCCGAAGACGACCCGTCTAGACAAGGACGTCCTCCTCTCCGCGTCCGATACTGATCTCGCCGGACTCTTCGAGGCGCCGGATGATCGCGACGATCTTCTGTTGCGACTCTTCGACCGTCCGCAGCTTGACCGGGCCCATGAACTCCATGTCTTCCTTGAGCATGTTCATGGCGCGTTCGGACATGTTGCCGAACACCTTCTCCTGGACTTCCTGGCTCACGCCCTTGAGGGCCGTAGCGAGCTCTTTGACGTCGACTTCCTTGAGGATGGATTGGACGGCGCGGTCGTCGAGCTGCACGATGTCTTCGAAGACGAACATCATGTTCTTGACCGTGTCGGCCATCTCGGGGTTGTTCTCGCTCAAGGAGTCGAGGATGACGCGCTCGGTCTGGCGGTCGACGCGGTTCAGGAGGTCGACGAGCACCTTAGGGCCGCCCGCCTTGCTCATCTCTTGCGAGATGACGTTGGACATCTTCTTTTCCAGGACCGCCTCGACCCGGCGGATGACCTCGGGCGATGCCTGCTCCATGACGGCGATGCGCTCAGCGACCTCCCCACGAAGCTCTTGAGGGAGCTTGGTCAGGATCATGCCGGCCTGGTTGATCGGCATGTACGCCAGGATCAGGGCGATCGTCTGCGGGTGCTCGTCTTGGATGAAGCTCAGAAGCTGGTTCGGGTCCGTCCGTTTGAGGAACTCGAACGGGACGATCTGCATGGCGTTGACGACCTTGCGGATCATCAGGTCGGCGTTCTCTTCGCCGAACGCCTTCTCCAAGATCTTGCGGGCGTTGTCGACGCCGCCTTCGGCGATGAAGTCCTGCGCCTGGGCCATGTCGTGGAACTCCCTGACGACGTTGGACCTGATGTCGGGACTGACCTTCTCCAGCCGGGCCATCTCGAGCGAGATGGCTTCGACCTGGTCTTCGGTCAAATGCTTGAGGACCTCGGCCGCAGCCTCGGGCCCGAGGACGGCCATGATGATCGCCGCCTTTTGGCGGGTGTTCAGTTCGGCGGACGCAGCCCGTCTCAACGCCGTTCCTCCATCAGCCAACTCTTCAGTAACATCGCTACGGCCTGCGGCTTCTGGCGGGCCATCTTCTTGATCTGCTCAAGAGGGAGGTCGATGCGTTGTCGGATCGCCTCGACGTCGACGGTGTCGTCGATGTGGTCGATGCCCATCGCGCTCAGGGCTTCGGCCAGTTCCGGTTCCGTTTGGGCGAGCTGCTGTACGCTCGTGAACATCCGCTCGGGGAGGACGCCCTGGGCTGCCGATTCCATCGCCGGGACCTGTTCGCCCGCCCCGACGGCCGGCATCGGAACGTTCATCGTGCCTCCGTTCGGCAAGGCCATCGTCAAGGTCCGACCCGGGATCTTGCCGATGGCTTTGGCGACCATGAACCCGACGATCATCAACGCGACGATCGGCATCATCGAAACGATCTGCTGCATCTGTGCCTGGCCCGCTGCCGCAGCCGCGGCCTTCTTCTCGGCGGCTTGGGCCGATGTGTCGAACTCGACGGCTTGGACGGAAGCGATGAACCCGGGCTGTCCCTTCTTCGCGCCGAGATAGTCGTCCAGGACCGCCTGGATCTGGGCGGTCGGGTCCTTGTCCTTCGTCTTGTTCGCGATGACACTGACGGTCATCGAGACGAGTTCACCGGCGGCCTTCTTCGTCGACGTGTGCGTTTCGGTCGACGGGTAGTCCATACTTTTCGTACTGCTCTGGTACGCGACCTTGCCGTTCGGCCCTGTCGCCGTGGCGGGTGCACCGGGCGTGTTCGGGTCGATGCCCGTGGCTCCTCCGACCGCGCCCGAGGCGTTCGCATCGTTGAGCGTTTCCGTAGATTCGCCCGTGACCTTCTTGTCCCCAAGGAGCCGTTCGGTCTTGTCCTGGCTCACCGCGTCCATGTTGAGTTCGAGCTGCACCATCGCGACGGTGTTGCCAGGACCGAACGCGACGTCGAGCCGGCGTTGGAGATCGGCTTCGCGGTGCTTGGCTTCTGCGGTCTCGGTCTCGAGCTTCTTGTTAGCGAGGCCTTCCGTGGAGTTCTGTTCTTGTCCGTCGTAGACGAGCCTGCCGGCCGAATTGATGACGCTGACGCCTTCCGGCCCCAGCCCGGGTACCGAGTTCTGGATGAGCCGTGCGATGGCCTTGGCCTGCTCCGGTCTCACCGCGCCGCGCCCGGACTCCTTGATGTTCACGACGGCGGTCGGGGCGACCTTTTCGTCCATGAACTCGCTGTCCTTCCCAAAGTTGATGTGGACGATCGCCGATTCGATGCCTTCGAGGGTCATGATCGATCGGGCGAGTTCGCTCTCCTTGCCCGCTTTGATCCGCTCGCGTTCTTGGGCCGGTGTCCCGAGCCAGTTCATGTTGTCGAGCCAGGCTGAGCCCTTGTCCCCGCTCGAGGGCATCTTTCCTGCCGTCGCGAGGACCATCGGGACTTCGTCGACGCGGGTGCTCGGGACGAGGACCGCGCCCGAAGGCCCGATCTCGACGGGGATGCCGCGCTTCCGGAGCTCCTCGACGACCATGCCCTGGTCGGCGGGGTTCAGGCCGGCATAGACGGGCTGCATCTTCGGCTTGCTCGCGAAGTAGCCCGTCATTCCCAGCAATGCGAGGAGGAACAACGATCCGAAGACGCTGACCAACTTCTGCGTACGGTCAGCGCCTTGCCACCAGTCCTTAATACGATTCAACAATGCGCCCATGGCGGTTCAAACCGAACACGGGTCGCCAGGGAGACGGACTCACGAAAGGCCATTGAGTGCTGACGGCACCAAGAGGGCGGTACGTCGCAGACTCTCGATACCGTTCGCGTTCTCAGACCTCTACGGTCACACGTTCATCCTGCTGATCTCTTGATAGGCCTCGAGCAGCTTGTTCCGGACCTGTAAGGTCAGGTTCATGGCCGTCGAAGCTTGTTGCATAGCGATCATCAGGTTCGCGGTCTCCACCGGTCGACCCGCCATCAGGTCGTTCTGAAGCGCCTCAGATTTCTGCTGCACTTCGTTCACGTCCTTAATGGCGTCCATCAACATCTGGCCGAAGTCGTCGCCCGACGCCTTCTGACCGTTCAGTGGGTTCGCTATGCTCTTTGCCGCGCTCGCGGCGCCGTCGATCCTCATGTCCGTTCCCTACTCTTAGACCTTGCCGATGCTCAAAGCGGCTTTTTCCATGCCCTTGGCACTGTTGAAGGCTGCAATGTTCGCCTCATAGGCGCGGGTCGCGGACATCATGTCGACCATCTCTTTCAGTGGGTCGACGTTGCTGTACGTCACCATATCGTCCGCGTCGGCGGCCGGGTTGCCCGGTTCGTAGACACGGCGGAACGCGCTCGCGTCCTCCCCGATCTTCGTGACTTCGACACCGTCCTCGGTCGTCGTCAACTCGACGACGCGCCTTCGGTACGGGTCTTGGCCGTTGGTCTTGACGCTGTTCGCGTTGGCGATGTTGGACGCGATCACGTCCATGCGGAAGCGCTCGGCCGTCATCCCCCTAGAGCTCGAGCGGAGTGCGGAATTGATGTTCATCATCTACCTTCCCGGATCACGTTCCGAAGCCCGCTGAAGTAGTTCCCCGTGATCTCGGTCAAGAGTTCGTAGCGCAGTTCGGACTCGCCGATGCCGGCGACTTCCTTTTCCAAGTCGACGCCGTTACCGTCGATACGGACTTCCCCGCCGGCCGTCGACGGCCGGGCCCCGAGCTTCGCCCTCACCCGTTCCAGTCCGCCTTGAGCGTCCGTGGCCTTTTCGAGTTCGATGCCGAAATCGACGTCCTTTCGGCGGTACCCGGGGACGTTGACGTTCGCCAGGTTCTCCGTCAAGAGGGCGTGCCGCTGGGCCGTGCGGCCGAGCGCACGCTCCAGGTTCCTGCTTTTTGGGCCGAAAAGGCCGTCCAATGGTCGCACGGTCAATGTCTCCTTGCCGCGCCTCCGTTCGCACCGTCCGACGTCCGGTCCTTGGACGCCGAGGCCTGTGAGGGCCCGTGTGTATCATCGGTGCGGGCCGGTCGTTCTTACAGGGTTCCCGGGCACAATCGGCCCGAGTTTTTGCGGGTCGACCGTTCGGTCGACGGTTCGGCTCCCGTATCGCGGACAGCAGGCTCGGCAGGTATCGTCGTGTTCTGAGTTCCGCACACCCGACCGCGACGGCACTTGTCCGGGCGGCCGCCGCCGGCGTCTTCCTGGCAGGCCTCCTCCTGCGCGGCGCGGCCGAGCCCCCCGGTCCGCCCAGCGACGGGCCAGACTTCGGCCGGGACGTCCAGCCCGTCCTCAAAGCGCACTGCGTCTCGTGCCATTCGAGCGACGGGCCATCGGGAGGGCTCGACCTTGGGAGCTTTGAACGCTTGATGAAAGGTGGCGACAGCGGCCCGGCCGTCAAGCCCGGCAAGCCTTCCGAAAGCCTCCTCGTCCAACGGATCCTCGGTCAAGGCGGCATGGAGCGCATGCCCATGGGTTTCGCCCCCCTCAGCGACGAGAAGGTCCGAGCGGTCGTCGAGTGGATCGCGGCGGGCGCGAAGGCTCCGAGCGGGGCCTCCACCAAACCCTGGTCGTACGTCGCCCCCGTCCGGCCACCGGTCCCCCTGACGCGGAACAGGGCATGGGTCCGTAATCCGGTCGACGCGTTCGTCCTGGACCGTCTGGAGCGAGAGGGTCTTAGCCCCTCTCCGCAAGCCGAGAAGACGACGTTGATCCGCCGCCTGACGCTCGACCTGACGGGCCTTCCGCCGACGTTGACGGAGGTCGACGCGTTCCTCGCCGATCCGTCGGACAGGGCTTACGAGACAGTCGTCGACCGGCTCCTGAAGAGCCCCCGTTACGGTGAGCGCATGGCCCTCCCATGGCTCGACGCGGCCCGCTATGCCGACAGCAACGGGTTCCAGCAGGACGGCGACACCTTCCAGTACGTTTGGCGCGACTGGGTGGTCCAGGCCTACAACGACGACATGCCGTTCGACAGGTTCGCTATGGAACAGATCGCCGGCGACCTCTTCCCCAAGCCGACGGTCGGCCAACGGGTCGCCACCGCCTTCAACCGGAACCACATGTTGAACGGCGAGGGCGGCGCGATCCCGGAAGAACAGCGGAACGTCGTCCTCTTCGACCGGGTGGACGTGACGTCGACGACGTTCCTCGGTTTGACCATGGCCTGTGCCCGGTGCCACGACCACAAGTACGACCCGGTCAGTCAGAAGGACTTCTATCGGCTGATGGCGTACTTCAACAACGTCCCGGAAACGGGTGTCCCGGCGGGATCGGGCCAGTACCGGATCGCCGATCCTTGGATCTACGCCGGTGACGCGGCACAATTGAAGACGTTGCAGGACGCCGAGGCGGCCGCGACCAAGGCCGCCGACGCGCTGAAAGCCGTGCAGTCGGATCCCTCGCTTGACCGAGCGTTCGACGCCTGGCTCGACCGGACGGCCCGCGACGAGCGGAAGGCCAAGACTCGACCGCTCGTCCCTGGCGCCTGGATCGATCTTGGCCGTTTCAAAGCCGACTCGTTCGATCAAGCTTACGACCGCGCTTTCAGCCCAGAGACCGACGCTTCCCTCCAAGGGACGGAACGGTCGGACGTTATCGACGGCACCGTCCACCCTCTCGAAGGCGAGAACACCGCGTTCTACTTCCGCCGTCGGTTCGATTCGCCCGACGCTCGGAAGGTCTTGCTATCGTTCGGAAGCGACGACGCGGTGAAGGCCTGGTGGAACGGTCGGCCTGTCGTGGCCGTCAAGACCACCCGTGGCGCGGCCCCTGACCAAGAGCGCGCCATTGTAGACGTAAGAAGAGGACGTAACGACCTCCTTCTCAAGATCTTGAACGGAGGAGGCATCGGCGGTTTCGTGTTCCAAGCCCATCGGACTTCCGCACCGGACAGCATCGCCGGATCCCTGGCCGAGGGCCGAGACGTTCAACGGAGGAAGCAGGCCCGGGAGACGTTCCTGACCCTCGAACCGCCGCCCAGGCTGCGCGCGGCCAAGGCCCTGGCTGAATCGGCAGCGGCGCGGCTCGAAGCCGTCCGATCGGCGACGCCCCGTGTGATGGTGATGTCCGACGCGATGCCGCGAGAGACCCACGTCTACTCGCGAGGGAACTACGAGTCGCCTCTCGAGGCCGTGACCTGCGGGACGCCGGACGCCCTGCCTCGATCTTCTGCCGACTTACCGGCGAACCGGCTCGGCCTCGCTCGCTGGATCGTCAGCGCCGAAAACCCCTTGACGGCGCGTGTCCAAGTGAATCGGATCTGGCAGACGTTCTTCGGTGCGGGGCTCGTCAAGACGTCGGAGAACTTCGGGGTCCAAGGTGAGCCGCCTAGCCATCCCGAGTTGCTGGACTGGCTCGCGGTCGAGTTCCGCGAATCGGGCTGGAGCGTGAAGAAACTGGTGCGGACGATCGTGACGAGCGCGACGTACCGCCAGTCGTCGCGCCAGACTCCCGAGCTGCTAGCGAAGGACCCGTCCAACCGCTTGTTGGCGCGGGGTGCCCGGTTCCGCCTGCCGTCGTTCTTCATCCGCGACACCGCTCTGGCCGCCAGCGGCCTCCTCGACCTGAGGACCGGCGGCAAGCCCGTCTATCCCTACCAGCCGAAAGACATTTGGGACGGGCTCGCGATCACGAAAGAGCGCGATTTCACGTATCCGCAATCGCACGGCCGCGACCTCTATCGGCGCAGCCTTTACACCTTTTGGCGAAGGACAGCCGCCCCTGGGAACATGTTCGACGCCTCGTCGCGCCAGGCGTGCACGGTCCGGAACACCGTGACGTCGACTCCGATGCACGCCTTGACGACTTTGAACGACGTCACGTGGGTCGAAGCGGGCCGCGTGCTCGCCGAACGGGTGATGAAAGCCTCAAAGTCGCCCCGCCAGCGGCTCGCCGACGCGTTCCGGAGGGTTTGCTCACGGATCCCGAGGTCGGACGAACTGGACGTCCTGGAGCGCGGGCTGACACGTTCGCAAGAGCGCTTTCGGGCGCATCCCGACGAGGCGGTCGCATACTTGTCACAGGGAGATTCGCCTCGCGACCCGAAGCTCGATCCCATCGAGGCCGCCGCTTATGCGTCCGTCTGCCACGCCGTTTTCAACCTCGACGAAGCCCTGACCCGGGAGTGACCATGAACCTGCGATTCGAACGCGACCTCCGCCTGACCCGTCGGCAGTTCTTCGGGAAGACCGCGACGGGTCTCGGTTCGCTCGCCTTGACCGCGATGTTGTCCGAACAGGCCTTCGCCCAGGACGGTGGGCGGCACGGTGGACGACCTGGCGTCCCACACTTTCCGGCAAAGGCCAAACGCGTCATCGTCCTTTGGCAAGGCGGCGCGCCCTCCCAGGTCGACCTGTTCGACTACAAGCCGGGCCTGGAACGCCACCGGCTCGAAGAGTTGCCCGAGTCCGTACGCGCCGGCAAACGCCTCTCGACGATGACGAGCGGACAAAAGCAGTTCCCGGTCCTCCCGGCGATCGAGCCGTTCCAGCAATATGGCCGATCGGGCACGTGGCTCAGCTCGCTGCTCCCGAACATCGGTTCGATAGCCGACGACCTCTGTCTCGTCCGATCGATGCACACCGAAGCCGTGAACCACGCCCCCGGAGTCACGTTGTTCTTGACGGGAAGCCAAATTCCCGGCAGACCCAGTTTCGGCGCCTGGGCGTCCTATGGGCTAGGCACGATGACGGACGACCTGCCTTCGTTCATCGTCATGACCTCGTCCGACCAGGACAAGACGTGCGGCCAGTTGTTCTACGACTACTACTGGGGGAGCGGCTTCATCCCGTCCCAATACCAGGGAGTGCGCTTCCGGAGCGAAGGGCAGCCCGTCCTCTACCTCTCCAACCCGCCGGGGATGTCGCCCGAGCTCCGTCGCGGGCTCTTGGACGACATCGGTGAGCTCGACCGGAAACGGCACGAGGACTTTGGCGACCCCGAGACCGAGGCCCGGATCGCCCAGTACGAAATGGCGTTCCGCATGCAGACCAGCGTCCCCGAACTTCTCGACATCAGCAAGGAACCCGCGTCGGTGCTCGAAGCCTATGGGCCCGACGTCCATCGTCCTGGCTCCTATGCGCGCAACTGCCTCCTTGCCCGGCGGCTCGTGGAGCGCGGCGTCCGGTTCGTCCAACTGATGCATTCGGGTTGGGACCAGCACCAGAACCTGGCGACGCAGCTCGCCGTCCAGTGCCGCGACACCGACCGACCTTCGGCCGCCCTTGTCAAAGACCTCAAGGAAAGAGGCCTGCTCGAGGACACGATCGTCCTGTGGTGCGGAGAGTTCGGGCGGACCGTCTTCGTGCAAGGCGACATCAACCGCAAAGACGCCCATGGTCGCGACCACTTCGGTGACGCCTACAGCCTTTGGATCGCAGGCGGCGGGTTCAAGGGCGGCACCGTATACGGCGAGACCGACGATTTCTGTTACAGCGTCACCAAAGATCCCGTCCACGTCCACGACCTTCAAGCGACACTCCTGCATCAACTCGGGATCGACCACAAACGTCTGACCTACCGCTACCAGGGTCGGGACTTCCGGTTGACCGACGTCCATGGGGAGGTCGTTGAGGGTCTGGTCCGCTAGTCGGCTTCCCCGCTCCCCAACCGCACGACGGTCTTGAGGAGCCTAGTGAAGTCCACCGGCTTTGTGAGGTGCTCGTCAAACCCGGCCTCTCGGCACCGACGGACGTCTTCGTCCATACCGTAGCCTGTCAGGGCCACGGCCCGGAGCGTCCCCTGTCCCGCTTCAGACGACCGGATTCTGGCCAGAAGGTCGTATCCGGTCCCGTCGGGAAGGCCGACGTCGCTGATCATGACGTCGAAAGGACCAGACCCTTCGACCATGGTGATCGCCCCGGCGACGTCGTGAGCGACGCTGATCCGGTACCCGCTCTCCTCGAAGAGTCTGGCGACGATCGTTGCGGTGTCGACGTGGTCTTCGACGAGGAGGACACGCAAGGGCTTGACCTCCGTCGCGGAATCGACGACGCCGCCGGGGGCGTGTTCGAAAGTCGTCGCCGATCGGACCGGAAAGACGACCTTGATCTTCGACCCCTTGCCTGGACCGTCGCTCGATCCGAAGATCTCGCCTCCGTGTGCCAGGACGAGTCCCTTCGAGATCGAGAGTCCGAGACCGAGGCCACCGAACCGGCTTGCTCCTGCACCTTGTTGGAACGGCTCGAACAGGTTGTCGAGCGTCTCGACGTCCATGCCGAAACCGTCGTCGCTGACCGTGATCTCGATCTGGCCCCCGTCCAAGTCCCGCGTCTCGATGCGGACTTCGGCGCCGGGCTCGCTGAACTTGACGGCGTTCCGGACGATGTTCCAGAACACTTGGTGCAGGCGGGCCTGGTCCCCTTGCACGGAGGTCGACCGGGCCAGCAGCGCCGGACGTAAAGCGACGCCCCGCTGCTCGGCTTCCGTGGTGCACAGTTCAAGCGTCCACGTCAAGACTTGGTGGAGATCGGTCGGCTCGAAGGCGATCGAAAGCTTGCCTTGGATGATTTTGGAAAGGTCGAGCAAGTCGTCGATGAGGCGGGATTCGAGGTCGAGGCTCCGCCGGATCAGGTCGACGTCGCCGCGGCGAGACTCTGGGAACGTCGGATCGGACTGCCACGAGGACAGAAGCGCTATGACCGGTGTCAAAGGCGTCCGCAACTCGTGCGACAAGGAGGCGATGAAGCGGTCTTTCGCAAGGCTCGCGATGTCCGCGTGGTCCTTCGCCGCCTTGAGCTCCTTCTGCGCGCGTTTGTGCTCGCTGAAGTCCCGGAACACGAGGACGACGCCGTGGAACACGTCGTCGGCGTCTTTGATCGGTGCCCCACTGTCGTCGATCGGGAGTTCAGACTTGTCTTTCTTGATGAGGACGGTGTGGTTAGCCAGACCGACGACGACGCCTGACCGGATGACTTTGTCGACCGGGCTTTCGACGGGCAGCCTGGTTTCCTCATTGACGATGTCGAAGACTTCCGCGCACGGTCGCCCGACGGCTTCCTGTCCCCATCCCGTCAAGTCGTTCGCGACGGCGTTCAGGAACGTCACGCGGCCAGCGGTATCGGTCACGATGACTCCGTCGCCGATGCTCGCCAAGGTGACTTCGAGCAGGTTCTTCTGGAGGACCGTTTCCTTCGCCGCCTCATACCGCCGTGCCGTTTCACGGCCGATCCGACGGTAGGCCGAAGCGAGCGCCACGAGGCTCAAGGCCGTCACGACCCCGAACGCTACGGTACGGAAGACGGTGAGCCGGGCCAGGTCGACGGCGTTCTTGTCCATCAACCGTTGTTGCTGCGCCTGCAGGGTCTGCACGACGGCCCGGATCTCGTCCATGAGAGCCTTGCCCTTTCCGGACTGGACCCTCCGGACGGCGGCGTCCCGACCCTCGCGGTCATGGGTTTCGACGGTGTCGAGGAGCTCGGCGCGCTTGGCCGAAATCAATCCGGTCAACTTGTCCACGTCCGCGGCCGGTACGCCCGTCTTTTCGGCCGTCGCCTTAAAGTCCTCGATACTGGCCGCGAGAGCGGACGACGCCTCGCGATAAGGCTGCAGATAGCCGGCCTCACCCGTGATCAGATACCCGCGCTGTCCCGTTTCCATGTCCCTCATCCGCGAGAGGACGACCTCCAACAACCGGGACGTGCGGGAGTGGGCGGTCCCCTCTTCAGCCGATGCAAGGGCGAGACCGCCAGCCAAGAACACGGCGATGAAGCAGACGACAAGGAGGGCGGCGACGGCGGCGAAAACGGATCTCAGGCTCGACTTCGGGTCGGTCGGTTCCATCGGCGGGCGTTCCCCGAGTTGTACCTTGATCTCAAAGTGCAGAATGCCTTTTGGGCGGCGTCGGGGGCCGTCGGTCCGTCTGACTCAACGTGCTGCTTTCTTTGGCGCTTTCGGGTCAGACCTGGACGATGGTCGTCGGAGGCGACGTCATGCTCAACGCCGTCGTTCCCTCTTCAGCCGTCTTCACGGGCGTCGCCCCATGGTTCCGCCAGGCCGACCTCGCGACCGCCAACCTCGAGATCCCGCTGACGGACTCCCGGACGCCGACGGCTCGGAAGTCGGCGGCAGAACTCAAGGCCAAGACCCAGTTCGTCCTCAAGGCCGATCCGCGCCACGCGCCGCACTTGGCGGCGGCTGGGTTCGACCTCGTGTCGCTGGGCAACAACCATGCGATGGACTACGGCCCTCGTGGGTTGGCCCAGATGACCGCCGCCCTCGACCGTCAGAAGATCGCCTGGTGCGGAGCGGGCAAGGATGCCGCCCAGGCCGTGGAACACCGCGTCGTCAAGCTCAAGAACGGCCTCAAGGTCGCCTTCTTGTCGTTCCACGCGTTCCAGACTCCGGGCGCCCTTTGGAAGTGCACTCCGGCGACGGCTTCGTCCCCGGGCGTCGCCACGCTGGCCGGACTGCCGGTAGCGCTCGACCCCGTGGGCAAGGGTCGGAAGGGCGCGGCCCGTCCAACCGAAGCGCAGGCGCTCTCGCGGAGACTGAAAGCGGCCGTGTCGTCTGCGCGCAAGGAGGCGGACGTCGTCGTGGTCTGGTCGCACTGGGGGACCGAGCGCAAGACTGTTCCCAACGCTTATCAGGTCCAACTCGGCCGCAAGTGGATCGAGGCAGGAGCCGACTGCGTACTTGGCGCACATCCCCACGTGCTCCAAGGGGCCGAGCTCTACGCCGGGCGTCCGGTCTTTTATTCGCTCGGAAACCTCGTGTCGCCATTGGGCGGATCGACCGGGATATTCCGGTTGACTTTCGAAGGTCGCACGTTCCAGAAGGCCGAAATGCTGCCGTGCGCGATCAGCGGCGGGGCGGTGAAGCCTGTGGCCGCGTCTCGGCGTGCGTCGGGGATCAAGGCGTTCCGAGGGCTTTGTGACACCGTGGTCAGGCGGTTCCGGAACTCGAAGTCGGCGGCCCTGACCGTCGAATGAACAAGACCCCGCACACTCCGATCACCGAGAGGCGGCCTAACGGTTCGTCCCGCCGGATCTCTGGGACGACAAGCGGACGATGACATTGACGAGCGATCCGGACAAGATCACACCGAACCCTGCAGCCGGCCCGAAGACCTTTCCCACGGTCAATGCCGCAGCAAAGGTCGCGACCACGAGCCAAAACTCGAACCTCGACATGGGTGTCAGCGGCACGACTGCATTCTATCATGCCGTTCCCGTGCTATCTCGATCGACCCGCTGGTCACTCGGGCTATCGTTGGGGATCGGTCTTAAGCGCTCTCTAGCAGCGTGGTTTGGCGGTTCCGGAACGCGAAGTCGGCGGCACTGACCGTCGAATGTACGCGACCCCCTCCGTCTCCCGGCACGGACATCCGGGATCCACCTCCCCCGTTAGGCGCACGAACCATCGCCGATCAGGGGAGGACCCTGTGGACGCAAGTCAGTAATCACATCGGAAGCGGTACGGCGGCGTGCTCAAGGCTCTGTTGCCGGAAGCACGAGGTAATCGGCACAGGTCCTCCCCTGATTCCGCGATGATCGTGCGCAGCATCGGGGGAGGTGGACCGCTCCGGCGGGACGGAGGGGGTAACAGCCCTTCCCAGTAGGTCAAGACGTGGCTGAAGCACGCGGGCTATCTTTCGGGATCAGTCTTAGGCGCAAAGACGATGAAGAAAAGACTGCCGAGGCAGCCTAAGAGCGCTACCGTCGACACGGCGAATCGAACGTGGAGTACGCCCTAAGCAGCGGTCGCCAGCACGGCCGCCACGACCCACACACTCAGGAGCATCCGCCTCGCTCTCTGCCACCGCTGGTAGGCCGTCACGATTTGAGATTACACGATGGCTAGCCTCGCTTCTTCTGAGACAGAAGTCAGGATGAGCACTCAAGACTCCCGCTCTCGAGACCAATGTGCAAGAGTCATAGTGCCCTTCCCCGATAGGCGCACGAACCATCGCCGATCAGGGGAGGAACCAGGTGGCCGGACGCCCTGTCCAACCGCGTGGGCTATCAAGGCCCCAATGTCGGGATTGCGGGTCCTCCCCTGATTCCGCGATGATCGTGCGCGGCATCGGGGGAGGTGGACCGCTCCGGCGGGACGGAGGGGGCGCTTATGAAGAGAAAAGCACCGCTCGTCCCCTCGACCGACTTCCCCTCTGCCTACCGCCGCACCAAGACGGCCAACTACAATCTCCGCATGGATGCCGAGGCGCTCACCGAAGCCACACTCCGACGCTATGCCGAGCACGTGAACCCCGGGCTCGCCAAGCTCATGAGCTTCGCGGGGTTCGGGGTCGAAGTGCGCGGCGAAGGGTCCGCCGTCTGGGACCAGGACGGCAAGGAGTACATCGACTGCCTCGGCGGCTATGGGGTCTTTACCCTCGGCCACCGGCACCCGAAGGTCGTCGAAGCGGTCAAGCGCCAGCTCGACGCCATGCCGATGAGCGGCAAGACCTTCTTCAACCCCGTCCAAGGCGAGCTCGCCGAACGGCTCGCGGGCCTGGCCCCTGAAGGGCTCGAATTCACCTTCTTCAGCAACAGCGGCGCGGAGGCGGTCGAGGCCGCGCTCAAGTTCGCCAAGCTCGCGACCGGGCGCCAGAAGATGGTCTCCACCGTCGGCAGTTACCACGGTAAGACGATGGGCGCGCTCAGCGTCACCGGCCGGGACAAGTTCCGCAAGCCGTTCGAGCCGCTCGTGCCCGGCGCCGTGTTCGTTCCTTATGGCGACGCCAAGGCCGCGACGGATGCCATCGACGGCGACACCGCTTGCATGATCGTCGAGCCCGTCCAAGGCGAGGGCGGCGTGCGCGTCCCGCCGGACGGCTACCTCCGCGAACTGCGCGCGGCCTGCGACATGCACGGCGCGCTCCTGATCGTCGACGAGGTCCAGACGGGCCTCGGCCGGACAGGACACCTTTGGGGTTGCGACCACGACGCCGTCAAGCCCGACCTCATGACCCTTGCCAAGGCGCTCGGCGGAGGGGTCGTCCCCATCGGCGCGACAATGGGCACCGCCGACGTCTGGGAACGCGTCTTCGGCCGCAACCCGCTGGTGCACACGTCCACCTTCGGCGGCAACCAATTGGCCTGCGCGGCGGGACTCGCGGCCCTCGAGGTCCTTGAGGAAGAGGGCCTCGTCGCGAAGGCTGCCGAGACCGGCGCGCTCATGACCGCCGCCCTTCGGGAGCTCCAAGCCAAGCACGACCTCATCGCCGAAGTCCGTGGTCGAGGGCTCTTGATCGGCGTGGAGTTCTCGATCGACGAGGTCGGCGAACTCGTGATCGCGCAGATGGTCAAGCGCGGCATGGTCGCCGCCTATACGCTCAACAACCCGCGCGTCATCCGCATCGAACCGCCGTTGGTGATTTCCCGGGACAAGGCGCTGGACGCGTGTAGGATTTTCGGCGAGGCCGTCGAGGAGACGGCCGGACTGCTCGTCGGACTTGTCTAACGGCCGGCCGAAAATGCCTGTAGACTGGACAGGTGGGGTCGATCAGCGGGCTTGAGTCCGAAACCGAAGACATGGTCGCAAAACCGACAGCCACGTGGCGCATCCCGTCGAACGCCTTAGAGCGGATCGAAGAGTCGTCCCTCGAGACGGCCTGGCTCCGGTTTTTCGCCTGGGCGTTCCTCATCTTCGGCGTCCTCTGGTACTTCGTCTTCGCCCACAACTTCCAGAACCCGGAGACGTCGTTCACCCAGCACCTCGAGGTCTTCCTCATCATGGTGTCGGCCCAAGCCGCGCTCGGGTTCCTCTACTACCGGCTGTCCAACCGCATCGACATCGGCACCGGCCTCAAGCGGCTCAGCACCAAGGTGCCGGAGACCGCTGCCTGTCCGGTCATGCTCGAGATCGCACAGGACGGGGTCGTGACGGGCTACGACGAAGGGTTCCTCTGGCTGAGCGACGGCACGCTCTTCTTCAAGGGCCTCCAGACCGTGTTCCGCGTCAACGCGGAGGACGTGCCCCCGGTGCAAGAGTGGCCCAGGAAAAGGCGGCCCAACATCGACGAGGGCCGCCCGCCCCGATGGATCCCGATCGAGTCCGAGACCGGCCTCGTCCTGCGTTACAAGTACATCGACCCGTTCGAAGACCATTCCGCACGCCGACGCACAGGCGCCCTGGACAAGGCCGTGGCTCTCTGGCTCAAGGAACGGCCCCACGGCTCTTTGGAGACGCGCCTTCCCCCGCTCCACCTGCACCCTTCCCTGCGGCAGCTCGGCCCGCTCCGGTTGGAAGGGCTGGTCGCGGGGATCTTCATGACCGTGATCGACCTCGTCCTGCTGTTCTCGGTCCGGTTCTCGTTCGGCCCGGACGAGGCCCTCTCCGTCTCCAACTTCCTGAGCGCGGCCGCGGTCGCCTTGCTCCTGTTCCTTTCTGTCCGGTTGACCGTGTCCCAAGCCCGAGACTTGGCCGTCCGCAAGCGCATCGCCCTCGTCCCGCAAGATTTTTAGCGGGACCGTTGAACGGACTCCGCCCGTCCCGACACTCAGGACACGAGCGAACCGTAATGGACGGTCGGATCGAGCAAGCGAGGCATGGAGACCGCGACGCTCTGGGAAGCCTGGTGCGCGAGCACTATTCCCGGGTGTTCCGTTTCTGCGCCCGGCGGCTCGGCGACGACCTGGGCCAGGACGCCGCTCAGGAGACGTTCGTGACCATGCAACGGTCCCTCAAGCGCTATCAAGGAAAGTCCACGTTCGAGACGTGGCTTCTCGGCATCGCGCACAACCATTGCCGGACCATGGCCCGCAAACGCAGGCTCGACCCCTTGCCCCTGGCCGCATGGCTGGAGGCGCCCGACACCTCGGCCCAGACCCCGATCGACCGGGAAGCCCTCCGTCAAGCCCTTCAACGGCTGAGCGAGGAGCACCGCGAGGTCGTCCTGTTGCACGAGGTCGAAGGCCTGCGCTACGCCGAGATCGCCGAAATCGTCGGCGTGCCCGAAGGCACCGTCAAGAGCCGCCTGCACCATGCGTTCCAACACATGAGGAGGCACTTGTGCGGGTAGAAGCGTTAAGGTTTGACAGGGCATATCTGTCCTTTTCAGGAGTCCAGCCATGAGCATCCGTGACGACCTGAAGGCTTTCCTTGACGGCGAACTGTCCCCTGAGCGTGCGGCCGAAGTCCAAGCCGCCATCGACCAAGATCCTGCGCTTCGCGACGAGGTCCTGTTCATGAAAATCCTCAGTGGTGAGATCCAAGACGCGTCCCGCGAGCCGCAAGCGAGCGGGGCTGACAAGGCCGTGGACCGTGTGGTCCGGTCGCGGCCGACGATGTGGAAGTGGGGCGCCTATGCGGCGTCCGGCGTGGCCGGCCTGTTCCTGATCGGGCTCGTCGGCTCCAAGCTGTTGCCCGGCGTGCCGTTCGCGGGGGCCAACGACGCAGCGAAGGCGGAATTCGCCGCAGGCGCGGCCAAGAGCGCCGTGGAGACGGCCAGCCCGACGGCGGCCCCCTTGCCGCAGGCCGACGCCGACCGTGCGACGGACAAGGAACGGAGGACGGAATTGACCGAAGGTTTCGCCGATCCGCAGCGTCCGCAGGCCGAGAAAGGCGCGGACATCGCGGTCGGCGGTGGCGGCGGGGCTCCGGTCCCCTCCGAAAGCGAGACCTCGAACGGCACGCAGTTCGGCGACGGCGTCGTCGCGGGCAAGATGAAGACCGAGTCTCCCGTCGAGCTGGCCAAGAAGAGGGTGGCGCGCGGCCGGGCGGCCGGCAGCGAGCAGTTCAGGCAGTCAGCCGGCGACAAGGCGCCCGCGACGTCCGCCCAGCCCGTCACGCCGCGCCAAGGCCTGGGAGGGGTCGAGACGGCGCGCAAGGTCGTCCGCAACGCCGACATGGGCGTCAAAGTGAAGGACGTCCGCAAGTCGGTGGCCGAGGTCGAACGCCAGGTCAATGCGATGAACGGTTTCGTCGGCGACACCCGTTACGACGGCCGCCAGGACACCTCGACCGCCACGATGCAGTTCGAGGTGCCGGAAAAGAGCTTCGTGGCCATGCTCGACACGCTCCGGAGGCTCGGGACGGTCGACCATGAGAACGTGACGGGCCAGGACGTGACGGCCTCGATCGCCGACGGCAAGGGACGCATCACCGCCCTCGCCGACGAAGAGCAGAACCTGATCAAGGAGTTGGAACGGGCCCGGCAGTCGGACATCCGGCTGGAGATCCGCCGCCGCTTGAGCAGCGTCCGCCAGGACATCTCGGGTCTGAAAGCCCAGACGAAGGCGCTCGAAGGCCTCGCCGACATGAGCCGCGTCTCGCTGACATTGACGCAGTCCGGCCAACTCGACGAATCGACTCCGAACGACTGGTTCGGCCAGACGACGAAGGGCGCGGGCGACCTGCTCGGCTTTTTCGGCCGGTTCATCGGCGTCGGCGTGATCTACCTGGTCTTCATGGCCCCGGTCTGGCTGCCGATCGCCGGCATCGTCTGGTGGGCGCGCAAGCGGGCCGGTAAGTGAGCGTCTGACCGAGGGATCCAGGGGCCGGCCGAGCGCCTTCCCCTGGTCCCGTCGCTTTGTCCGCCTGGAGGGTCGTGGCACCTTGTTACGGCCACTCTTGACGCGGCCGTCTTGGGTCGGCCCACGCGCCGTCTGTAGCTTCTGTCTGTGCTCGACGTGTGCTCCGGATGTGCTCGACACGTGCTCGACACGGCCGTTCCGAGCACGTTCCGAGCACGTGTCGAGCACGTGTCGAGCACAGAGGGTGGCGTACGAAGGAACCTAGGACGGGGCACGGGAACGGCCCTTTTGGAGTCGAAGAGAGGCTCGCGACAGCGCGAATGCACCCATGACGGCCAGGCTTTAAGGGTCCGTGTGACGGACAGGGGTGCGAACGGGCACGGACCATCCCGTTTCAGCCCGGCTACCCCTGCGAGAGGTCACGCATGGTCAGGCCATCCGCCACCCATCTGGAGGTCACCAAGGTCTGGCCACCCGCCGACTTCGACCGCTGTCCATGTCATTGTTGCGAGATCCAAGAGATGGACGGCCGTATTCTGGACGTGCTCCTCTTTGCCGCCAATGAACCTAACGACCTGCCCTCCCCACACTTTGATCTTGCCGTCGCTCAACTCTGCGCGGTGTTTGAAGACCCGACCGGGTGATGGGCCGCTCGTGGCCACGGGCTCCATCCGGAAGTCATTTGTAGACAGTTTCAGGACCGGCGTGTCTCCCTGCCTCTCCCCGAGACAGCCCAGACCGCCAATGATGGCGATAGAGCTCTCTAATAGAGTGGCCGTATGGAAGTCCGTCGGAGGAAAGACCGAAAACGGATAGCCGTAGATGCGGAGCTCCCCGTCCGGCCAGCCGACGATAACGTCGTTGTAGATGCAGAAATCTGGGTCGTACCAGTCCTCGTGCTCGCCTGCGATCAAGACCACACGACCGTCTGGAAGGATGGTCATGGACTGCCCAAACCGGGCCGCGCACCAGACGGGAGTGCCTCGCGAGCCAGGAACCGGGCAAACATATTTCGAAGGATCATTGAAGCGCTGACGCGCGCCGTAGGCGTCAAAGCCCGATTTGACCATTGCGACCTTGAACGGCCCGGTCATGTCCTCTGGGTTCGACCTCCCTTCGCGAGGGTCCTTGGCCGCTCGGTACTCCGCGACCGTCACAGAGTCCAAACTGTCGAACTCTGCTCGCCCGAAACCTAAGACGGCCCTAATATTGTCAGACCGCAGGTGGGTCGGATCGGCACCGGCGCTCAGAAGACTAATGATGCTCTCCTTGTCTACGAGCCCATCGAAGACGCTAGAATAGTCCATGCTGAAGTTCGGGTCGGCGCCTAGGTCGAGCAACGTCCGGATCATCGCCGCGTCACCCGAATGTACGGCCACGACGAGCGCCGTGTCTCCCGTTCTATCCACGCTATCGACCGGGCAACCTTCGGCGACCAACCATTGGACGAGGCCGGTGCTTCCCGAGAGGACGGCAAGGCAGACTGCGGAATTTTGACGCCCGTTTGTGGCTGAGAATGCCGCTCCGGAGGAACGGAGCAGCATGGCCGCATCGATGTCGCCCTTCAAAATGGCGACATCCATGGCCGTGTGCCCCGACGCGTCGCGTGCTTCGAGATCCGGACCTCGGGTCAGCTCACGTTCCACGTCCTCGATCGAACCGATCGCAACCGACCGGATGAGCGGCGTCCACTGGAGCACACCCTCGTGTGCACCGGCCTCGACGAGCGCTTTTACATAAGAGTACTTGCCGTTTTTCGCCGAAGCGGTCAGGGGCCTTTCACCGTATTGGCTCGGCTGCATCAGATCGACGCCAAGGCCGATGAGGTACTCGATCAGCGGCAGATTCTCTTTCCTTCCATAGACGGCGCTCAACAGGGAAGAGTAACCACTGGAATTGGCGGCATGGACGTCGGCCCCGTGCTCGACGAATAGTCGGACAGTGTCGAAGTCGCCTTGAAGAATCGCCAGCTCGAACAGCGGCTCGCGGATCTCGTATGAACCCGAAATCATTTCGCTCGGAAGGTCGAGGTCGAGCTCGTCGGAAAGGATCGAATCGAGGTCAAGCCCTTCCGGAGGCTCAGGGAACTTGTCAACGTAGACGAACAGAGGATCGGCCCCGGCTTCGAGCAGCAGGCGCACGATTTCAGGAGAGGGCTCCTCGTCCTTAAGCACGTGGTGAAGCGGCGGGCGACCGTCCTCGTCGAGTTCGTTGCTCGCCTTGGGATTCGCCTTCAAGAACGCAGCCAAGGCTTCCGGTGGCCCTGACCGAACGAGATTGTGCACGACTCCCAAAGTCTTATGATCTTAGCAGCGCCATGAGCAGTCGCCACCGACAGGATAACCAGGCTTGGTATTGATCGCACCGCGGTCGTTCACAGCCTAGTCACGTCCCACGAGGGCGGCAGGCCCGTTCACAGAGACGCGCACCCGTGCCTTCACCAACCGTGTACCCGCCTGGATGTTGCCGGCAACCGTGCCGAGGACCGTGATCGACTTCGTGCTGCCTCCAGACGCCAAAGTTCTCGGGTTGTCGACGAGAAGCCGACCTCGTCTGGAGGCTTGACGGACGGCTTCGGCGGTAATCCTCCCCCTGCTTGGCCAGGAGACGGCACGATCAGAACCGGGGTGGCCCGGATGCCGACGTTTTCCTCACGACGGCGTGTCTAGACTTGGAGTCGGTGCGGAGGAAGCCTCCAGACTAGGGTTCGGCGGCGTGCGGTCTGAGGTGGTGTCCGGAGTCTGGAGGCAGCAACAGGCCCGTGAAACCGCGCGTTGTGAGTCGGTGCATACGAAGCCTCCAGACGAGGTCCGGCGGCGTGCGGTGTGAGGTGGTGTCCGGAGTCTGGAGGCAGCCATAACCTGGAGCGAGGCAAGAAACCCGCCGGTTTGGACTCGGAACGGGTCCCCTGCGGACAGCCCAGGCTCTTGAAGGTCCGTTCCACCCCTGCCACCCGGGAGGAGGTCACCCATGGTCAGGCCACCCGTCGTGAGCCGGTGCGGACGAAGCCTCCAGACTGGTTCGGCGGCGTGCGGTCTGAGGTGGTGTCCGGAGTCTGGAGGCAGCAAAAGAAAAGCGCCCTAACATGACGTCCGCTGCACCAACCCCTGGTAGAACCATGCATGTGGCTGCGAGTCCCTACCGCGCAGATCCAGGGACGGAGGCAAGTTCCTTCGGAACCGGGCTGCAAACGGGCACGGACCATCCCGTTTCAGCCCGGCCACCCTTCGGGAGGTCACCCATGGTCAGGCCACCCGTCCGCGCGTTGTGAGCCGGTGCGGACGAAGCCTCCAGGCACGGATCGGCGGTGTGCGGAATGAGGTTGTGTCCGGAGTCTGGAGGCAGCGACTTTACCCTAGCAATCTTGTGGTATATATTAAGGCATGGTTCGATGGGTTGAAAACATTAGGAGGTCAAGTGCGGCAGTACTTCTTGCCATGACCTTTGTCTGGGCACAAGCCATTCAGGCGTCCGTCCCAGTTCCTGGCGACTCCATGCCGCACTACTTTTCTGGTACCAAGGCAAGGGCCTCAGGGAAAGTATGGCGGGACGAGAATCCCGAACAGATTGTTGAAGCGTGGCTCTACTTGAACGGGGAATTGGTTCACCACTGGGTTCACCCCAATCAAGGGCAGTACGTCCCTGAGATCGTTCTTGAAATCATGTTCGACAGCACCCACTTTGCGAACGGTTCAATTGTCGAAGTCAAAATGAAGGGCAAAAACCAATGGGGGGATATCGCTCAAGACATAAACTTCGTCGAAGTCAAGAACCGCTGTGTCGGCTTTGGTCGACACGACTTCCTTCAGTACAACGGCGGAGACGGCGTGACCGAATTAGTCACACAGCTGACTGGGCACAACTACGGGTTCTTAACGACCACCTCATACGGTTGGGCTTGTCTGGACATCACGGACAGCATGAGCAATCCTGGGATTTACTACGTGGCGACCCATGGCAACAGTGCCGCGCATCAGACCAACAATCTAATACCCGTAATTGAGCGCATGTATGCCCTGCCTGTTTCCGGCGAACAAGACTATCAGAATGTTCGCACTCTCCGCAACGGGTCGGGGTATCCACCACTAAACAGTACTGATAATCCCTACGTGGCTTTTGCCCTAATGGACTTCTGCAACAGCGGTTCCGCTTCAGACTTTCAGACCGTATTGTATCCATACTACGATGCATATTCAGCGGACATAGTTGACCAAGCTATGATAGGTTGGGGCGACGTCGTATACCTGCGCGAGGCAGAAAACAGGGTCTCATGGCTCTTTCGTTTCCTTGTCGTTGGAAAGACCGTGCAAATTTCGCGCGACACGTTCTTAACATTGAACTCTGAGACAGCCGATCCTGTCCATGTCGGTAGTACAAGCCATCTTGCCTCAACTTCCTCAGATTGCCCGATCTTCGGTGATGAGTACACGCGCATCAAGAGAGTTTACACGCACACTCACTATCTAATCACTCCTGGACAATGGTATAGACCACTATGAAGCACGCAGCCATCTGCTCCGTCACTGTTACACTCTTCCTGTCGGTAAGCGCCCAGTCTCAACAGAAATATGACGAGGCTGCGGCGAAGGCGTTAGTTGCGTCGTATGTCAAGAGCCTCGATCTACCTTACAAGAGTGACGACCTTCAAATGCGGAGTGTCCAGCGAGTTAAAGGCGATCCGCCACTATGGAGCGCAATGCCTGCGGACAGTTCGTTCATCATGGCGATCAATTCGGAGTCGGGGGATCTAGTTGGCTTTTCTGACGTCACGGCAGGCGAGAAGCTCAAAGTAAGGTTGGCAGGTGAACTAAGGGTTATCAAGAGCGACGCCGATGCTTGGAAAAGGGCACGACAGCTCCTTGCGGCATCTGGTCTCGATGACATCGACTGGCAGGAACAGAGCATCAGAAAGATTGCAGATGAACCAGGCGCGGCCAAAGATCGGCTGAACAAGGCTGATAGGTGGCAATGCATGTTCATTGAGACAGTCGTAGGCTACGCTGGCTTCGCTAATTCAGCATCAGTAACACTGGACGTTGTTTCAGGCAATGTACTGTCCTCCAATGCTTCCACTCTCTGGCGATTCGTTCCTCCACTTAAGCTAATGACCAGCGAACAAGCAGCCGAGAAGTTTAGAGCAACTTTCGAGGCTTGTCGCCAGTACTACTCCTCTCGTGGCGACAGTACGCGGGCAGATCAGTATTCGTGGCCGGGTGACAACAACGTCAAAGACAGTATTAGGTTCGAAGTAAGACCAGGAGGGACAGAGGCAATGCTCTCGACACATGGGGTAGACGTGGCTCAAAGGCACGAGGCCAGGGTTGCCGCTATTCTTTCGACCGATTTAGGTGAGTACGGAATTGACGCTGAGACTGGCGAACCACTCTTGGAGTACATCACAACTGGGACAAAGCAGAATTCAGAGACTCAACAATCCCGGATTGCAGCCGCGAGTACCACAGGCGTCGGAGACAACGGATTTCCTTGGGAAGTCCTTGGAGGCGCAGGCTTGATCGCCCTCTTGGTCGTGCCCTTCATTTTCATATACCCGATGGGACGCTCGAAAGTACCTGATGTAAAGGATGGGCAAGGAAACACGACCACTTAGACGTCAACCCGCGCTATCCTGCGCTTGAGGGTATCAAAGTGAGTCGATCTGCTCCCCTATGGGCCATCCTGGGCTCGACCATGGGCCTGGTCACAGTCGCCAACACCGGGCCTCTACCCGCTTGAAGTACAACCTTACAGGGTGGCAAGGACAAAACGCTCCTTTCTGCCCTCGGCATGGCCCGTGGACCGAGCGAGCGTTTCTGTCCTTGTCCGCGGGACCTCGCCAGAAGACGTTCCTTCGGAACCGGGGTGCAACGGGCACGGTCCATCCCGTTCACCCCGGCCACCCTGGAGGCGGTCACCCATGGTCAGGCCACCCGCCGCCAGGTTGCCGGTCTCGCAGGTGCCCGACCCTCCTCGTGAGCGGTCTCGCAAGAGCTCGACCACCAGGACGAGCGCGACCCCAAGGTCGGTAAGACGAGAGTCGGGAGTGGGCGCCTGGTTCCCGACCCCCGCCCCACCGCCCAGGTACACTCCACCCCGGCGAAAGCCAATACGCACGGACTTGTGCGCGCCCCTGGGTCTCTCGAAGCAGGGAATCGGGCGGAACTCTGCCAAGTCCGGAGGAACAACCCAGGAAACCGCATATGCCCCAACTCAGCATGAAAGAGCTGCTCGAGGCGGGCGTCCACTTCGGTCACCAGACACGGCGCTGGAACCCGAAGATGAAACGCTACATCTACGGCGCTCGCAACGGCATCTATATCGTCGACCTTCACCAGACCATCAAGCTGTTCGAAGACGCCCTGAACCACGTGCAGCGCGTCGTCGAGGGCGGTGGCACGGTCCTCTTCGTGGGCACCAAGAAGCAGGCCCAGGCCGCGGTCAAAGAGGCCGCCCAGCGCTCGGGCCAGTACTTCGTCACCGAGCGGTGGCTCGGCGGCATGCTCACGAACTGGAACACGATCCAGAACCGCATCCAGCGCCTGAAAGAGCTCGACCGCATGGTGGACGAGGGCTACATGGGCCGACTCCCCAAGAAGGAGCAGCTCAAGCGCGGCGAGGAGCGGGACAAGCTGAACCGCTACCTGGAAGGCATCCGCTCGATGGAGGAGATGCCGGCGCTGATGTTCGTCGTCGACCTCAATAAAGAGGGCATCGCGGTCAAGGAGGCCCAGAAGCTCAACATCCCGGTCGTCGCGATCGTCGACACGAACTGCGACCCGGATTTGGCCGATTACGTCATCCCCGGCAACGACGACGCGATCCGCTCGATCCGGCTCGTGACGCAGAAGATCAGCGAAGCGATCATCGAAGTCAAGCCGTACATCGACGAAGGCGCGAGCGCCGGCGTCGTCGGCGAGGCGGGCGAGTCCGAGGAAGAGACCGCTCCGGTCGCGTTCGGCGAAGTCGAACAGGAGTTCCTGCGGGCCTTCGGCGAAGAGCCGGACAAGAGCGTCCCCGGCGCCCAGGGCAAGCCTGAGCCGGAAGCCGCCGCTCCTGCCGCGACGACCGTGGCCGAAGCTGCGCCCGAGCCTGCTCCCGAACCTGCCGCCGCGACGGCGGAAGCCACCCCGGAGCCGGCCCAGGAGAGCTAAAGAAACGATATGAGCATCAGTGCATCCGACGTCAAGAAACTGCGCGAAGAGACCGACGCGCCGATGATGGAGTGTAAGGCCGCTTTGGAAGAAGCGGGCGGAGACTTCGACAAGGCGAAGGCGATCCTGCGCGAAAAGGGCCAGGCCGCCGCGGCCAAGCGCGCCGACCGGTCGACGAGCGAAGGCATCGCCAAGTTCGTCGCGGCCGAAGACGGCAAGACTGCGGTCGGCGTCATCATCGAGAGCGAGACGGACTTCGTGGCGAAGAACGACACGTTCAAGGCCCTCGTCGACCAGATTGCGAACGGCATGCTCGCGGCCGGATCGGCCGGCGCCGATACGGTGGTCGACGGCAAGCCCGTGTCGCAGCTCCTCGAAGAGGCCGTGGCCGTGATCCGCGAGAACATCGTCCTCAAGAAGGCGGTCCTGCTCAAAAGCACGGGCGGGGTGTTCGCGGTCTACAACCACCACGACTCGAAGAAGGCGGCGGCGGTCGAGGTCAGCGGCAACGCGAGCAACCTCAAGGACGCCGGCTTCCAGGTCGCGATCCAGACGGTCGCGTTCTCGCCGAGCTTTCTGAAGAAGGAAGACGTCCCGCAGGACGTCATCGCGAAGGAGATCGAGATCGAGACGCAGCGCGCGATCAACGAAGGCAAGTCCGCCGAGATCGCCGAGAAGGCCGCCCAAGGCCGCGTCAACAAGGAGTTCTATCAGGCCCAGGTGTTGCTCGAACAACCGATGTACACCGACGCCAAGAAGTCCGTGTCCGCCTACCTCGCCGAAGAAGGCAAGGTCGGCGGCGGGCCGATCACGGTCCTCCAGTACGAGCGGATCGCCGTCGGGTCCTGAACCCTGGCGTCCCTCTGTCCGCGCCCTGTCCGACCGAACGTCCGGCAGGGCGCCTTTCTTTTCGGAGGGCGGCGCGGGCACTCTTGGCGTCCGGAGACCGTCTAGAAGACTATGATCCGCCGACCGGCCGTCTTGATCTTGGCGGTGGGGTGCCTGTGGGGCTGCGAACCGACGGGGCCTGCCGTCCCGATCCCGCTCAACGAAAGCCGCCGGCCCGCCCCGAACCCGGAGCAGCCGAAGTCCGAGGCGGCCAAGGCCTCGAACCCCTTCCCTCCCGGTACGCCCTACGGCGACGACCCGAACGCGGCGACCGACAAGAGCCTGCTGATGCAGCCGAGGGACGCGACGTTGGGCCAAGGCGGCCCTCAACGCCTCTATCCCGGTGCGCCGGACACCACGCCAGGAACGGGTTACGCCAACAACGGTGGCGGGCCGAACACGCCTTCGACGACGCCTTACGGGTCTCCGATGCCGGGAAGCGGGTCGTCGATGCCCGGCGGGGCGGGCCCTTCCGGAGGCGGGGTCCCGTCGCCCGGATCGTCGCCGTCCGACGTGCCTTCGGGCGGGAGCAACCCGTACGGCGGAAACCCTTACGGCGGTTGACCCGCCAGCCCGCCATTCCGGTGCGGCGACGCGTTAAAATAGAGGCGCATGTCGTACTCGCGCGTCGTCCTTAAAGTCAGCGGCGAGGCCTTGGCAGGGCGCGCCGGATTCGGCCTCGACGCCAGCGTGCTCACCTACTTGGCCAAGGAGATCATCGACGTCCAATCCCTCGGCACACAGGTCGGGGTCGTCGTCGGCGGAGGCAACTTCTTCCGGGGCGAAGTGTTCAGCGAGACAGGCGGGATCGATCGGACCTCGGCCGACCAGATGGGCATGCTCGGCACGATCATGAACGGGATCGCCCTTCAGTCGGCCATCGAGAAGCTCGGAGTCCCGTGCCGCGTCCTGAGCGCGATCAACGTCAGCGCGGTCTGCGAGCCGTTCATCATGCGACGGGCCGTGCGCCACTTGGAGAAGGGCCGGATCGTCATCTTCGTCGCAGGCACGGGCAACCCCTATTATTCGACCGACACCGCCGCCGCCCAGCGCGCTCTGGAGATCCAGGCCGACTGCCTCATCAAGGCGACCAAGGTCGACGGCGTCTACGACAAGGATCCGAAGAAGCACGCCGACGCGGTCAAGTACGCCACGCTGGGTTATGGCGAAGCGACGAGCAAGCGGCTCGCGGTGATGGACCAGACGGCGTTCGCCCTGTGCCAGGAACACAACCTCCCTGTCATCGTGTTAGACTTGCACGAGCCAGGAAGCATGGTCCGGGCGGTCCAAGGGGAACCGGTCGGAACGCTAGTCGAAGGAGAATGACCATGACAGTCCAAGAAATCCTGCAGGATGCAGACCAACGCATGAAGCACGCCGTCGAGGTGACGGCCCACGATTTTCAGCGCATCCGGACGGGACGCGCCAACCCGATCATCCTCGAGGCGGTGCACGTCGACTATTACGGAGTCGAGACGCCGGTCAGCCAGGTCGCCAACGTCACGATCCCGGAAGCGCGCCAAATCTTGATCACGCCCTACGAGAAGAACCTGCTCGGCGCGATCGAACGCGCGATCCTGAAGAGCGACCTCGGGCTGACGCCGAACAACGACGGCCAGAACATCCGGTTGAACCTTCCCCCGATGACGGAGGAGCGCCGCAAGGAACTGATCAAACAGGTCCACCACAGGGCCGAAGAAGGTTGCGTGGCCGTGCGGAACGTCCGCCGCGACGCGATCCATCATCTCCAGGCCGCGCAGAAGAACAAAGAGATCTCCGAAGACGAACTGAAATCCCACGAGAAGAAGATCCAGGACATGACCGACAAGCACGTCGCCGAAGTCCACGACGTCCAGAAGAAGAAAGACGCCGAGTTGATGGAGATCTAAGGTGGCGCGCACCGGCGCATCCCCGGCCAAGGCGAAGGGTCACGATATCCGACGACGGGCCGAGGAACGGGGCATCGACTTGTCCCGGCTCCCCGCGCACGTCGCCGTGATCATGGACGGTAACGGTCGATGGGCTCA
Organism: Armatimonadota bacterium; assembly: GCA_018268395.1. NCBI lineage: Bacteria > Bacillati > Armatimonadota > Armatimonadota bacterium. The sequence goes on along the minus strand of JAFDWQ010000005.1, from coordinate 135,195 downwards.
GAAGAAAGGGCTCATGCGCCTGTTGGGGCACCGGGAAGGCTATCGGACGCTCAAGAACGTCCTCCTCCAGGCCAGCGAGCTCGGAATCCGTTATCTGACCGTCTACGGGTTCTCCGCCGAGAACTGGCGGAGGCCGGAATCGGAAGTCGGCGGCCTGATGCGCCTCATCGAGGACGCGGCGAAGACGGAACTCCGCTCGCTCATCGAGAACAACGTCCGAGTGTACGTTTCGGGCCGACTGGACGAGCTCCCGGCGACGTTGCAGCGCGCCCTCCGGTCGCTCGTCACCTCGACGGAGACGAACACCGGCATCGGGTTCACCCTAGCGATCAACTATGGCGGCCGGGCGGAGATCGTCGACGCCGTGAAGAAGCTGATCGCGAGCGGGGCCGGGCCTGACGACGTCGACGAGGCCGCGATCGCCGGCAACCTCTACGTTCCGGACGTGCCCGAGCCAGACCTCATGGTCAGGACGGCGGGCGAGATGAGGTGGTCGAACTTCCTCATGTGGCAGTCGGCGTACACGGAGCTTTTCGTGACCGACCGCACCTGGCCCGAGTTCGGTGCCGAAGAACTGCTCGACGCCGTCTCAGCCTACCAACGTCGATTCCGGAAATTCGGCGGGCTCGGCGACGGCCCGGAACCGGTATGAGCGGAGCAGGCGTAGAACCAACATGACTTTGATCGGACTGACCGCCGCCGTCGGACTGTTGTGCTTGTCCGGCCAGGATGCAGGTCCCCTTGGTGTCGGATCCCCTGCTCCGGCGCTGTCCGGAGGGACATGGGTCAAGGGCGAAGCGGTCAAGGAGTTCGCCAAAGGCAAGACGTACGTCCTTCAGTTCTGGTCCACGTGGTCCGGACCGTCGCTCGACGCCATGCCCGGCTTCAACGCCCTCGCGGGCCGCTACAAGGACAAAGCGACGTTCATCGGCATCAACGTGTGGGACAGAGACCCCGATCCGAAGAGCACGGAATACGTCGGCCGCGTCCAGGACTGGGTCGTAGGCCAGGGCAAGGCCATGGACTACCGGGTGTGTGTCGACGACACGTCCGACTCGCTCCTGCAGGGCTGGATCCAGGCCGCCCTGCAAACGTCGATCCCGACCGTCTTCGTCGTGGGCCCCGACGGGAAGCTTGCCTGGATCGAGTCCGGAGTGGCCGGTCTTGACCAAGTCGTCCCGAAGGTGCTCGCGGGCACCTTCACGACCGAAGACGCGGGACGGCTCCACGAGGAACTGATCCTGCGTCGGAAAAAGACCGAAGAACTGTACGGCGAAGCCCGCAAGGCGTTGGCGGCCGGCGACCAGAAGGCCGCGTTCGCCCGGCTCGACGAGATCGCTTCCCTCGACCCCTTGGTCAAGGACTTCGTCCCTTTGATGAAGTTCGAGCTCTTGGCCGAAGCCGACGAGGCCAAGGCCAAGGAGTTTTTCAAGAACGCCGTGACCGGCGAGTTAAAGGACAACGCCGTCGTCCTTCAGAAGATCGGGACCGGGATCGCGATGGGTTACACCCCTTTCGCCGATCCGGACTATGAAACGGCTTACCTGGCGCTCGAACGCGTCCTCCAGATCCAGAAGAAGGACGTCCCGTCCGTCCTGTCCGCGATGGCTGAAGCCAAGCTCCGGACGGGCCACAAAAAGGACGCGCTCGAACTCATGGAGCGGGCCTGCGAGGCGCTCGAGCGGGACCCCGCGTCCAGTCAGAAGGAGCGCGAAGCCTACGAAAAGCGCCTCGAACAGCTCAAAGACGGGCTCGGTTAGGCTTTTTCCAGCGCCTTCTCAAGGTCCGAGAGGATGTCGCGTTCGTCCTCGAGGCCGATGCTCAGCCTGACGCCGCCCGGCCGGATGCCCGCCTTGACCTGCTCTTCGGGCGGGATGGCCGAGTGCGTCATCGAAGCAGGGTGCTCGACGAGCGTCCGGATCTGCCCGAGCGAAACGGCAAGGGTCACGGCCAAAGAGTCCGAAGCCAGGTGGTTGCAGACCGTCATCGCCCGACGGTACGACGCGTCGGCGTCCCCCTTCATCTCGAAGAAGATCATGGCCCCTGGGGCAAAGTTGCCGTCGATGTCGCGCATCTGCTCCATGGCCAAGGCGATCTGTGGGAAGCTGTCCAGGCCCGGATAGTGGACTCGGCCGACCTTGGGGTGCAGTTCGAGGAACTCGGCGACCCGCTGTGCGGTCCGCTGTTGGCGCTCCATCCGGAGGGCGAGCGTCGGGACACCGTACGTAAGGATGTGCCAGGCGGCGTCGGGCGAGATCGAGCCGCCAAAGTCTTTCCGGTAGAGCAAGAGGTCGGTTTCAGCGGACTTCGGGCCGACGACCACTCCGCCCATCGTCGCGCCGAACCCGCCGATGTGCTTGGTCAAGGAGTGCACGACGTAGTCGATGCCGTGGGACAACGGCCGCTGCGCATATGGCGAGGCAAAGGTGTTGTCGATGACCGAGACGACCCGCTTGCCGGGGTCTCGGCTCAGATTGGCCTCGGCAACGACCTTGGCCACCCCGCCGAGGTCGATGAGTTCCATCGTCGGGTTGCACGGGGACTCGAACAGGACCACTTTGGTCTCGGGCCGCAGCGAGTCCCGCAAGGCGTCCAGGTCGCCCATCATGACGGGCGTGCTCTCGACCCCGAACTTGCCGAGCCAGCGGGTCACGTGACTGTAGGTGCAGCCATAGAGCGCAGGATGGAAGACGACGTGGTCGCCAGCTTGAACGTGAATGCCGATCGAAGCGGCGATCGCGGCCATGCCGGTCCCGAAGCAGACCGCGCACTCTCCCTTCTCGCTAAAGGCCAGGGTTTCTTCGAGCAGGCCCGTGCACGGTTCGTCCAACCGGTCATAGATGTAGATCGGGGCGACGGACCTGCGGTCGACGTCGGGGTTAGCGAACTGGACGAACCCTTCTGCACCCCGTTCGGCCGATCGGAGCCGGAAGCTCACCGCCGTCGTAATGGGAGGAAGGATGTGGTCTTGAAAGTCCCACTTTTCGCTCCGGAACTTGCCATGGATCAGGACGGAACGGTCACGATAGCCCTCGTCACGTGCCATATCCCGATTATGGGCGGCCTTTCGGACCGAGTCCAGCGAACCGAACCGAACTTGCGATATGGACGAAAAAACCGAACGCCAGGGCCGAGACCGGGCGTCGGCGACAGAGAATCAAAAGACCGGACTTAGGACTTCTTGTCCTGGTTGCCGTAACGGCGCATGAACTTCTCGACGCGGCCGGCCGTGTCGACGATCCTCTTCTGGCCCGTGTAGAACGGGTGGGTGAAGGCGCTGATCTCAAGGCGGACCACGAAGTGATCGATCCCGTCGATCGTACGGGTCTCGTTCGTCTTCATCGTCGAGATGCCCTGCCACTCGTGGTCGCCGTCCACGAAGAGGACGGGGTGGTTGACAGGATGCGTGGCCGTTTTCATGGTCTTGCCTTGCTCGGCGAGCGGGACGTCAATTATGGCCTATTCCTCAGGCTCGTTGCGAGTCCGGCCGGGACTCCGGACCAATGGGCCCGCGACGGGCTCTCCAGACCCCGGGCCGGGGCCTTGCGCCCGGTAACATCAGGTTCGCGCACCGACGTCGCTGCGCGCACCAGGCCGGTTCCAGTCCGTTGAACCTTCTTTCCCATTCGCGGGCCGGTCGCCGAGCCGCCAACCACGACCATGAGCAAGAAGCGCGTCTACCTGTTCCGGGAAGGCCATGCCGGCATGAGGGACCTCCTCGGCGGCAAAGGGGCCAACCTCTGTGAAATGACCAACATCGGTCTGCCCGTCCCGCCCGGGTTCACCATCACGACCGAGGTCTGCGGCGAATACTACGCCGAGGGGGGCCGGCTTCCGGGCGGGCTCGAGGCCGAGATGCGCGCCGCCGTCGCCGACGTCGAACAGCAGATGGGCCGGACGTTCGGGGGCTCGGAGCGGCCGCTCCTCGTGTCCGTCCGATCGGGCGCCAAGTTCTCCATGCCCGGCATGATGGACACCGTCCTCAACCTAGGTTTGAACCCGGTGACCATCGAAGCGCTGATCCGGGAGACGGGCAACCCCCGCTTCGTCTGGGACAGCTATCGCCGGTTCATCATGATGTTCTCGGACGTCGCGTTCGGGCTGAGCAAGCACGGCTTCGACGAAAAGATCTTTGCGCAGTACAAGGCCAAGGTAGGAGCCAAGTCCGACTTGGACCTCACGGCGGAACACCTCGAAGACGTGTCCGGCCTGTTCCTTGCCCACGTCCACGACAACGCGGGCCGCGACTTCCCCACCGACCCGTGGGAACAGCTCGACCTTTCCGTCGAAGCCGTTTTCAAGAGCTGGCACAACGACCGCGCCGTCTTCTACCGCAAGACCGAGAAGATCCCTGACGAAATCGGTACGGCCGTCAACGTCCAGTCGATGGTCTACGGGAACGCGGGCGACGACTGCGGGACGGGCGTCGCGTTCAGCCGTGACCCCTCCAACGGCGAAAAGGCCGTTTTCGGCGAGTACCTGATGAACGCCCAAGGCGAAGACGTCGTCGCCGGCGTCCGGACCCCGGTGCCGATCAGCGAACTGGAGAAGCAGGATCCGACCGTGTACAAGCAGTTCATCGAAACGATGGACCGATTAGAGTCGCACTACCGCGACATGCAGGACATCGAGTTCACGATCGAGCACGGCAAGCTCTTCATGCTCCAGTGCCGAAGCGGAAAGCGCACGGGCCCCGCGGCCGTCCGCGTCGCCGTCGAGATGGTCCGCGAGGGATTGATCTCGAAAGAGGAAGCGATCAACCGCGTTACGGCGTCGCACCTGGACCAGCTTCTCCACCCCCGCATCGACCCGGCGTCTCAGTCCGAAGCGACGCGCTTGACCTCGGGGTTGGCCGCCTCGCCCGGCGCTGCCGTCGGCAAAGTCGTCTTCGACGCCGACACGGCCGCCGAACTCGGCGTCCACGGCGGACAAGGTGAGAAAGTCATCCTCGTCCGGGACGAGACCAACCCGGACGACGTGCACGGAATGATGGCCTCCCAAGGCGTCCTGACCGCTCGCGGGGGGAAGACCTCGCACGCTGCGGTCGTCGCCCGCGGTTTCGGCATCCCGTGCGTCGCGGGGGCCGAAGAGCTCGAAGTCGACGCGCACGCCAAGACCTTGAAGATCGGTGAACGGACCGTCCGGGAAGGCGAAACGATCACGCTCGACGGATCGACGGGCGACGTGTTCCTCGGCCCTCTTCGGCTCATCGCGCCTGAAGTGAGCGGTTCCTTCGGAGACCTGATGACTTGGGCCGACGAGTTCCGCACGCTCAAGATCAGGACGAACGCCGACAATCCCCGTGACGCCCATCAAGCGATCGAGTTCGGCGCGGAAGGGATCGGGCTCTGCAGGACGGAGCACATGTTCTTCGAGCCCGAGCGGCTCCCGATCGTCCAGGAACTGATCCTCACGAAGGACGAGGCCACCCGACAGGAGTGTCTCGACAGGTTGTTGGTCGTCCAGCAAGCGGACTTCGAGGGCATTTTCGAAGCGATGGAAGGCAAGCCCGTCACGGTGCGCCTGATCGACCCGCCGCTCCATGAGTTCCTTCCGTCCCACGACGAGCTCTTGCGCGAGACGACCGAACTCCGCGTCAAAGGCGGCGCCGCCACACCGGGCGCGCAAGGCGCGCAATACGACGAGAAGATGAAGCTCCTCGCGGAAGTGGAAGCCATGCGCGAGTCCAACCCCATGATGGGCCTACGTGGCGTCCGTCTGTCGATCGTTCTTCCGGGCCTCGTGGTCATGCAGACGCGGGCGATCCTCCAAGCGGCGGCCAAGCTCATAAAGGCGGGCAAGCGGGTCTTTCCCGAGATCATGATCCCGTTGGTCTCGACCGTCAACGAGCTCCGGGTCGTCCAAGGGCTGTTGGAATCGGAGGCGAAAAAGGTCGTCCAAGAGCAGGGGGTCGACATCCCGTACCTCTTCGGCACGATGATCGAGATCCCCCGAGCCGCTCTCACCGCCGGCGAGATCGCGGAATACGCCCAGTTCTTCAGCTTCGGCACGAACGACCTGACGCAGATGACGTTCGGCTTTTCGCGGGACGACGCCGAGGGCAAGTTCCTGGGGCGGTACGTCGACCAGAAGATCCTGGCCGCAAATCCGTTCGAAACCCTGGACCAGACCGGCGTCGGCCGTCTGATGCGCCTCGCCGTCGACGAAGGCCGCTCGGCGCGGAACGACCTCAAATGCGGCATCTGTGGCGAACACGGCGGCGATCCGGAGTCGATCGTCTTCTGCCATTCGCTCGGACTGGACTACGTGTCCTGCTCGCCGTTCCGCGTCCCCATCGCCCGACTGTCCGCGGCCCAGGCCGTCCTGCGGGAAAAGGTCAAGGTCGCGATCGACAAGTAGGGCCTGTTCTCCGGCTCCAAACGGCGAACGGTGCCCGCGTCCTGAGGACGCGGGCACCGTCGCCGGAGAGTTTCGCGTCACGCTTAGGCGACGCGTTTCAGGACATCGTTGACCAGCGACTGGGCCGGGACGACCCCGACGTAGGAGCCCAACACCGTCGAACCCCTCATTAGGACGCACGTGGGGATGCTTTGGATACCGAACGCTTCGGCGAGCACACGTTCCTTGTCCACGTCGACGGTCGCGACCCGGACCTTACCGGCCAACGATCGGGCCGCTTCGGCGAGGACGGGCTTCATCGCGCGGCAAGGGCCGCACCATCCCGCCCAAAAGTCGATCAGGACGGGGGTCTCGTTCTCCAGGACGTCCTGCTTGAAGGTGGCCGCGGTCAGTTCGACGACGCCCGTGTCGGTTGATTCGCCTTGCATGTCTTAGGAGAGGCAGGATCCTCGTCAAGCGATTCAGGTCCCGGCAGGTTTCTCGGCCCGACCCCGGGCGGACAGGAAGTACAGCACCGGGACGGCCAACCGGGAAAGGAGCGTCGATGCGATCTCTCCCGCCATGAGGGCGATCGCAAGGCCCTGGAAGATCGGATCGAACAGGATGACGAACGAACCGACGATGACGGCGGCGGCCGTCAACAGCATCGGCCGGAACCGGACGGCTCCGGCGTCGATGACCGCCTGTTCGAGCGACGACCCCTGCCTGCGCCGGAGTTCGATGAAATCCACGAGGATGATCGAGTTCCGGACAATGATGCCCGCCCCCGCGATAAAGCCGATCATCGACGTCGCTGTGAAGAACGCGCCCATGAGTGCGTGGCCCGGAAGGATGCCGACCAAGGTCAAGGGGATCGGAGCCATGATGACGATCGGCGTCTTGAAGTCCTGGAACCACGCCACGACGAGGATGTAGATCAGGATCAGGACGGCGCCGAACGCCACTCCTAGGTCTCGGAAGACCTCATACGTGATGTGCCACTCGCCGTCCCATTTCATCGCCTGCTTGTCCGGGGCGTCGGGCAAGTGGGTCGTGAGGACGTCCAGTTTCGAGCCGCCGGGGAGACGTAACTTCTCCAGCGCCTGGTTCATCTTCATGATCGCGTAGACCGGGCTCTCTTGCCTCCCGACGACGTCTCCGACGACATAGATCACGGGCAACAGGTTTTTGTGGTAGATGCTCTTGTCCGTTGCGATCGGAGCCGCCTTGACCAACGTGCTCAAGGGTACGGCGGAGCCAGTCGCGTTCCGGACGGTCAACTGGTCCAGCCGGTCCAGTCCGCTTCGCTCGGTGCGCGACAGTCTGACCCGGACGGCCACGTCTTCCCTTGCGGACTCGTCGTGCAGCAGACCGACCTGGCTCCCTGTGAGGGCCGTCGTCAGGGCCCTCGTCACGGTTTCCGGACTGACCCCGGACAGGACCGCTTTCTCCTGGTCCACTGCAAAGCGGACCGTAGCCTGGTCGTCGTCCATGTACCAGTCGATGTCGGCCACGCCCTCGGTCGTCTCGAAGATCCTCTTGACTTTCTGCGCCGTGTCGAGCCGTGAGGCTTCGTCCGGGCCATAGACTTCGGCCACCAGAGTCTGAAGGACCGGGGGCCCTGGGGGGACTTCGGCGATCTTGACCCTGGCTCCGTAGCGGCCCGCGATCGCCGAAACGTCGGCACGGATCCGCTTTACGATGTCGTGGCTCTGGGCTTTACGGTGCTCGCGGCCGACAAGGTTGACCTGGATATCGGCCTGGTAGCTGGCGCTGCGGTTGAAGTAGTGGCGGACCAGGCCATTGAAGTTGAACGGACTGGCCGAGCCCACGTAGATCTGGAAGTCCGTCACTTCCGGCACTTTCGAACCGTAGTCGGCCAAAGCCTGCGCCACCATCGCGGTCTGCTCGAGCGACGTTCCCGTCGGCATGTCCACGATGATCTGGAACTCGTTCTTATTGTCGAACGGCAACATCTTGACCGTGACCGCCTTCATTCCGACCAGCGCGAACGATCCGAGGAGCATCAGTCCGATGGCGACGAAGAACACCGTCCGGACCTTGGCCGAGCGGAGAAGCGGGGTCATGATCCTGCGGTACGCCTTCGTCAAGGCGTCCTCCGGCCCCTCTTCGTCGTGAGACTTCCCTTGGTGGCCCTTCTTGAGGATGCGGACCGCCGCCCAGGGCGTCACGATGAACGCGATCAGGAGCGAGAAGACCATCGCCGCCGAAGCGCCGATCGGGATCGGGCGCATATAGGGGCCCATGAGCCCGCCGACGAACGCCATGGGCAGGATCGCGGCAATGACGGCGAAGGTCGCGAGGATCGTCGGGTTGCCGACTTCGTCCACGGCCCGGATCGCCGTCTTGATGAGTCCGGTCTCCTTAGCGTCGGGCATCCGGAGGTGTCGGACGATGTTCTCGACGACCACGATCGCGTCGTCCACGAGGATCCCGATCGAAAAGATCAGTGCGAAGAGCGTGATCCTGTTCAACGTGAATCCGTACAGGTAGAAGACCAGCAGCGTCAGGGCCAAGGTGACCGGGATCGCGGTCAGCACGACGAGCGACTCCTTGCGGCCGAGCGCGATCGCGATGAGGACCGTGACCGAGACCACGGCGAGCCCCATGTGCATCAGGAGTTCGTTCGACTTTTCGGCCGACGTCTCCCCGTAGTTCCTGGTGACCGTGACCGCGACGTCGCTCGGGATCAGCGAACCTTTCAGTGTTTCGACCTTCGCGAGCACCCCATGGACCACGTCGATCGCGTTGACGCCCTGTCGCTTGGCGACGCTGATGGTCACGGCCGGTTCGAGGCTCTTGCCTTTGTCGCCTTCCGACGCAGGCCCCGAACCGAAGAAGACGTAGCTTTGCGCCTCCTCGGGCCCGTCCGTGACGGTCGCGACGTCGCCGACCTTGACCGACCGCCCGCCGCTGGCCCCGACGATGACGTCACGCACGTCGTCGGCCGTCTTGAAGAACCCTCCGCCCTTGACCGCGACGACGTCCTTGCCCTCGGCGAAACGGCCCGCATCGGTCTGGACGTTGGCCGTACCGATCGATCGGAGGACGTCGTCTGGGCCTAGCCCGAATCCGGCCAACCGCGACCTGTCGAGTTCGACTTTCAGTTCGCGCTTGAGGCCGCCGATCACCGCCGTCTCGCTGACGTCTTGGACGCTCTTTATCGTCTCCTCGACCCGCAGTGCGATTTCTCGGAGCGCCGCAGGACCGATCGTCCTGCTGTGCAAGGTCAAGGCAAGAACGGGGACGTCGTCGATCGCACGGGGCTTGACGATGGGCTGAGTCGCACCGGGAGGAATGATGTCGTAGTGGCTCTGGAGTTTTTCCCTGAGCCGGACGAACGCTTTCTCCTGGTCTTGGCCGACCAAGAAGCGGACGACGACCATGGCCCGCCCGGGACTGCTCGTCGAATAGACGTATTCCACACCGGGGACCTCCCAGACGAGTTTCTCCATCGGGGTCGTCACCCGCCGCTCGACGTCCTTAGCCGTCGCACCGGGCATGTCGACGACCACGTCCGCCATGGGGACGACGATCTGCGGCTCTTCTTCACGGGGCGTCCGAACGACGGCCAGCAGTCCGAGCAACAACGACGCGAGGATCAGCAGCGGCGTCAATTTGCTGTTGACGAACGTCGCCGCGAGCCGGCCCGCAAGGCCCGTCTTCATCGTCCGTCAGCCTTGACGGAGACCCCGTCGACGATGCCTGTCCGGTCACCCACGATGATCCGGTCACCTTCGGCAAGCCCGGTCAAGACTTCGACCTCCGGTCCCGGACCGCTCGCCAGTGTGACGAGCCGCAACCGGGCCCGGCCTTCGTCGTTCACGACATAGACGAACTGGAGCCCGTCCCGCTGCCACGTCGCCTTCAATGGAACGACGATCCCCTTTGCCGACCCTGTCCGCACGGCCGCTTTCGCGAACATGCCGGACTTGAGCCCGGGTGAACCCTCGAGCAGGAACTTGACGACGAACGTGTGGGTCGAAGCATCGCCTTGGGGCGCGGTTTCGACCACACGGCCCGTGACGGGGCGGTCGAGAGCGTCGACCGTGACCATCGCCACTGTTCCGAGAGGCAGCGATCGGACCGTCCGTTCCGGGACAACGGCCTCGAAGAGGAAACCGCCGCCCTCGACGGCCAAGAGCGGCGTACCCGGGGCGGCCATCGTCCCAGGGTCGACGAGCCTTTGGACGACCCTTCCGTCGAAGGGCGCGACGACTTGCGCGTACGAAAGGCTCACTCGGGCCGATGCGACGGCGGCCGCGGCCTGCCGCTCCTGGGCACGGGCGACTTCGACGTCCTTCCGCCTGACTTGGGTCTGAAGCGCTGCCGCTCGGGCCTGCACGAGGCCGGCCTTGGCCCCGTTGACGGCCGCCCGCGCCTGGTTGACCGCTTCCTCCGCAGCCTTGACGTCCTGAGTCCGCGAGCCTTCGCGGGCCAGGTTTTCGGCCTGTAGCGCGGCTTCGTACTGGCCTTTGGCCAGGTCGTATCGGTTCTGGGCCATGTCGAGGTCTCTTCGGGCGACGGCGCCGGCATCGACAAGGCGCGTCGTCCGGTCCAGTTCGGTTTTGGCCAGCTTGAGACTGGACTCGGCCTGCACGACCGCGATGCGGCTTTGTGCGACCTCCTGTTTCCGTGTGCCCGAGACGGCCAGATCGTAACGGGCGATGGCCGAGGCGAGCGCCGCCTCCGCTTGCCGGACTTGAAACTCCGCCTGGGCGATCCGGGCGTCCGACGTCTTCGCTTCGATTTCAGCGGCCGTCCGCGCGCTTCCGATGCCGACGACCGAAGCCCGATGGTTCGCACCGGCCATATTGAGGGCCGCTTCCAACTCGCGACCGTCGACCGTGAGGAGCGTCTGACCTTGACGGACAGAGTCGCCGTCCCGGACGGCGACCGACACGACGCGACCCATCGCCTTCGCGGACAACGTCGCGTTGAATCGGGCTTTGACCGTCCCGGACACCGTGGTCGTCCGTGCCGTCTCGGAACCGTGAACAGTCAGGACCTCCGCTGCAACGGCGGGTAGCTCCTGGTCCCGCCCTTTGGCCGCTTCGTGGCTCTGGCAGCCCGAAAGGCTGCCCGACACGGCCACGGCGGCGGCCAAGGCGAGGACGGGTGAGAGGGTGTGGGGTCGGGGCATTCGTCGTCTGCACCTCCTTCTGGGGCGCTCCTGCCCGTCAGAGTCACGATTCCCGGCGAAACGATTCAATTGGGGACCTGGACCGGGGCCAATGGCCGCTCTGTCGCTTCGGCCGGAATCGGATTCGGCCCTCGTGGCCTCTCTCTCGACATGCAGACCGTGACACCGCTCTCTGTCGACTCACCGACCATCGCCCGACCGTCCCGAAGGATCGAGCGGCAGACCCACTTCGTCGCGGGACTCTTGCTCGTGACGTCCGTCGTGCTAGCGGCGTCCGTCGACCCAAGATGGTCGTTCCTCGCTTTGTTGCCGGCTTTCGGAATGTTCCTGGACGCCGCGACCGGGTTCTGCCCGATGTCCGCTTTTTTGAGGCACATGCCTTGGAACCGGGAACGACCCTGAAACAGGGAACGACCCTGGCGCCAAGTGCGCCAGGGTCGTCATGAGCGTCAGAGAGCGCGGACTTAGCCGTCTCGCCGTTGACGGTGTTCGCGCAAAAACGCCGGAATGTCGATCTCGCCCTCGTCGTAAAGGTTCTCGTCCGGCGTCGACGCTTCTCTGAGCCCGGCCTGTGCCCTCTCCCAAATTTCTCGAGGAGAGATGCGCTTATCGGTGAACACCTGCCGTTCGGCCTGTCGGACCGGCTCGGTCGCTACCGTTGATTCCGGCACGACGGGCTCGGTGTCCTCGATTTCGGCGACCACGCGCTCCCGGGTCACCGGAAGGGGCCGATAGGCGTTCGGCGCGAACCCTGTCGCGAGGACCGAGATCCGGACCTCGCCGTCGAGCATCGGGTCGACGACCGTGCCGAAATAGATGTTCGCTTCCTCTTCGTCGCAGAGCGAATGGATGTACGCCATCGCTTCGGTGACCTCGCTCAGCGTGAGGTCTTCGCTCGAAGTGACGTTGACGAGGAGCCCGCGGGCTCCATGGATCGTCTGCTCGAGCAACTTCGACGACGTGGCCATTTGAGCGGCCTGAAGCGCGCGTTGGTCGCCGATGCCGTAACCGATGCCCATGAGGGCCGGGCCGGCGTTGGACATGACCGCTTTGACGTCGGCAAAGTCCACGTTGATCTGGCCAGGGACCGTGATGATGTCCGAAATGCCTTGGACGCCCTGTCGGAGCACGTCGTCCGCGATGCGGAACGCGTCGAGAAGCGTCGTCTTGCGTTCGGCGACGTCCATCAGTCGGTCGTTCGGGATCGTGATGAGCGTGTCGACGCGGCCCGTGAGAGAGGTGACTCCCTGTTCGGCCAACCGGTGCCGCTTCGGCCCTTCGAAGACGAACGGTTTCGTGACGATGGCGATCGTCAGAGCACCGAGCTCGCGGGCCAAGTCGGCCACGACCGGAGCCGCTCCCGTCCCCGTACCGCCGCCCATTCCGGCCGTGATAAAGACCATGTCGGCGCCTTCGAGCACCTTGCGGATGTCGTTCTTGCTCTCTTCGGCGCTGGCCTTCCCGGTTTCGGGGTCGCCGCCCGCACCGAGCCCCCGGGTCAGGTTCGTGCCGATCTGGACCTTCTTCGAGGCGTTCGACCGGTCCAGGACTTGGACGTCCGAGTTCATCGCGATGAACTCGACACCTTGGATTCCGGCCTCGACCATGCGGTTGACCGCGTTCGAACCGCCGCCCCCTACGCCGATGACCTTGATGACTGCGCCGCTCGTGCTCATTTTCCGAGTGTCTCCTGTCCCTTCCGGTTGAAGGGGTTTTTCAATGTCCGGATCTTGTCCTTCCAGTTCGCGAACCCCGAGACGGGGGCGAACTCCTGGTCGTCGCTCTCCAAACAGTACTTTGCGAGTCCGACGGCCGTGCTCATCGTCGGCACGTCCAACGTCCTCGCGTTCGGGCCCGCGACCTTCGGCGAACCGTTCTGGACGCGCGATCCGAGCGCGTCCGAAAAGAGCGCCGCCGTCCCTGGCAAGAGGCTTCCACCGCCGGTGACCGTCACACCGCCGCGGAGCGAACCTGCCAGCCCGCTCGCTTCGATCTGCCGCACCGCGAGACCCACGATCTCGCGCATACGGCTTTCCACGATCTCACAGAGTACCCGACGCTGCATGGGCCTCGGTTCCGGTTGATCGGTCTGCTGCACCTGGACACGCTCGTTTTCGGGCACGTCCCGACTCGAAGCCGACCCATATGTGGTCTTCAGGCGCTCGGCTTCATCTAGTGAAACTTTCAGGAGCGCGGCTAGGTCGGTGGTCACGTGGTGGGCCCCCACGGGGATGCTCGCGAGGTGGGCGACGGCCCCGCCCGAGAAGACTGCGACGTCGGTCGTCCCTCCCCCGACGTCGATGACGGCGCACCCCTCTTCCATCGTGTCCGCCGTCGCGACCCCAAGCCCGCTCGCGAGCGGTTGCGGCACCATCTCGAGCACCTTTCGGCCCGAAAGGGTCACGGCACGGTCAACAAGGTCGATCAGCGACGACTGCCCCGTGACGAGGTGGGTCACGACTTCAAGGCGGCCACCGGACATCCCGATCGGTCGCTGGACGCCGCGTTGCCCGTCGACACGGAACTCGCGGGGGACGGCCATGATCTGCTCGCGGTCGCTCGGCATCACGATCTGGCGGCTATGGTTGATCACGGCAAGCACGTCGTCGCGACGGACGGGGCGCGTATTGGGATAGATCGGGACGAACCCTTGGGCGTTCACGCTCTGTAGGTGGGCCCCGGCGACACTGACGGCGATCTCGTCCACCGACCGGCCGACCGACTTTTCGACCCGTGACACGGCTTCGTCGATCGCGGCCGACGTCTCGTCGATGTCCAGGACGATCCCCTTCCGGACGCCACGGCAGCCCACTTGCGACCAAGCTTCGGCCCGGACCTCACCGGACTCCGTCTGGACAGCGGCCAGACACACCACCTTGGTCGACCCGAGGTCGACGACGATTGCCTCCTTGTTGTTCATGTCGTCACGGTCTGTTGGACCTTCGCATCAGATTCGGCGTCGGACTCGGCCTGCATCTGCTTCGCTTCGGCGTCCAACCGCCTGCGCTCCCGCGCGTCGTGCCATTTTGTCAGCAAATGTCGGCGGATGAGGCTGAGGTTCGTGAAGATTCTTGTGCCCATGACCAAGATCGCCGCCAGATAGACGTTCACGCCGATCTTGTCGCCGAACCAAGCGAGGAAGTACGCGATCAAGACGTTCGCCACGAAACCCGTCACAAAAACGTCCGTCCGGAACTTCCCTTCGATCGAACTCCGTACGCCGCCTAAGACCGTGTCCAGACCCGCGACGACCCCCGCGGCCAGGTAGACCGACAGTTCAGGAGGCAACGACGCTCTGAACAGGAAGCCGAGCGCCAGGCCGATCAACAGCGCGACGACGGGGATCAGGATCACTTGGTGTCACCTGAGACCTGGGCGACTTTGAACGTCGTCGGACCCGAATAGCCGGGCAGGCGCATCTTTTGGACCGGGTCGACTTCGACCATCTTCGGGTCCGTCCTGCGGATCTCGTCCAGGATCCCTCCTGGAAGGTTGATCGCCCCGAACAGAGTGTCCGAGTCACCGATCGCTCGAACGACGACGGGCGAGGCGATCTTGTACTCGTCCACGAGGATCGTCGTGCCGACGCAGCGGAAGTTCGTCAAGGGCCCGACCCGGCGGTTGTTCACGGAAATGGCTTCGGCGCCCGCGTTCTTGAGCTCGTTCACGACCCTCAGGACGTCCGTGTCGTGGATGATCTCGCCGATGCTGGCGATCTCGTCGGGGAGCTGAGACTTGACGTCTTTGAGCGTCACGGAAACGCCCGGCCCTTCGACCGGGGTCAAGGACGCGTACAGCTTGTACTCCTGCAGCGATTCGTTCAGCGACTTGCTCGCGCTGCTGTTCTGAGCGACGGCGTTCTGGAGCTTCGAGTTTTCGGAGCGGAGCTTGCTGACCTCTTCGCGCAACCGCTCGTTGTCCTCGCTCAAGTCGAGCTTGCCTGCGGCATAGCGGAGCTTCTGCTCCTCAGAGAGGCGGGCGACCCGGCTCGTCCGGTCTTGGTTTCCGATCCAAGCGAGCGACGTGATCAAGCCGAAGACGAACGTCATGACGCTCAACGGCAGCACCCATTGGTTTTCGGACCTCTTCCTGATAAAAGGATTGACCAATCGCCTTTCCCTTAGCGGCCGAGGATCATCGGCGCGTCGGGTGCGGTCAAGTTCACTTGCTTTGCGGTTCCAAGAAGACCGGGCCTCTCATCGAGCAGTTCTTTCAACTTTCCGATCTTGCGCGGCAAATGCTCTGACGAACCCAACACGATCTCCGTGCCGCTAGCTTGTAAGGATAGTACGCCGCGCGTCCCCAGTTCAACCTTCCAGTCAACATTGGGGATTTGTGCGGGCAAGTCCCGACAGACTTCGGCCACCGCCGTGGATTCCCAGGAGCCCGACAAAGCAGGTCGGATTCCGCCGTAGCCGTCCGGCAACTTGAGTTCCGGCAACCCTTTGGACACCGAACACGGGAACAACACGCCGCCGCCGTCCAGGCAAGACCCGCCGCCTTCCAAGACCGCGACCGGCGTGCGCGTCGTCACGCGAACGACGGCGCGTCCGAACATGTTCGGCGTGAACGAACACGCCAGCACGCCCCTGTCGGCCGACAGACGGCTACGAAGGAGCGTGCCGTCGACCCTGGCGACGGGCACCCCGCGCAACGTCTGAAGGACTTCGGTCGTGCGTTCCCGGTCGTAATCGGCGACCCCGACCGCGCGGACTTTCTGGACCGCGGTCAACGGGCTCAGGGCCAAACCTAAGACGATGTTCACGGCGAACGCCGCCCACAGCCACGGTCCCGGCTCGAGCCGGACCTTACGCGCCTTTTTTCGCCGCGCGGGCAAGGGCGTCCTCCACCATCCAAGCGCACAGTGCTCCGAAGTCCGTTCCGGCCGCTTGGGCCGAATTCGGGACGAGGCTCGTCGCCGTCATGCCGGGGAGCGTGTTGGTCTCCAGGCAGACAGTCCGGTCTCCGGTCACGATCATGTCGGTCCGCGAACACCCTTCACAGCCGAGGGCGCGATGGGCGCGAACGGCGAAACGCTGGGCTTCCGCCGTCTGCTCCGGCGACAAGCGGGCGGGGCAGATCTCGGTCGTCGCTCCAGGCGTGTACTTGCTTTCGAAGTCGTACGCGCCGCTCGCCGGAACGATCTCCACGACGGGCAAAGCCGTGTCCCCAAGGACGGGCACACTGATCTCGACTCCGCGGAGCCACTCTTCGACCAGGACGTCGTCGCCGAACCTGCGAGCCTTGATCACGGCGGCCTCCAGACCGCGCTCGTCGTCGACGAACGACAGACCGACCGTCGAGCCTTGGGCGTTCGGTTTGACGACCCACCCCGTACGGGACTCGGGCCAAGCCAAAGCGTCACCGACACGGAGCAAGACCCCTCGCGGGCACGGAAGGCCTTCGGCCTCGTAGACCGTCTTGGTCAAGCGCTTGTCCATCGCGACGGCACTGGCTTGGACGCCGCTTCCCGTGTACGGAAGATGGAGGAGTTCGAGGAGCCCTTGGACGGCGCCGTCTTCAGCGTTCGTCCCGTGCACGGTCAGGAAACAGACGTCCGGTCGACGGTCGAGGAGCCCGGACAGGTCGCCTTTGGACAAGAGGGCTTCGCTCGCGTCGAAAAGCCAGGCGTCGTAGCCTCTCGCTTCCAAAGCCGCCTGCACGGCCCGTCCGCTCAGGATCGACACTTCACGCTCGGCACTGTCACCGCCGAAGAGGACGGCGACTTTGGCTGCCCGGTCGAAAGGCGTCCCGCGTTTCACCTCTTCGATGAACGCTGGCGCGAACTCGGAGATGTTGCCGGCACCCATCCCGACCACGACGTCACCGGCCCGGACCAGGCCGGCTACCTTTCGGGGCAAAAGGTGGCGTTGAGGGACATAGACGCACGGCTTCTCGACCAACTCCGCGATCCGGAAACTGCTGACACCGGCGATCGGGGCCTCTCGCGCCGGATAGATGTCCGTCAGGACGACGAGGTCGGCGCCGTCGAGCGCGTGGGCGAACTCAGGGATCAGCGGCTCGGTGCGCGAATAAAGATGGGGCTGATAGACGATGACCAGCCGTCCCGACTTCACGTACCGCTCTCTCACCGCCTGGAGGCTGGCAACGATTTCGGTGGGGTGGTGGGCGTAGTCGTCGATGACGGTGACGTCGCCTTCATGGAGGACTTGAAGGCGACGCTCGGCGCCGGCGTAGCTTTGGATCCCTTGAATCGCTGCTTCCCGGTCCGCACCGGCGTGTTCGCAAGCGGTAAGCGCTCCAAGAGCGTTGAGGGCGTTGTGCCGGCCCGCCATGCGCAGCGCTCCCGTCCAATCTGGCGAGGGCTGCAACCCTTGCGCCCGGCGGATGAACTTTTCCAGAAGGCGGAACGCAAGGCCACCTGACCGACGTTCCTCGTCAGTGAGTTCATTCATGCGGTCGCGGAACCCGTAAGCGAGGGTTTCGCGGCCGTTCGGACACGCTCCGTCGAAATCCTCGCTGCGAAACTCGTAGGCGCCGTCGTCATCGGAGCACCAGACGAAGGCACCGTCCTCTGGAACCCTGCAGGCGAAGTCCAGGAGCGTCTTCTTCAAACCCTCCCAACTCCCGTGAAAGTCCACGTGATCGAGTTCGAGGTTGGTCAAGACGGCGATGTAAGGGTCGAAGTCTCGCAGCGAGTCGTATGCTTCACACGCTTCGATCACGGCCCATTCGCTTGTCCCTTCGACGATCGCGCCGCCGAATTCGGGGACCTCGGCCCCGACGACGATCGTCGGGTCGAGACCGGCCGCACGCAGGCCCGCCCCGATCATGCCCGTGGTCGTCGTCTTACCGTGCGTGCCCGTGACGGCAATGGTCTTCTTCCCTTCGAGCAGCCAGCCCAGGACTTGAGACCGCCGGTAGAGCGGGCAGTCCAACTCCTTCGCGGCGCGGACCTCTGGCGAGGCCTTCAGATCGATCGCATCGGTCAGGACGATCGCGTCCCCCATCGAGACGAAGTCGCCGCTGTGTCCGATCCAGACCTCGGTCCCTTCGGCGCGAAGCTCTTCGATCAACGGCGACGGCGTCGAGTCTGTGCCTTTCACGTTGAATCCCCGGTGGCGCAACATACGGGCGATCCCGCTCATGCCCGCTCCGCCGATCCCCACGAGGAAGAACGACTTCGACGCATGCAGGGTCGCCCGCGGGGCGAACTCGGTCTCGATCTCGCGCTTCGTCCTCATGCGACGAAGGCCTCCTTCCTCACGGACTGGCCTATCAGGCCCAGGATCCGTTCGAGAGCGTCCGGGGCGTCCCAATCGGCCATCGATCTTTCTGCCGCGCGGACACGGTCATGGTCGTTCAGCCACGCGTGGATGCGCGGTTCGAGCGTGCTCGCCGATAGACCCTCCTGGGACAAGACTTCGGCGGCCCCGATCTTTTCGAACTCTCGCGCGTTCAGTGTCTGGTGGTCGCGGAAGGCGGAGGGGTAGGGCACGAGGATCGCGGGCTTCCGGAACGCGGCCAGTTCGCAAAGCGTCCCCGCTCCCGAACGGCAGACGGCGAGCGAACACGAGAACATCGCGGTCGCCATCTCTTCGGCGTCCAGATACGCCTTGATCGCGTAGTCAGAGCGGACGGCCAGTTTGCGCAACGAGGAGTCGGTCGACTCGAAGTGCGACAGACCCGTCACGTGAAGCCACTGGACCTCTGTGGACGCCATGCGGACGGCCGTCGCCAGGGCCACGTCGTTGAGCGCCGTCGAACCCTGCGACCCGCCCATGACGAGAACGATAGGAGCCGCCTTTTCCAGAGAATGGGTTAAAGGGAGACGGCCTTGGGCCGAGTCTCGGAGTTCCCTCCGGATCGGCATGCCCGTCCGGACGACCCGACATCCCGGGAACCACGTCGCAGCGGAGTCGAACACGGTCGCGACGGCCTCGGCGTTCCGGCCGAGCAACTGGTTCGTCCGGCCTGGCACCGTGTTCTGTTCGTGGAGGACGTAGGGGACCCCCAACTTGCGTGCTGCGTTGACGACCGGAGCGCTCGCGTAACCGCCCGTCGAGAAGACCGCGTCAGGACGACGGTCCCTCAAAACCTTGACAGCGGACGACGTCGCCTTGAGGAGGTTTAAGACGGAACGCAGGCCCCTCGAAGAGAACGGTCTGTAGACCGGGCCGCTCGGAAAGCCTTCGAACGCGATCCCGGCTTTGCGGCACTGCTCTCCTTCGATGCCCCTTAACGAACCCAAGTACGCGACGTCCCAGCCTCGCGACACCGCTCCGTGGGCCGTTTCAAGCGCGGGAAAAACGTGTCCGCCCGTGCCACCGCCTGTCACGATCAGTCTCATCGGCGGAAACCTCCTTTTCTGTCCGGCTCAACACCGATTGGCAGACTCCGAGTGCCATCCATAAGGCCAATAGGCTCGAACCGCCTGCGCTGACGAACGGCATCGGGACCCCGATCGGAGGGGCGAAGCCGTTGGCCATCACGACGTTCGTACACGACTGGACGCCGATCCACGCCGCCGTCCCGCCGAGCACCAATTTACCGAACCGGTCCTGTGCGTTCCGGGCCAGATAGAACAGCCTCCACGTCAGGCCTCCCATCACCGCGAGGACGACGAGCATTCCGACCAGCCCCGTCTCTTCCGCGATCGTCGTCCCGATGAAATCGGTCGTGGGGGCAGGCAACGTGTGCTTCGCCCGGCCCTCGCCGAGGCCGACGCCCAGCCAGCTCCCTTCCGCCATCGACGCTTCGCTCTGGGTCGTCTGATAGCCGATCCCCTCGATGTTCTCGGCGCTCCATCGGTCGCCGTGGTGGAGGATCCGTTCCATTCGGTACGGCTCCTTGATGACGAGCACACCGACGAGCACCGTCGTCACAAGCCCGAGCGTGACCAAAGAGCCACGGCTGACTCCGCCGATCACGAGCATCACGCCTGCGACCACGGCGATCACCATGGCCGTCGCCAGATCGGGTTCGAAGACGACGAGCGCGGCCGGGACGGCGACCAGGAGCAAGGGCCACGATCGTCCGATGCGCGGGATCCAGACCCAGTCCAACCTCTCCGCCCAATGCCGGGGCGGGCGCGGAGGCTTGGCCGCGGGTTTACGGAAGGCGAGCACGGAGGCGAGGACCAGGATCACGGCGATCTTCGCGAACTCCGCGGGCTGGACCGTCATCACCTTGAGGTCGATCCACCGCGTCGCGCCGTTGATCTCGGTCCCGATCAGTTTGACCAGGACGAGCCCGACGAGCGTGACGGTGTAGACGACCCAGGCCAATGTCCTCCACTCTTTGGCCCGGACGATCCAGCACAGACCTGCGCCGATCAAGGCTCCGACCGTGGACACGACCTGGCTCCGGAACTCGCGGGGGACCACCATTCCGTCCGCTGCCGCACGCGCATATCCGGCGTCATAAATCGCCAAAAGTCCGATGAACGTGGCCGCACAGGCGAGCCACGTCAGGACGGGATCCATTCGTTTCGTCTTCGTCATCATCAAGGTCCTCCGTGACCTCTTTTGTTCTATACAAGTTTTCGAACTAGGCTTGCACTTTGTGTAACCAGTCCCTGGCCATCGTGCGGAACGCGTCACCGCGCTCCTTAAAATTGGCATATGGCTCGGCGCTGGCGCAACCCGGGGCCAGGATCACCGTGTCGCCTGTCGCCGCCTGACCGACCGCCGCCTCGAACGCCCGCTCCATGTCGGGGTAGTGCGGCCAGGACGAACCGAGCATCGCGTTCATCTTGTCCGGATCCGGCCCGAAGAGGCAAACGCGGTGCGGCGTCGACCTAAGATAGTCACCGACCGGGGCGAAATCCAAGTTCTTCGTGACGCCTCCCATCAGGATGTGCAGGCGGCCCTTAAGGCTCCGACAGCTCGCCACGACCGCCGCCGGGTTCGTGCACATCGAGTTGTTGACCAGCGTCACTCCGTCGCGGTCTCCGAGCCGCTCCATCCGGTTGGCAAGCCCTTTGAAGGCGCGTAGCGCTTCGAACGTCCCTTCGTCCGGTTCGGTCACCGAAGCCGCCATTTCCCATGCGGCCATGGCGTTCGTCACGTTGTGCTCGCCGAACAGGGGCAAGTCATCGAGGTGGGCATCGAAGCCGCTAAACCGTAGCCGGTCGCCGTCACGGAACGTGTGCCCGCTTCCCTGTCGTCCACCGGAAGGGCTAAAGCCCACGGTCCGGACCCCGGCGGGAACGGCCGCCTGGATCACCGGTTCCGGAAGTGACGGCTCGTCGAGGTTTGCGACGACCGAGTCTCCGTCGCCCATCGCAGCGAACAGTCGCAACTTGGTCTGAAAGTAATCGTCGAACGACTTGTAGCGGTCCATGTGGTCCGGGGTGACGTTCGTGACCGTCGCGACCCGGGGCCGGAAGTGAGAGGTCCATTCCAGTTGATAGCTGCTGATCTCGGCTACCAGCACGTCGTCCTGGTCCGCATTCAGGGCGGCCTCGGTCAACGTGCGCTCCGGATAACCGCTCCCAGCGATGTTCCCGCAAAGGACGGCCCGACGGCCCGAGCCGACGAGCAACGACCACAACATGACGGTCGTCGTGCTCTTTCCGTTGGTCCCTGTGATCCCGAGGATCGGCGCCCTTGCGATGCGGGAGGCGAACTCCACCTCACTCCAGACCTCGCGGCCCGCCGTAAGCATGTCGCGGATCGCGGGGTGCTCGCGCGGGAAGCCCGGCGAGACGGCGAGCAGGTCGAACTCGTCAGGGTCGAGTCGGCCGTGCCAACCCGTGACGGCGTCGATCCCGGCCGCGTCCAGGGCGTCGACCGCGCGCATGACTCCAGGGTTGTCGTTCGGCTTCTGATCGAACACGACCGCCCGCCCGCCCAACGAGGTGACCGCCTTGCCCAGGGCCAGGCCGCTCACGCCCATTCCTGCGACAGCGACCGTCCGTCTTTCGAACCTCAAGACGACATCCCCCAGACGAAGAGCCCGAGCGCGACCATCGATCCGACGAACTGGGTCAGGACGAACAGGGCCACGACCCGGGTTTCGGGCCATCCCGCAGCCTGGAAACCGTGATGGACGGGCGTCTTGAACGGAAACAGGCGTTTCCCCTTCCGGAGCTTCGCCGATGCCACCTGGAGCGGTCCGGGCACGATCTCGACGAGCAGGACGATCAGTAAAGGAAGGGTCAGGAGCACGGGCTTCCAATCGGGCGCCGCCGGCACGCGGAACAACGTCGCCTGCAAGTATGCGAGCCCAAGAAGCGCTCCGATCGGAAGCGAGCCGACGTCGCCCATGAACACTTTCGCAGGTGGTGCGTTCAAGACCAGAAACGGCACAAAGGCACAAGCAAGCGCGATCATTCCTGCGGTCAAGGTCCGGTCGACCCCGGTTCCGGGCACGAGGCTCAAGACGGCGATCGACAGGGCAAGGACGACGCCGATCCCGCCCGCAAGTCCGTCCATGCCGTCGGCGAAATTGAACCCGTTCGCGAAAAAGAGCACGACGAACGCCGTGACACCGATGATCCACGGAGGGCTGCCTGGCGCCAAAGCCCACAGCACGAGGAACGGTACGACCTGCATCGCCAGCTTCGGCATCCAGCCGAGGCCGCGCTTGCCAGGCATCATCTTTGGGACCACATAGTCGTCCAAGAACCCGATCAGCCCGTACCACGCGACAAGCACGACGGCGAAGAGGTGCACCGGCTGGACGGCCATGAGCGCGGTGAGGATGCCGACGATGACGATGATGCCTCCCATCGTCGGAGTGCCTTGCTTCCCGGAATGTTCCGGAACGAATTCGCTGACCGTCTGTCTGCTGCCGGTCTTCAAGAGCGCCTGGTACGTGAGCGGGGCCGCGATGGCGGCTCCGACGAGCCCGACGCCGCCGGCGACGACCACGTCGCGCACGAACGGGTCAAGCGCCATCGGCACCGTCCTCGAGCGCCCGTTCTAATCCGAGGGCGCGGCTCCCTTTCACGAGGGCGACGTCGCCCGGCCGAAGCGATCCGAGAAAGCGGCGCACGTGGCCGATATCGAGGGCCTCGTCTTGTTCGACCTGGTCCGCAGGATAACCCGCCATGGTCGCCTCGTCCGCGATGTAACCCGTCGGCCCGCCCGTCAAGAAAACGTAGTCGATCGACGAGTTCGCCAGCGCCTTACCGACCATCCGGTGCCCGCTCTCTGTGAAGTCGCCAAGCTCCTTCATCTCTCCGAGCACGGCCACGCGGCGTCCTTCGCAAGGCACTTCGTCGATGGTCTGGATCGCAGCGACCGTACTGTCGGGGCTGGCGTTGTACGTATCCAGGATGACCGTGACCCCGTCCTTCTCGCGGACCTGGAGCCGCAAGGGCGGGAGTTCGGTCCTGGCGAGGGCTTCGGCCGCCTGGTCGACGGGGACGCCGACACTGTGGGCCGCGAGCACGGCCGCAGCCGCGTTTTGGGCCTGGTGCCGGCCGACCGCCGGCACGTGCGCGTCTGCGACCTTTCCGTCGAGCGAAAGCCGGACGACGCAACTGTCCCAGGAAACGGCCCGATAACCTAAGATCCGGCACTCGGCTTCGACCGAAAAGCCGAAGGACCGGACCGGTGCGGCCGACCTCTCGCAGAGGTCGGGCCAAAAGTCGTCTTCGCGCCACACGACGGCGACGCCGTCAGCGGGCAGGGCCTCGAGGAGCTCGGCCTTGGCGAGCATGATCCCTTCCCGCGTGCCCACCTTTTCGACGTGCGCCGTCCCAATGACCGTGACGACGCCGACGTCTGGCCGCGTGAACTTGGCCAAGTGGGCGATCTGACCGGGCCCGCGCATCGCCATCTCGATGACCGCCGACTTCTGGCCTGCAGCGTCGGCCCAGACCAAAGGGGACGTGTACTCCGTGTTGCGGTTCGCCGGACTCTTGAGGACGGGGCCGAGCGGCGTAAGGGCCGCTGCCGTCATCTCCTTGGTCGTCGTCTTACCGTTGCTGCCCGTCACGGCGACGACCGGGCTTTCAAAGTCGGCCCGGCACGACCCAGCGAACCGCGCAAGAGCTTCGACGAGGTCGTCGACGAGCACGTGAGGGCCCTCGATCGGCCGTTCGACCATTGCGGCCGTCGCCCCTCTCTCGATCGCGTCGAGGGCAAAGTCGTGACCGTCTTGCCGCTCTCCCTTGATGGCCAAGAAAAGGTCGCCGAGCCCTGCTTCCCGATTGTCGAGGGCGAACCCAGTGATCAGCCGAAACGGTTCACAGCCCACGAGCCGCCCCCCACACTTTTGAGCGAACGATCCGATCAACAGAGGCTTCAAGCTTCCACCGCCGATCGGCCCTTCAGGGCCTCCGCCGCCATCTCCTGGTCGCTCATATGGACCTTCTCCCGACCGATGATCTGATAGTCCTCGTGCCCCTTACCGGCGATCACGACGACGTCCCCAGGTTCGGCAATCCGTACGGCGCGTTCGATAGCGGCGCGACGGTCGGTGACGCGCTCCCAGCGGGCCCCGTTCTTGATCCCAGGCACGATCTCGTCGATGATCGCTTCAGGGTCTTCCGTCCGAGGGTTGTCACTCGTCACGACGGTCACGTCGGAGAGGGACGACGCGGCCGCGGCCATTTTGGGCCGCTTCGTCCTGTCCCGGTCGCCCCCGCAACCGAACACGGTCACGATCTGGCGTGGCCGAAGCTCGCGCACCGACCGAAGCAGGTTGTCCAATGCGTCAGGCGTGTGGGCGTAGTCGACGAGGACGCCGATCCCTTGACCGTTCGGGACCGGCTCGAAACGGCCCGGAACGGGCGACACCGTCGCGAGGGCTTCCAAGGCCTCTTCCGCCTCGTACCCCAAAGCGGTCAGGGCCGCGAGGGCGGACGTCGCGTTCTCGACGTTGTAATGTCCGCCGAATTTGAGCCGCTTCGACGGCCCGCCCTCGACGGCGAGCGTCAGGCCGTCGACTTGGACGTCCTGTCCCTCGGTCCGGATCATCGCGTCGGCGCTGCCGAACGTGAACACCGGGCAGGCCAAGTCCGGGATCCACGACGCGCCGGTGGCGTCACCGATGTTGACGCAGGCCGCGAATTCCTTGGACGAGGCGGCGGCGTACTCCGTGAACAACAGTTTCTTCGCCGCGGCGTACGACTCCATCGACTCATGGAAGTCCAAGTGGTCTTGCGTCAGGTTCGTGAAGACGCCGACGTCGAACGACACTCCGGCCAACCTTCGCTGGTAAAGGGCGTGGGACGAGGCTTCCAAGACGACCGCCTCGCACCCCGACTCGCGGGCCTCTTCGAGCAGCCGCCACGTTTCGACCGGGAACGGTGTCGTGTTCTCTAGCGGCCTCATCGCTCCCGTGGTCTGGAACCCGAGGGTGCCCAGATAGGCGGCTTGGGCCCCGAGGTCGACAAGGGCGTTGCGCACCATCCAAGCCGTCGTCGTCTTCCCGTTCGTTCCGGTCACGCCGACGACGGTCGTTTCCAACGTAGGGTCGTCGAACGCGCTCCGGCACAGCCGACCGACTGCGAAGTGGAACGCTTGACCTTCGTTCGCGATCCCGACGACGGCTAGTCCGAGGCCTTGTGCCGTCGCGACCGCGTCCGGTGAGTGGACGACACAGGCGACTGCGCCGGCTTCGGCGGCTGCCGGAAGGAACGCGTGAGTGTCCTGACGGGCGCTCGGCATGCAGACGAAGAGCGAGTCCGGGCGGACGTCCCGCGAGTCCGCCGTCACCCACCGGACGGTCGGATCGCTGCCCCAATCGGTCGAACAACGCACGGCAGCGCCGTCGACGATTTCGGAGAGTCTCTTCGGCTTCACGGTCGCTAGACTACCGTCCGTGACCTTCCGTGGGCGGGATGCCGAACCTGCGGATCACGGCCTTGGCCATGTCCACAAAAACCGGCCCCGCGACTTCGCCGCCGTAGTACTTGCCTGCCGACGGACAGTCGATCATGACGAGCAC
This sequence comes from Armatimonadota bacterium, assembly GCA_018268395.1. Taxonomy (NCBI): domain Bacteria; kingdom Bacillati; phylum Armatimonadota; species Armatimonadota bacterium. Next base: position 108,827 of record JAFDWQ010000005.1, on the reverse strand, counting down.
GACCGCGCGCGGGTCCGACGAGGGCACCATGCCGACGAAGTTCGCGACGTACTTGCCTTTGGCGGTCCCGACCTTTTGGGCCGTCCCTGTCTTGCCTGCCAGCTTGTATCCCGCAACCTTGAGCTTCTTGCCCGTACCGAAGTCCGACTCGATGACGGACTCCATCATCTTCATGACTTCCTGGGCGACTTCTGACTTGACGATTTGTCCACGTTCTTTAACGGGAACCTCTTCGTTTCCAAGTTTGCGGATCAAGCGGGGGACCATCATCTTGCCGCCGTTCGCGATCATGCAATAGGCGGCGGCGAGGTTGACGGGCACGCAGTTCATCGATTGTCCGAACCCGTTCGTCGCTGTCTGCACCCGCTTCGCATAGTCTTTCCGGTTGAATTGTCCCTTCCGCTCCGACGGGAGGCCGAGGTCGGTCTTCTCGAACAGCCCCATGCTGTCCATGAACCGGACGAACTCGTCGTGACCGACTTTGAGCGCCCAGTTCGCGGCCGCGACGTTGCAGCTCTTGCCGATCGCACGTTCGAGGTCAACGTCGCCGTGGGCGCGGCTCCCGTGGTGGTCCGCACAATGGATGGTCCGATCGCCGACCTGGATCTGGCCCGAACACTGATAGTGGTCGCCCGACCTGACGGCCCCGGAGTCGAGGCCCTTGGCCAACGTCAAGATCTTGAACGTCGAACCGGGCTCGTACGCGCCCATCGACGCCATGTTGAAATCGTCGCCGGGCTTCCAACTTCCGGTGGGATCGAACGAGGGCCAGTTCGCCATGGCAAGGATGTCGCCGGTCTTCTGGTCCATCGCGATCACACATCCCGACTTGGCCTTGTTCGCTTCGACCGCGGCCCGGAGCGATTGTACGGCGGCGATCTGCAGCCCCGAATCGATCGTCAGGACGATGTCGGCTCCGTTCTGTTTCGGCCGGTTCCGAGCGTCTTTGTCCGGAACGAACGCACCCGTCCTGTCGATGAACCCGCGGGACTCGCCTTCGACGCCCTTCAACCGCGAATCCTGGCTCTTCTCGAGGCCGGCGATCGCCACGCCGTCCCGCACGGCACCGACGAGGCCGGAGCAGGCGTCGAGCAACGGGTAGTCGCGACCTTTCGCGCTTTCGAGGGAAACACCGTCCGCGCTCCATTCCCGACGGACTTTTCGGACGGCCCGCGCTTGATCCGCGGTCAAGGGCGTCCGCCAGACCCGGCCGTTCCGTTTCGGAGGCCGGACCGAGAGCTCGGTCGCCGGAATGCCCGTCGCGGACGAGAGCTCCATAAAGAACGCCGGGCTGGAGGGGATCTTCTCATAGTTCAGGCCGAGTTCCGATTCGTCTTCGGTCTGGGCCAAGACTTTGCCGTCAGAGGACAGCACCGATCCCCGGCGAGGGACTTCGACCTTGTCTTGGTCGAAGTGCGCGATACGGTCGGCCACGTCGAGGACGCGCTGGCGGTCGACGACTTGGAGTTTCGCTTGGCTGTAACCCGCGACGACGAACGCACCGACGAAGCACCAACCGACGGCCCGGTAACGCACGGCTTCAGCGGACTTCATCGCGGTCTCCGAACCGTGACGCGACGACGTCGACGACGGGTTTCGCCTTCTCCGGTCGAGGCGGTGCCGGCGGGGTCTTAGCGACCTTTGCCGGCTCCGGCCGGACGTAGGGCGGGACGAAGCCGTTGGCGCGGCTCCAGTCGTCCGTCGTCTTCATGGCGAACAGACGGTCCCACCGTTTGGAGAGTTTGGCGACGTCGCCCTTCGCCGATTTCGCACGGGAGACGGCTCGATTGGCTTCGTGCCGGGCGTGCTCCATCATCGAATGTCCCAGGAGGGAGGAAGCCCCGAAGGACACAGCGAAGAGGCTGATGGCGACGAACGCCGTGTTGGCGACGAACGCGCCCCAGGCGGCGCGCCGTTGTCTCCGTATAGCCGGACGTCGGCGGCGCGGCGGTGCCTGACGGGCCGGCTTTCGGGAGGGATAGACAGGGGCTGCGCTCACGAGACCCTCCGGACGGCGCGCATCTTCGCGCTGCGCGCTTTCGGGTTCGCGGCGACTTCGGCGTCGCTCGGGACGAGCGGCTTTCGGTAAAGCTCCTCGTGGGTGCCCGCTTTCGCAAGCGACCGGAAGGCGTGCTTGACGGCACGGTCTTCCCCGCTGTGGTAGCTCAAGACGCACAGCACGCCGCCTTTGCGGAGGATCTGAGCGATGCGCAACATCGCTTCTTCCATTTCGTCGAGCTCCTTGTTGCTGTGGATGCGGACGGCCTGGAACGTCCTTGTCGCCGGATGGATCCGCTTTTCGCGCTTGGCGACAGGTATGGCGGCGTGGACGCATTCGACCAGGTCGGACGTGGTCTTCAAGGGACGGGTCTTGCGACGCTCGACGACGACGGAGGCGATGCGACGCGCCCACCGTTCGTCGCCGAGCGTGAAAAGGACGTCTTCGATCTCCTTGGCCGAGGCGCGGTTCAACCAGGCCGCGGCGGGCTCGCCTCTCGTGCGGTCCATGCGCATGTCGAGGGGGCCTTCGCGGAGGAAACTGATGCCGTAGGAGGCGTCTTCCAGGTGGACGTTGCTCAGGCCGAGGTCGAGAAGGACGGCGTCGGCCTCAGGCGTGCGCCCGCTCTCGCGGCACGCTTCCTCAAGGGCCTCGGGCAAGGCGCGATAATCCGTGTGCCGGGTCTTCACCTCGACGTCTTTCAGGCCACTGAGGCGTTCCTTCGCCTTGCTCAACATATCCTTGTCCCAATCGAGTCCCACGAGCAGTCCTCCTGGCGAAATCCGTTCCGCCATCTCGACGGCGTGCCCTGCGAGCCCGAGCGTCCCGTCCACCACGGTCGCTCCGGGCGCCAAAGGAAGCGCCGCCAAAACCTCTTCGAGCATCACGGGCACGTGGGTCGGCGTCATGCCTCGCCCGCGAGCCGCCAATAAGCCCGTTCCACCGACTCCCGCCTTTCGCGGTTGTAGCCCTCAGGGTCGTTCTGGTAGGCCGCGAACTCTTGCGAAGCCCACACCTCGACCCGGCCCGAAATCCCGATCACCTTCGCCCGGTCCTTCAATTTCGCGAACTCGCGCATGTCCTTCGGGACCAGGATCCTTCCCTGCTTGTCGAACTTCTCGCCGACCTGCGCGCCGCCGACCATCAACCTTTCGAACGTCCTGCGCGCCGGGTTCCACGGGTCGACCTGCTTCACCATCGCGTTGAGTGCGTTCCACTCGTCGCGCGGATAGAGGATCAGACACCCGACCTCGCCGCGACCTAAGACGAACGGTTCGCCGACCGATTCCCTGAGCTCCTTCCCGATCACGACGCGGCCTTTCTCGTCGACGGCGACTTCGTCGCCGCCGGCCATCTCGTCGAACACGGGCGGCTGGGTCTCGGCCATGGCCTTTCTCCGGGCGGTGTTTCGGGGGCGGTGGGAGGGCCACCGTCCATGGCGGCCCGACCAGACTCCTTACCGAGCACCCCGCTCGGGTTCCGGCTTTCTCTGACGTCCTGTCCGCTCCGGCCGTGTCGAGACTGTACATCAGAAATCCCCACGTTTCACCACTTTCTTCCCTCCTTCGGGCCCTTGACGGGTTTCCAGGCGGAGAATTCATGTCGCGTCTAGGCTTGCGTCTACGTTTTAGAAGAGGACGTCTACAGGTTCTGCTGATAGGTCAGTGAAGAGCGGACTTTTCCCCCGAGCGTGTCCTGGCCTGCAAAGAGGTTCAGCCGTGTGCCGACGGTGGGGATCGGTGGGTGCCTAGTTGCTGCGCTAGCGTAACAAGGAGCTGCTCGGCCGGCACACGTACCGAGACTGGGGTAGCCAGAGGTCAGCTGCGGCATGACCGAAGGTGACGGCATCCGGGGTGGCCGGCTAGTCGCGAGATTGTTGGACGGGGTGGCCCGGTCTGGCAACGGTGTCCACGCTTCATTCCACCCGCCCGAAGACCGTTGCAGACCGGGGCAAGGGCGCTGCATCAGACTGGCCCGTGAAACGGCGCGTTGTGAGATGGTGCAGACGAAGCCTCCAGACTAGGTTCGGCGACGTGCGGTCTGAGGTAACGTGCGTAGTCTGGAGGCAGCCAAAGGTAAGCTCGTGCGCATGGCCAGGGTCGTTGAAGACCCGTCGCTTCGGAGCACCCTTCAGCACCCTCCGAGCGTACTTGAGGATCCGTCCCGGACACGACGAAGGGCCGCCGGTCAGACGGGAACGGTCGGTCGCCGAAGGCGCGGCCCGTCATCGTGCCACCCATCGGGAGGTCACCCACGGTCAGGCCACCCAGCCGTAACATCTACCCTCATCAGTACGTGCGCAGTTGCCGGAGCGTTAATGGCCATATCCTATGAGGAAAGCTTGCAGTGACATCACTGTCGACTCTAATACGTAGGTACATGACTGTCGCGATTGTCTGCGGATGCATCATCCTGTCCATCGTAGCCGTTTACGTCGAACGTTCCCACGCCACCGCACTACAATGGCTTGGCGGAGTCATGGTGGTCAGCGGTCTCCTAGCCCTTTCATCGCACGGCCTCCGCCTAGCGGCCTGCCTCGTCGGGCTTGGCTCGAGTATGGCCTTCTGCTTTTGTAACTTTGAGCCGTACCTTCTCGCGCTTCCCAGCGTTTGGGTGGTGGCCGTATGCGAGGCATTCGACGACATCGTTAGGCGAAGGCGCGCAGCTAGCGGCGGGTGGCCTGACCGAGGGTGACCTCCCAATAGATTCCGTGGTGAAAAGTCATTTCCTGACGTAGGGCGTTCCTCGCTCGACGGCAGGTGGCAGGACCGAGGGTGACGGCATCCGGGGTGGCCGGCTAGTCGCGAGATTGTTAGTGGCCATCTTCTCGATTGGCCGCGACAGGCATGTCCGAAGGACAAATCTGCCTCGAGCAGGGCCCTCTCAGGGTAGAACCGTCCCGTGGCCGTGACACCCTTACGCGCAGATCCAGCGACGGAGGTAAGTTCCTTCGGAACAGGGTTGCCGACGGGCACAAGCCATCTCCTTTCAGTCCGGCCACCTATCGTGAACGCACCTTCGGTCGGGCCACCCGCCGATTGAAAAGAAGCCATTCCCTACACTTCACTCATATGAAAACTAGCCACTCCCAAAAGGAATTGAGTCGAAGCTCAGGATGGGTATCAGGCCTGACCGCCGTCCTGTGCACTATAATCGTCCTGCTTGCGATTTACGAAATTAGCCGCACAGGCACTAACCTGTCACACCTCACGCAATTACTTGTTGGTTGGGTGGCATTGACATGTATCCTTGTCACATCGCGGTACTTCAAACGGATCTCCCTTTCGGCGGGGATAGCAACTGTCTGTCTTCTTGCAACAATTGGTGTGTCTTTGACTTTGCAGTTTGGTAGCATTTGGATCAATTTGATTGCCGGACTTGCGGGCCTTAAGATTTCTCTCCTTATTCTCACAACTGTTCCTGAAAGGAAACTCTTAGACTAGCGGCGGGTGGCAAGACCAAGGGCGACCTCTCGCTTGGGTGGCCAGGACAAGGGCGATGATCGTGCGGCCTTGTCCTGGTTCCGAAGGAACATGCTGTTCGAACGCGTGTGCTCTCCAAGGTGGGACATCGGCTCTCCCAGATGGCCACGTCGCTGCGAGCCTTCGGACATGGGTGCAAACGGGCGGGGGCGGTTGTACAATGAGGACGCGTTGCGGCCCGTTTCACCCGTGCAATACTCCGGGCATTCACAATTGGTCTGCCCACCCGCCGTTTAAGACGTACAGGAGTCCGTATGACGACCTCGAGTGACTTTCGGCGACTTCGGCAATTAAGCTCCAGCGAACTCCTTTCCTTGCGACTGAAGTTGATCCACGCCCTGACGGTGGTGGTCCGAGGATGGTTGATGGAAGATCACGAGGGGGAACGACAAGTCGCATGTCGCGTCGCCCAAGTGTACGACTCCCCGTACTACTTGGTAAACGAACAGGTGCACCAGTTGTCCGGCGCGTTGCTCAACCCTGGAAACGTGGGTCACGCCGAGTCGGCTGATTGGACGGAAGCGTCCCTAACGGAATCGATCCTGAAGCACATTGAAGGGCGCAGCCAGCGGGATTGCGAAGCCCTGTGGGCCTACGTCGAAGTGCTGCCACCTTTTAAGGTCACGACTGTGGAGCTGCTGAACGACTTCATACGGTGGCCAGACCAAGGGTGACCCGCCGTATGAATATGATCCGGAAAACAACACTCTTTGGAAGGACGATCTTCTTTCACTTTCCTGTAACGATCATTTGCCTTACAGTGCTAGCCGTTTCTGTATACTTCCTTGTGGCAATACGGTTGAACATGCCGTTCTATGACCAAGCAAGGAAAGCTGCTTCAGCGGCCCCGAGGAAACCAGTCAGAAAACTGGGAGCTGATGGCCCCTATGCTCCTCTTATCCTGGGACTAACCGTACTCGGTTCGTTGTATTTCTTGTCTTGTTCAGTCAAGGTTTCGAAAAGTGACTAACACCAGAGGTCATGACCGCCACCGCTCTTGCCCGCTTGCGATTGGGTGTGGCCATGTACTTGGCACCGCGGCGGCGGGTGGCAGGACCGAGGGTGACGGCATCCGGGGTGGCCTGCTTGTCGCGAGTCCTTTCATGGGCAATCTTCTCGATTGGCCGCGACAGACAGGTCCGAAGGACAAAACCGCTTGGAGCAGGGCGCTCTCAGGGTAGAACCTTACCCATGGCCGCGAGACCCTTCCGCGCACGACCAGCGACGGAGGTAAGTTCCTTCGGAACTGGGCTGCAAACGGACGCGAGCCATCCCCTCTCAGCCCGGCCACCCTGCGCGAAGTCACCATCGGTCGGGCCAACTGCCGAATTCTTTATAGACCTACAAGCAATATCTGAGGGTGTTGGGCCATGAGCAAACTATTAACACTCATAGTGTAGTCTGCCATTTTTGTTTCGGCAGCATTCCCTATAGCGTTATTCATGTTCCGGATCGTGCCGCTGTATTTTCCTCTTTGGGTATTATCTATCCTTGTTGGATTGGCTTGGCATCTGTCAATACTGCAGAACAATAAATGGATGCTCGTTCTTTTTCTGCTCTTGGCTGTAGCCTCGATAGTTGCTTGCGGGTCAGTAGCTACACATCGGAATGTCGTACCGCTCTTGATCGCAGCCAGCTTGGTATTATATGTTAGCTCGCTATTATCTAAAAAGATGCAAGGACAAAAAGAAGGTTTAGCCGAAAAACCTCATGACCGCCAATGACGAATGATGAATCGACCCGCGGTGACGTCTTTCTGGGGGTGGCTCGGTCTGGCAACGGTGTCCACGCTTCATTCCACCCGCCCGAAGACCGTTGCAGACCGGGGCAAGGGCGCTGCATCAGACCGGCCCGTGAAACCGCGCGTTGTGAGACGGCGCGGACGAAGCCTCCAGACTAGGTTCGGCGACGTGCGGCTTGAGGTGCCTTGCGGAGTCTGGAGGCAGCTAAACAGTTGTGATAGAAGCTGCACTTTACGCGACGATTCAGTTAGGAGTACTTGTAAGTACGTGCGGCTTTGACTGAAAGGAAGCCATCCCCAATACTTCACTCATATGAAGACCAACCAGCCGCAAAGAGAATTACGTCGAAGCTCAGGATGGGTATCAGGCCTGACCGCCGTCCTGTGCATTATAATCGTCTTGCTTGCGATTTACGAAATTAGCCGCACAGGCACTAACCTGTCACACCTCGCGCAATTACTTGTTGGTTGGGTGGCATTGACATGTATCCTTGTCACATCGCGGTACTTCAAACGGATCTCCCTTTCGGCGGGGATAGCAACTGTCTGTCTTCTTGCAACAATTGGTGCGTCTTTGACTTTGCAGTTTGGCAGCATTTGGATCAATTTGATTGCCGGACTTGCGGGCCTTGAGATTTCTCTCCTTATTCTCACCACTGTTCCTGAAAGGAAACTCTTAGACTAGCGGCGGCTTCGCCGCCCCGACCGACTCCGCTACACAGGAAACCCACTCGAATGGAAAACAGAAAGATCGCAGACCGTAACGTCGGCGCCCTCGGGCTCGGATGCATGGGCATGTCTTGGGCCTATGGGACGGCGGACAAAGACGAAGCCCTCCGAACGCTCGACCGTGCCCTCGAGCTCGGCGTGGACTTTTGGGACACGGCCGACGTCTACGGCGCTGGCGACAACGAGAAGCTTCTTGCCGGATCGCTCAAGGGGCGCCGCGACCGGGTCTTCCTCGCGACCAAGTTCGGCAACGTCTACGACCGCTCGATGACCTCCCACCAGGACCTCGTCCAGCAGGACAAAGGCTGGATCGTGGACGGGACGCCCGCCTACGTCAGAAAGTGCGCCGAACTGAGCCTCTCTCGCCTAGGGACCGACGCGATCGACCTCTACTACCAGCACCGTGTCGACCCGCGCGTGCCGATCGAAGAGACGGTCGGCGAGATGGTGCGCCTGAAGGAAGAAGGCAAGATCCGGCACCTCGGCCTCTCCGAGGCTTCGGCGGAAACGGTCCGCAGGGCCCACAAAGTCCACCCGATCGCAGCCGTCCAATCGGAGTATTCGCTCTGGACCCGCGACTTCGAAGCCGACGTCATTCCCACATGCCAGGAACTTGGCATTACGTTCGTGCCCTATTCCCCTCTTGGCCGAGGGTTCCTCACGGGCACGATCACGAAACCCGAAGACCTGGAGGAGAACGACTGGCGACGACAGTCTCCACGGTTCCAACCTGAAAACCTGGAACGCAACTCGGCCCTTGCCGCCCGAGTCAAGGCCGTCGCCGACGAGCTTCTGTGCACTCCAGCCCAGGTCGCCTTGGCGTGGGTGCTCGCGAAGGGTCCGGACATGGTCCCGATCCCAGGGACGAAACGGGTGCGCTACCTTGAAGACAACGTCGGAGCCACGAAAGTGACGCTCAGCCCGCACCATATCGAGGCTCTTGACGGCTTCGAGACCTCCGGTGCCCGCTACGCGCCGATGGGGATGGAATACGTCAACGGCTGAACGGCCGTAACAAAGTCAAGCCGGCCCCCGATGTGGGGGCCGGTGAGGGCTGGGACGCGACGGAGCCTGACGTTCAGGGGCTTGGGACGTCCGCCTTGCGCAGCGCTTCCCTGGTCAACGACCAGGCGCCCGCTATGGCGGCGAGAGCCACTATCAGGGCTACGAACGAGTAGAGCATCGTCATTTAAAAGTTCACCTGCAAACCTCTCCCATTAGGGATGTTCCGCCTCTTCGTGAAGGATCGTTACCGGCTCGCCCGGCGTGCTTACCGGTCTTCGTTCGAACTCAGGCAGGCTTGCTGACAGGGAACTTAAGGGCAGTCAACTTGCGGGCCGGTCGGTTTCTGGGCGGCGAAGATGCTTCCCTCAAACGGATAGAATCCAAGGGTCGCATGTTGGTCCTGTCCTTCCTCCCCCTCGCCCCTGAACTCGAAGTCCGGACCGATACCGTCGCCGTCGCTGTCGATACTGCGTCCAAACCGGTCTCGGTCGCTTTTCGGGTGAAGGGACCGGACGGCCGATGGGCGACCGTCTTGTACTCCAGCGACAAGCACAACCGTCCTTCGGCGTTCAAAGCCCAGAGAATCGGAAACGACCGGATCGCCGTCGACTTCACGTCCCCTGTCGGTACGTGGCGCCGCGTTTACCGCGTCACGGGCGACCGGATCGCGGTCGACACGAAAGTCTCACGACTCAAAGGGCCGTCTCCGACAGACTCCATCTACGACGGTTACAGCGACACTCGGGGCGCAACCTTGGACGGGCCGCTTCAGACCCTGGCCGACAGTTATGGCCCCATGCCCCGCTTTGCGACACTGGGATCGGCGTTCATCGGCTTGCCAGCCGACGACGGGCAAATCACAGATTCCTGCGGGACCATGACCGGAGGAGGTTTCGCAGGTTTCGGGTTAAAGGCCCGGACGACGATCGTCGATGGAAGGCCGACGCTCGGCCGGTTGGTGGCCCCCTCGGTCTGCTCTTGGTCGTACGTGGTGTTCCCGGATACCGACGATTACGCGGCGATGGCTCGGGCGAACACGTGGTCCTGGACGAACTTCGGGCACAAGAGGATGTCCACGGCCCTTCCGCAATGCATGCCCTTCAGTGGATACACGAAGAACGCTTATGCGCTGAAACCGTCCGGGGAAGAGGAAGAGTCAGAGCCGGCGGAAGGCGAGGGGCCTTGGTGGGACGCCGAGTTGTCCGGTCGTGAGGTCGGTGCGCCGCGACAGCCCGGCTTCGTCTCATGGGACGCGCGCGGCAACGCGGCCAAAGCCGCTTGGGGGATGTACTGGTGGGGACAGACCCTTAAGATCAAGACGTGGCAGGAACGTGGTCGCGAGTACTTCGCTTTGACGATGGCGGCCCCGATGAAGAACGGGCGACTCCCCTCGCGGTTCGATCTGAGTAGGAAGACGTGGGACTACGAAAGGGTGCTGCCCGTCCAAGAGGCGACCACCTCGACGACCATGACGACTTTGCGGTGGATCCGTGCCTGGCTTGACAGATGGCCGGACGACGCGGACGAACGCACGGCACGCTCCCTGGCGGCCGAGTTCTTCCGGCACAGGACCTCGACAGGCGACCATGACCCGACGGTCCTTGCTTTCGCCGAGGAAGTCCAGGCAACGGCCACTTGGGGCGAGGACGTCCACGCCCAAGCGAAAAAGGTGACTGACGCTTCGGAAAGCGGAGGCTCCCGGTTCGATCTATCGTCTTGGCCAGGTTCCAACCTGGGCGACTCGGTCCGAAGGGCGTCGGGCAGGACGTCGAAAGCCGACCTCGCGGCACTCGTCCGGGCGGTCGACACGGCCGCTTTCGGGCAGTCGGTCCTCGACGACCCTCGGCTCGACGTTCCTACTTTCGGAACGCTGGCGCTCGCAGGAATGTCCGGTCGCACCAGCGATGTCGGAGACACGGCCCTGGACCTGATGCGGGCGGGCGCTATGTTGGACCGTCAAGACGTGTTCGAGCGGGGCGTCGCACTGCTACGGAGCCTTTTCTCGCGGACGACGGATCCGACCCATACCTTGAACGGGCTCGGGCCCCTCGACGGTGACAATCTCGGCAGGACGGGCGAGAACCTGAACCTTGGGACGGGCGAAGCGGTAGGGCGACGGAGCTTCGAAACCGGAGAAGGCTCGTTCTTGGCCGATTGCGCGCGGGCTCTGGACGAGTTCGGAGGCCTTTACGTCCATTCCAGTGGTTGGGCGGTCGGCGTCGATGGTTGCGTGCCCGGTCGCGACGACGGACCCGTCTCGATCTTGACGCTGAATCCGCGTCCCTACGCTGGTCCGCACCAGGTCGACGCCGTAAGCGGCTCTCAGCGTCGCTCGACCGAGGCCCGCCGCAATCCCGGCATCGCCGACCTCAGGATCGAAGCGAAAGAAGGACGCCTCGTCGTCGTCGCGACGCCGGCCGTTCTTGCACCCGATCAACGGTCGGCCGATCCGGCCGGAACGTTCAGCAGCGGGGCCTGGCGAGCAAAGGCCACGATTTCTTCGCTCGGGTTCGAAGCCCTGTTGCCTGTCGACGCCCGCACGAAGCGGACGATCGCCTTCCAAGGCCGGGTCAGCGGCACGGCCGTCGCCAAGTCGAAGACCTTTCGCTTCGACCCGCCGGCGACATTGACGTCCGGATGGGACTTCGCGACGACGGGCGTACGGCCCATCGTCCCGAGTCTCACGACGGACGGGTCGGCCATGGTGTCAACGGGGGACGACGGGCAGGGTCACGAAGTCCCGTTGCGCTTGGGAAGCGTCAAGAGTTTCGACTTTGTCGCGACGGGCGGCAAGGTGAGCTTCGTGGTCCGGGCCGATGTCAAGACGGGCGTCCGCCTCATCGACGCCACCTCCGGTAACGCGTTGCACGAGATCAAGGGCCCGGCGAGCGCCAAAGTCGAATGGGCGCTCGGAACGTACCTGGGAAAGACGCTAAGAATCGAACTCGAGGACCGGAGCGGCAACGGGTCGGCTTCGCTGTCGCATTACGCGTTCCGACGCTGAACCGCTCAGAACTTCCAGCTGTAGTCGAACCGGAGGTTCCAGTTCTGGAGGTTCTGGTCGGAAGGCCGAGCGATCTCCCAGTTGAGGTTGCTTAGCTTCAGGCTCATCGACTGGTTCGGACCTGGCCGCTGGTCGAACCGAAGGTTGAAGCCGTGCGACCGCTGCATTTCCCCCGAAACGTTGGATTCGGCCGTCACGTACTCCAGGACGAGCGGAGACGGATTGTTCGCGAAGAGCGTCGCGCCGAACTTCAACGAGCTGATCTGCTGGTTGTTCTGTTCGTTGTAGAACTCCTCGTAGCCCATTCCGAACTTCGTCTTGGCGTTCCCGTCGAAGCTAACGCCCCACTTATTGGACCTCGTCGGCGTCGCGACGGCTCCGAGCAGCGCGTTGTTGTCGGCCTGGAGCGGGTTCGTGTTCAAGCTGTGCGTGATCTGCCAGTGCTTGATCGGTTCGGCGGTGACGGTGTAGTTCCGGATCATCGCCTGCTGTCCGAAGGGGAGGGTGCGCAAGTTGTACTTGACGTCAGCTCGGATCTTGCTCTTACCTGTCACGTCGGTCGTGAACGAGAAAACCCGGTCGATCGCCCGGTCGCCGTCCGGCAACGACTGGCTCTTGTAATCGACGCCAAAAGCGAACGCGCCGATCCTGGCCCCGAAGCCCATGGTGCGGAACTCGCGCTGCCACGCGTCCATGTCACGCACGGAGTTGACCGCGTAATTGAATCGGACGTCCTGGAGGAAACCGAAGCGCAACGGCTTGACGTTGCTCAGTGAGACGTTCCCGATGCTTTGGTCGCGCTTGTCGTCCCAAACGTTCGACTGATACTGGGCCGCGCCGATGCTCACACCCTGGACCTCTCCCGGCGTGACGTTGACATCGTTGTGCAACTCGCCCTCGGTCTGGCCGTTGAGGTTCCGGACGGACTTATAGTTGAGGCGGATGTTCTTGCCGAAGTCGACCCAGAACCCATAGTCTCGTTGGGTCACGGACGGTTTGTCGCCCTCGCGTTGGATCTTCGTATCGGTGACGCTGACCCCGAGGCGGGAATTCAGCGCTTGGGAGACGCTGTTGCTGGTCTTCGTCTCGTGCTCGCCGTTTTCGAAGAGGGTCTTGCTGTGTTCGGTCCGAAGCGTCGTCGACTTTGTCAGTTGGTTCTCGTAGACGACGGTGTCCGTGCGGCTGTCGGGATCGACGTCCTGCGAGCCCTCGTACTGACGCTCCTCGTGCATCAACGTGAGCTTGCCGACGGCGCCCATGTTTCGGGACAGTTCGATCCGGTCCGTCCGTTGGTCGACCAGGGGTTGTGACGGGTCGGTCTGTTTCGTCGATGTCGAGGCGCCCGTCAACGTCGTGTTCTTGTCGGGCAGCCACCGGATCGCAGCGAGTGACCCGAACCGGCCGAAGCCGTTCGTGGCGTTGAAGCCCTTGACGTCACGGAACTCCAAGGCCAAGCTCGGCATCAGTTGCCAAGACGCGGTCAGTTCGGACTGGTCGAATCCGACCATCGCCGTCAGGAAGTCGCGTTCGGGATCGACCATGCCGGGCAAGCTTGCGAAGCCGGCACCGACCGACCGCCTGTTGTAGTTGACCGAAAATCCCTTGTCAGCGAACGAGAGCATCTGGCGGGACAAGTCGCCGCCTTGGTCTTCCGCCGTCGTCCGCGAATACTTGAGGTTTTTCATGCCGCCCAGGTTGGCGGCGAGGTTGAAGTCCGATCGTTGCAGCCCGATCGCGGTCCCGAACCGTTGCTGCTCGGTCAAGAGGAGCCGGGTGGTCTCGCCGAACTCGTCGCCGGTGCGCTGGTCGCGAAGGCTCATGGACACCTTGGGCGTCACGAGCGCGACCTGCCGGACTTTGAGCTGGTCGTTCGCACCTTCGATCGCTTCCGACGACGTGGCCAGGCTCGACCCTTTTCCGAAGTCGTATCCGGCCCGCCAGACCGAGCGGTTCAGTCCCGCCGAATTGCCCCAGGCGCCACCGTCGGGGCCCTGCACGCCCGCGTTCGGGTCGGCCATTTTGACGATCGTGTTCAGGTGGGAGCCGATTTCCTGCGGGCTCAGGGCGCCGAGCGCGCCGAAGCCGGGACCGACGTCCAGCCGGTCATGGGAGAAACTCAGTCGGCCATAGTTGAGGCCAAGGCCACGGGCCACGAAGTCGCCGCCGTCCGTCCGGACGACCGCGTCCGACCAGTTCAATTTGAAACCGCCCTTCGGAGCGAGGCTGAACGCCGTGTTCTGGCGCACGAGCCCGGACTCGCGGGCCAACTGCCCGCGGTCGCCTTCCCTCAGGTCTCCGAACCTGTTGAAGCCTTGCTGGACGTGCTGGTTGGAGAACGACGCGGACACCCACGGAAGGTTGAAAGCGAACGCTTGACGGTACAGCCCGAAGCCGTCCAAGGTCTCGACCTTCGTGGTGTCGTACTTGAGGCCGCCGGTCTTCCAGGTCTTGCCGACCGACACGTTCTGACGGTCGAGCCCGCGCTCTTTGGCCAATTGGTCCCGGTCGCCTTCGGCCAGGTCTTTGAACCGGGCAAAACCAGGGTCGACTTTCAGGGCCGAATAGTTGACCGCGAGGCCGAACAGGTTCCCGCCGTAGTTGCGCCAGTTGACGGTGCCTTGGTCGTCTCCGACGCTCCGCATGCCCGCGCTCAAACCGAGGGCTTTGCCTCCCAAGCCTTCGACGGCCAGGTCGGTCCGTTTCAAGCCCCGCTCTTTCGCGAACTGTCGGATCTGGGCGTCCTCGATGCCCGAACCTTCAAAGGCGGAGAACCCGCCGAACTTGTCGCCGATGTCCTGATAGCCGAGCCGGACCTTCCCGCCCATGACCGATCCGTCGAACTGTTGGACGATCGCGTGCGACTTCCCTTCTTCGTCGTTCGTGCCCGGCCGCGCCTTCTCCCCGAACATGTTCTCGGACTGGACGCGCTTCCGGTCGCCGACCATGTACAGGCCGCGCATGTTGCCACCGGCGAAACTGAAGGAGTTCTTGAGGCCGTAGACGTTCGACTGCAGGACCGTGCCGTCGGCCAGGCGCTCCGTGAGCCCAAGGCCAAGGATCATCGACGTGTTCGGATTGACGGCGAACGTGAACCCTTGGAACTTGGCCCCGTTACCGACCAGGCCGTACGTCCCCGCCGCCCCTTTCGTGTCGTCGTAACGGTATTCGACCGTGACGGTCTGCCCGTCCCGGAAGGGCCGCTTCAGATAGACGACGCCTGCGGCGTAATCGACGTAATAGTCTTTGTCCCGGACGAGGTTCTGGCCCCCGGTCTCGACCCGGTCCGACCCGACCTTGACGTTCCCGTAACGCAACGGCAGGGACGGCCGCTCGACGCTGTAGCGGAGCTGTTCGAGGGCGATCCGCCCCCCGATCTCGTTCTGACCGATCTGTGGCTTGTCGGGCCCGGCGGGCAACGCGACCTGGCCGGTTGCCGTTACCGGCACCAGTCCTATCGCCCCAAACCCCAAAAACCAGACGGTCGGCCGCCTCATGCGCACGAATCCTATCTTCTATTATCGCGCAATTCCGCCCGGGCTCACCCGAATCTGTCCGTGATTAGGCCAGAAACGCGATATTTTCTAGTTTGACGTCCGTGAATAAACCAGGTTTCGGCCCCGATCCGTGTCCACGGGGCTCCGGCGTGCCAAGAATCCCGAATGTCAGCCATGGATAGGCACGCAACCGTGACGGTGGTCTTGACCGAAGAAGAAGCCTATGAGCTCCTGATGCGGTCGATGGCCAACGAACAGGACGACAACACCGTCTTCCACTCGGCCCTCGAAAAGCTGGCGAACGCGATCAAATCGTCTCGCCGTAGGGCCGCCTGAGGTCTCCCTGCGCTCAGAGCGCGATCCAGCCACGGGCTTCGTGGCTCCTTTCGACCGCGTCCAGGATCCTCTGGTTCTGGTAGCCCTCTTCGATGTCCGGGCTCGGCGACCGTCCCTCGTGGATCGCCGTCACGGCGTCCGCCACGAGGTTGACGAACGTGTGCTCGTACCCGATGATGTGCCCGACGGGCCAATAGTGCCCGGCATAAGGATGGTCGCTTTGGGTGGCCAAGACCGTCCGGAAACCGTGGGCCTCGCTGGGATCCCCGTTGTTGTAGTATTCGAGTTCGTTCATCCGCTCGAGGTCGAACACGACCGCACCCTTGGAACCGTTGATCTCGAAGCGGTTGTGGTTCTTCCGACCGACCGCGAACCGGCTGGCCTCGAACGTCCCGAGGGCCCCGTTCCTGAAACGGGCTAAGAACATCGCCGCGTCGTCGACCGTGACTTTGCCCTTCTCGGCCGAGGCCTTCGCCCCCATCCGGTCGTCGATCTCGCCTGCCAACGGTCGCTCTTTGACGAAGGTGTGGAGCGTCCCGCAGACTTCCTCGAACTCGCCGACGAGGAAGCGGCCCACATCGATGATGTGCGAATTGATGTCGCCGTGGGCGCCGCTTCCGGACACCGACTTGTCCAGCCTCCAGACCAAAGGGAACTCCGGATCAGCGATCCAGTCCTGCAAGTAGACGGCCCGCATGTGATAGATCGTGCCGAGACGGCCCTCGTCGATCCATTTCTTGGCCAAAGCCACGGCTGGCGCCTTGCGGTAGTTGTGGAAGACGACGCTCGGACGTCCCCCCGAGCGGACGGCGTCCCGGATCTGGGCCGCTTCGGCCAAGGTGTTCCCGATCGGCTTTTCGCAGAAGACGATCTTGCCCGCCTCCGCGGCGGCGCAGGCGATCTCACAGTGGGAGTTACCGGGCGTCGCGACGTCGACGACGTCGATCTCAGGATCGTCGAGGACCGTCCGCCAATCTGTGGCGTAGCCTTCCCATCCAAGGTTGTCCGCAGCCTGGCGGACGGCGCCTTCCGTCCGACCGCACAGCGTCTTCATCCGGATCTGCCGGGGCAGGTCGAAGAAGCGGTTCGCCTGTCGGTACGCGTTGCTGTGGGCCTTCCCCATGAACTGGTAGCCGATCAGGCCGACGGTCAAGGCTGGCTTGGACATCGGCCCGAGTTTACGCCAGTCGCCCCGCCCGAGTCTTGGAGCGATGGCGCACAATGTCGGGGTGCCGGATCCGACCGTCGACCGAATCTTCGCCTTAGGATCCGAGATCTATCGTGCCACGGCCGCTGCCGTCGAGTCCCTATGGCCGGACCGAGCCCCTGCCCATGCTCCGATCGGGACCGGAAGCGCCGTCTTTTGCGGCGACGGCTCGCCCCTGACCCAGGTCGCCCGACTGGCCGTCGGTTCGAGAGCCCATGAAAAGGAGCTCGACGCCGTCGAAGAGTTCTTTGCGGGACGGGCCAAGGACTGGGAGTACGTCGTCACGCCGTACTCCGACCCCGACCTGCTCGCGATGGTCGTCCGACGGGGATGGACGAACGTCCAGTACGAGAACGTTCTGACGCTCGACCTGGACGCGTGGGAGCGGCCGGCACCGGTCGGAGAGGCGACGGTGTCCGTCGTCGGCGACTCGGACTGCGACGTTTGGAAGGACGTGGCCCTTCGAGGCTTCTTCGGCGACGACGTTCCGCCCGAGATGGCCGAGCTTGGCGACGTCATCGCGGCTTCGGTAGGCACCGTCGCGTTCCTCGCCCGATTCGACGGTGTGCCCGCCGCCGCCGCCACGCTGTTCCTGGCCGACGGATCGGTCTACCTCGGAGGAGCCGCGACGCTCGCCCCGTTCCGCAACCGAGGGGCCCAATCGTCCCTGCTCGCCGCGCGGATGGCGTACGCCAAGGAGCACTTTTGCAGCCTGGCGGTCTGTGAATGCCTGCCTGGCAGCCAGTCCCAGCGCAATCAGGCGAGAGCCGGGTTCACCGTCGCGTACACGAAGATCGTCTTGACGAGGCCGCCCGCCCGCGTGGACTGAAGCCGGGTCTGTCACAATGGACGTCCGAATGGCCCCCGTTCCGGGCTTCCTGGTCGGCGGCGTCCGCGTCGACCCGCCCCTCCTCCTGGCTCCGATGGAGGACGTCACGTCCCTTCCCATGCGCCTCATCGCCAAGCGCATCGGTAGGCCCGGCCTCGTGTTCACGGAATTCGTCAGTGCGATGGCCGTCCATTACGGGGCCAAGAAGACGTTCCGTAAGTTCCGGATCGATCCCCGGGAGCGACCGTTGGCGATCCAGATCTTCGGAGGCGACGAAGACACGATGGTCGAAGCGGCCAAGCTCTGTGAAGAGTCCGGGGCCGACACCGTCGACATCAACATGGGATGCTGGGTGCCCAAGGTGTGCCGGACGGGTGCCGGCGCGGCGCTTCTCAAGGATCCCGACCTGGCCGAGCGGATCGTGGCGGCCGTCGTCCGGTCGGTTTCCGTCCCCGTCACCGTCAAAGTCCGGGCAGGATGGGACTACTCCCTGTTCGCCGCGCCTGAACTCGCCAAGCGGTTCGTCGGGGCGGGCGCGAAGATGATCACGCTTCACGCCCGCTTCGCCAAGCAGGGCTTCGAAGGCGAAGCAGACTGGCGGCTGATCCATGAGCTCAGGGCCGCGGTCGACGTTCCGCTCGTCGGGAACGGCGACGTCAAAACTCCTGAAGACGCCCGACGGATGGTGGAGGAAACGGGTTGCGACGGCGTGATGGTCGGACGGGCCGCGATCAGTGACCCTTGGAGGCTGGCACGCATCCGGTGCGGCCTCACGGGCGAGTCTCCGCCCGACGCACCGACGCTCCACGACCGCATCGCCGTGGCCCTCGAACACGCTCGGGCCATGGTCGAGTACGAGCGCGACGAAGACACGGGCGGAAACGGCCCCTCCCCGGAGTCCCGCGGTCTGCGCGCCCTCCGAGGACAGTTGCCCCTTTACATCAAGGGCGAGCACGGCGCCGCCCAGGTGAGAGGCCGCCTTTCGACCGTCGATTCCCTAGCCGAGCTCGAGGACGTTCTCCGCACGTTCGCAGCGGCCGAGGTCACGGCTTGAGCGCAGCGAGGACCAAGGGGACGACGTCGGACACTCCGATCGAGTTCAGGCATGCGCCGCCGCAACGGTCGAGATCGCGGACTGGACACTCGCACCGGCCCTGAAGGGCCGCGTGACCCTCGCCGTACGGCGCGAACCGCTTCGAAGACGTCGGCCCGAACAGCGCCACGACCGGGGTTCCGACCGCAGCGGCCAAGTGCATCGGCCCACTGTCGTTCGTCAGAAGGAGGCGAGAGCGCTCCAAGACGGCCATGGTCTCGATCACGGACAGCTTCCCCGTCAGATCGATCGCCCGTCCCTCCGCCGCTTCGCCGGCCCGACCCACTTCGGCGGGCCCGCCGAGCCAGACAGGGACGACGTCGTGCGGCAGGACGGCCACGACCTCGCGGAACCGTTCCAAGGGCCAGGTCTTGGCCGGATGGGACGCACCTGGCATCACGGCCATGAACCGGCCTTCACCAAGGAGTCCGGCCGCCTTACTCCGGGCTTCGGAACCGACTTCGACCGCCGGACTGGAATCGGAACAGTCGCATCCGAGCGCCGATAACAAGCGACCCATCGTCCCGGGCTGCTCGACCTCGCCTACTTTCCATCGCACCGAAACGTGCAGGGCCTCGGCGTGTTTGGAGCCGGCGACGCCGACCCTGACCGGGACGCCTGCCGCCTTGACCAGACGCAGCAAGGTGTTCTGCCCTTGGCAATGAAGGCTCAGGTCGAACCCGGCCCGGCGGACCCGGGCCAAAAAGGACGCTTGTCCGAAAACGGTGTCGGGCCGGAGCCACACCTCGTCGACGAACGGGCACGCCTCGAAGAGGGGCGACGGGATTTGAGCGGTGCATCCGACGACGAAGGCACGAGGCCAAGCCTGTTTCACCCACCGGGCGACCGCGGTCAAGTTGACCGTGTCGCCGATGTTGGGGTGGACGAGCAGAAGGACCTTGCGTGGCGGGTTCAGGGTCAAGTGTTCCCTGACCCGGTCCGCCGCGCCGCCGTCCATGGCGGGGAATCTACCCGGCCAAAAGCTTGCCCAAGCGGCCGGACCGAAAGTCCTCGACGGCCTGCCGGATCTCGTCTTGGGTGTTCATGACGAACGGTCCGTAACCCGCGACAGGCTCTTGGATCGGCTCGCCCGCCAGGAGCAGCGCCTTACCGGGTCGGAGGACTTTTACAGCGACCCCGGAGCCCTCGGGCCCGAAGACTCCGACTTCATGGGCCCCGACCGTTTCGTGCTCGATCTCGACCGAACCGTCCAAAACGGCGAGGACGGCGTTGTGGCCACGCGGAACAGGCAGTTCGAGGATTCCGGGCCCCTCGAACCGGACGTCCCAGACTTCGATCGGCGTTACGGTCTGGGCCGGACCGAGCGTCCCGGCGAAGTCGCCCGCGATGACGCGGACGTCTCCGCCACGGACACGGACCGTAGGCACGTCGTCGCGGCGGATCTCTTGGTACCTCGGATCGTCCATTTTGTTGCGTGCCGGAAGGTTGACCCAGAGCTGGACGACCTCGAAGACGCCGCCTTGTCGGGCGAATTCGTCGGAGTGCATCTCTTCGTGGACGACGCCCGACGCGGCCGTCATCCATTGGACGTCGCCCGGCCCGATCTTCCCGGCATGGCCCGCCGAGTCCCGGTGCTGTAGCTCGCCCTGGTAGACGATCGTCACCGTCTCGAACCCGCGGTGAGGGTGCTCGTCCACGCCGCGCGGTACGTCGGTCGGGCCGAACGACTTCGGCCCGGCATGGTCGAAGAGCAGGAACGGACTGACGTCCTCGGGATGCCCAGCATAGCTGAACAAGGTCCTGACCGGGAACCCGTCCCCGACCCAGTGCGAACCCTCGGGCCTGTAGATCGCTTTCAACCGTTTCATGGTGCTCATGACTAGTTTAAGTCTGTTTTTAGCGATTTGGTTCAAGAATATTCACAGATTGCGGAATATTGAATCAAGGAGAACTGGGCACTCGGCCGCCCTGAGGCCATAAGGAAAGTAAAATGCCGGCCGCAACGACGATGTTGTTCCGGTCGCTCATCCTGAAGGCCTCTGCCCTCCGGCCCGTCAAGGCCTTGGTGACGCGCTCGTTCCTGTTCCGTCCCCTTGTCCGCCGCTTCATCGCCGGCGAAACCCTCGACGACGCGATGTCGGCGGCCGAAGCCCTGGCTTCTACGTGCCTGAACGTGACCCTCGATCTTCTGGGGGAAAACGTCGGATCGGTCGATGAGGCCCGACACTCGACGGACGCGTACATCGAAGTCGTCGAGCGGATCGCGAAAAGCCCCTTCCGTGAGAAGGTCAACATCAGCATCAAGCTGACGATGCTCGGGCTCGACCAAGGCGACGACGTCGCCGAATCGAACTACCGGAGGCTCCTTGCGGCGGCCCTGCCGCACGGCATTTTCGTGCGTGCCGACATGGAGGGCAGCGACTACACGGAACGGACGGTCGCGATGCTCGAACGGGTCTTCCCGGATTTTCCGAACACGGGCACCGTCCTCCAGAGCTACCTTCATCGGACAGAGGCCGACGTCGAACGTCTGATCCGGCTCGGTTGCCGGGTCAGGATCGTCAAGGGCGCCTACCTCGAACCGGAGCGGGTCGCTTTCCAGGACAAGTCGGTCGTCGACGACAAGTACGTGGACGCGGCGAAGCGACTGATGGTCGCCGGGCACTACCCGGCCATCGCGACCCACGATCAAGCGATCGTCGACCGGCTCAAGGCGTTCGCCCAGAGCGAAGGGATCGGCAAGGAGCGCTTCGAATGGCAGATGCTGTACGGCATCCGCCGCGACCTGCAGGACACTCTTCGGGACGAAGGTTACAACGTCCGCGTCTATGTCCCGTACGGGGGCTCTTGGTACCCCTATTTCACGCGACGCCTCGCAGAGCGTCCCGCGAACATGCTGTTCATCGCCAAGAGCCTCGTCCGGAAGTGACCCGGCGACCTGGGTCGGCGACGAAAGGTTCTGAACTGGTCGGAATGGCCGAACTTGTACGCTCGCGGCCGGTATCCTCACCGGCCATATGGACCTTCTTCAAGCCCTCAGGGCCAACTACCTGACGGAAGGACTGGCCGAGGACGATGTGAACGCTTTGCTCGGCATCGCGGAGTTCGTGGACTACGAGCCGATGCAGGACATCGTCCGGGCGAACGACGTGTCGTACGACCTGTTCGTCCTGGTGGAAGGAGCGGCCGAGGTCACGTTGGCCACGGGCGACCCTGTGAGCCGGCTGAAGCCCGGCGCCATCATCGGCGAATTCGCGTTCTTCGAGGGCGGCCACAGGTCGGCCACGGTCATGAGCCATACGGCCTCCAAGGCGATCCACCTGGACGGGGAAAAGCTGCTGGCGTATATGAACGCCAGGCCGTACGCCGGGATGACGATCTACAGGAACCTCGGACGGACCCTCTGTCAACGCCTTCGGTCCGCCAACATTCAGATCGAACGGCTCGTCAGTTCCCTTTGACGTGCCGGACTTCCGACTCTTCGTCGGGCACCCCTTCGAGCTGCCCGACGGCCTGTCCGGACCGACCGCGTGTGGCTTCGGCGATGCGCGCTTCGATCCTGGCGGTCAAGTCCGCAACGGCTTTGTGGCTCAGTCGCGCCAAACCGGCGAATCCCGCCCAACCCAGCGACAGGCCGGCGGCTATGATGCCGGGAACGACCCAACCGGGAAGATGGGCGACGGTTTCGGTCAAATGGACGCTGGAGATCAAGGCCGCCAGGAACGCGGGATAGAGCGTCAACAAGCCCGCGTAAAGCGGGATCGATTTCATCCTCAACCTTGTCCGTCCGTCCCGCGAATGGACGTTCATCTTGGCGTAGCCGAGTCCGCTCGACAGGTGAGACTGCAGCGACCGTCCGATCTGGTTGGTGAACTGCGATTTTCGGTTGAACGCCGTCTCCTCGATGACGACATCAAAGTCCTCGGGAGGCAGTTCTCCTGGGATGACGCGCTCGTACTCGCGTGACAGGGGGACGCCGAGGACGGTCAGTCCCTCGCCTGAAGCCTCTTGGAGCCGCTCCTGGACGGCTTGGTCGAGGTACGGGAGGTCGATGCCCATCTCCTTGGCGACCCTCTCCAGTTCTTCGCGCGACACACCGGGCGAATACGTCGAGGGGCCCGTCGACTTCTCCTGAAGCTCGGCCGCCCTTCGGACGATCTTGCCGACGTCCTTTTCGCTGAAGTACTTCCCGTCTTTCATCCGGCTCTGTCTCCACTTACCTCGTTTGCGGCGCGTTACGGAAACTGTCGGCCGTGTCCCACGACGGAGTCGCGCTCCTCCGATTGCCGGCCGCACCGGACGCTAGGGGAGACGTCGCAGAACTGACAAGATCGGCGAGGGCGGCCGGGAGTTCGGTCGGGGGCGACCAATCCGCGAACTCGCGACCCAGGTATCCGGTGTCGAACGCTCCGCTCCGGAAGCCCTCGGCCCGGATGACGTCGAGGAGGTACGACACGTTCGTCTTGACGCCGAGGACGTGGGTGTCCATGAGTGAAGCGGAGAGCTTGTCGATGGCCCGCTCACGGGTGTCGGCATGGACGATCAGTTTAGCGACCAGAGAATCGTAGTAACGCGTGACTTCCGAGCCAGGTCCGAATCCGGTGTCGAACCGGGACCCGAACGTCCTTGGTGGCGCGAACCCTACGATCCGCCCCACGCTCGGCAGGAAACCGCGAGCGGGGTCTTCGGCGATGATCCGGGCCTCGATCGCGTGGCCCCTTAGGGCTTGGCGGTCACCCGACATGAGGGCGGCGCCGAGGTCGAGCCGCTCGCCTTGAGCGATTCGGAACTGCCATTCGACAAGGTCGAGCCCCGTGACCGCCTCGGTGACCGGGTGTTCGACCTGAAGCCGGGCATTGACTTCTAAGAAGTAGAACTCGGATCCGGCTTCGTCGACCATGAACTCGACCGTGCCGGCGTTCTCGTAACCGGCGGCTTGGACCAACCGGACGGCGGCGTCCCTCATCCTCGTCCACAGCCCGTCCGTCATGACCGGCGACGGCGACTCTTCGACGACCTTCTGGTGCCGGCGTTGAAGGGAGCACTCCCTCTCGAAGAGACAGGCGACCTGTCCGTGGCGGTCGGCCAAGACTTGCACTTCGATGTGGCGAGGGCGGACGACCAGCTTTTCCACCATCATCGCCCCATCGCCGAAGGCCTTCTCCGCTTCCTCGACCGCTAACGTGAACTCGCGCTCGAATTCAGCGGGGTCGAAAACCGCTCGCATGCCTCGTCCGCCACCGCCCGCGCTCGCTTTGAGCATGACCGGGTAGCCGATCTCGTCCGATGCGGCCCGGATCTGTGCCATGGTCGCGCCCCGTTCGAAGAACCCAGGGGTGACGGGCACGCCGTTGTCCACAGCGAGCCTTTTGGCATCGATCTTCGCGCCGAGCCGGTCCATCGCCTCGGGATTCGGTCCGACGAACGTCAAACCCGCGTCCCGACATGCCCTGGCGAACGAAGACCTCTCGCTTAAGAAGCCATAGCCGGGATGGACCGCGTCGGCACCGGTGTCCTTTGCGGCGAGCAGGATGCGCTCGACGTTCAGATAACTCTCCGAAGGCTCTGGCGCGCCGATGAAGACGACCTCGTCGGCAGCTTTGACGTGGAGGGCCTCGCGGTCCGCTTCGCTCGCGACCGCGACGGTCCGGATCCCCATTTCCGTGGCCGTCCGGAACACCCGGACGGCGATTTCGCCCCGGTTCGCCACAAGGACCTTCTTGATCACGAGGCGATTATGACGGAGCTAGGGACGCTCGGCGTTCGCGAGTCTCGTCCCGACCCACGGGGAGCGGTCCGACCATGAACGGCGTCGGTAAAATGCGGGGCCAACTTGACGCGCTTCGCCTTCGTCGTCCACCCTCTCACTCCCAAACAGGCAGCAAAACGCTACCCTGTCGCCCGTTTCATTCCGGACGGGATCCTTGAGAGGATCATGCGGGGCATGAGCCCTCAGGTCGTCGGTCAGGCGACCGGGATCACGAGCCTGACGGGGGCAAAGACGGAAGGGGTCTTCGTCGGCGTCCCTCTGACCCCAGCGATGATGACGGGCGGTATGCCGGTCGAACACAGTTACGAGAAGATCGTCAAAGCGGCGGAGCTCGCGGCGGCCGAAGGGTGCCAGATCATTGGGCTCGGAGCGTTTACGAGCGTCGTCGGCGACGGGGGCGTGACGATCGCCCAACGGGCCCCGATCGCCGTGACGACGGGTAACAGCTACACGGTCGCCACGGCGATCGAGGGCGTCTTGAAAGCATGTGCCCTCGTCGGGGTCGAACCGGTCCGGTCGACTCTGGCGGTCGTCGGCGCGACGGGTTCGATCGGGAAGACGTGCGCCAAGGTGTTGGCGGGATCGTTCGCGAAGACCTTGGTCGTCGGCCGGGACACGGCCCGGACCGAAGCCTTGGCCTGCGACATTCCAGGGACCGTCGCGACGACCGACCTGGACGATCTGGCCGAAGCCGACGCGCTCGTGACCGTGACTTCGGCAGGGGGAGCGATCGTCGAGCCCCGTCATTTGAAACCAGGGGCCGTCGTCTGCGACGTTTCCAGGCCTAGGGACGTCTCGGTCCGGGTGGCCCGAGAACGGCCGGACGTGCTCGTCATCGAAGGCGGGATCGTCAAGGTCCCCGGAAACATGGTCTCGACCCTTGACTTCGGCTTTCCTCCCGGCACGGCTTACGCCTGTATGAGCGAGACGATGATGCTGGCTCTCGAGGACCGCCCGGAATCGTTCACTTTGGGGAAGGACGTCAGCGTCGAACAGGTCGACCAGACGCAGCGATGGGCCCGCAAACACGGTTTTGAACTCGCCGGATTCCGGAGCTTCGAGCGCGAGGTCTCGGAAGAGACGATCGCCCGCGTTCGCGCCGCCCGAACGCCGGCCGTGCCCGCGTAGAGCCGGCCGAGTATCCTCCGGCCCCATGCTCCGCGTCGAGCGCCTGAGCCAGTCGTACGGCACCAAGCCCGTCCTCTTCGACATCGAGTTCGAGGTGGAGGCAGGGGAAATCCTGGTCGTCATGGGCAGTAGCGGCGGAGGCAAGACCACGCTGCTCAAGTGCATCTCCGGCCTTCTCCCGATCACGTCCGGCGACGTGTCCGTCGACGGAACGAGCGTCAGGCGAGAGCCGGAAACCGCCCGAGCGAAGATGGGCATGGTCTTCCAATACGCGGCGCTGTTCGACTACCTTGACGTGGGCGAGAACATCGTGTTTGGCGTCTCGCGCAGGCGCCGACTGTCCAAATCCGAGAAGTCTAAGATCGTCACCGAGCAACTTGCGGCCGTCGGCCTCGAAGGGACCGAGCGTAAATTCCCGAGCGAGCTGAGCGGCGGCATGCGGAAGCGCGTGGGCCTCGCCCGCGCCCTGGCCTTGGAACCCAGCGTCCTTCTGTTCGACGAGCCGACGAGCGGCCTTGACCCGGTCACGGCGTATTCCATCGACCGGCTGATCGTCGAGACACGTGACCGCACGCAGGCGACCTGTGTGGTCGTCAGCCACGACGTCACGAGCGTCCTCAGGGTCGCCGACCGGATCGCGTTCCTCCACGAAGGCCGCCTGCTGTTCTTAGGCACCCCGGACGAGTTCAGGGCCTCGCACTCCGAAGAGATCGCAGAGCTCGTGCAAAAGGCCCGCGCCGAAGACCTGCGGTCGACTGGGTCTTACTGAACAATTCCGGCCCGACCTCGTCTTGCCCTGAACGGAGCCTTGGCACGCCACGGGCTGAACGGAACATGAGACACAAAGCGTTTTTGATCGCCGCAACGGCCCTTCTCGCCACCGCCGCGTTCGGCCAGGCCGCAGGCCCCAAGGGCGGGGCTCCTGGCGGGGGCTTCGCCGCTGGACAGCGCGGCAAGGGTCAAGGCCAAGCCATGGGCAACGTCGAAAAGGGCGTCATCGCGAAGCTCGGACTGACCAAGGCCCAGAACGACAAGGTCACCGACTTGATGAAGCGCCGGAACGACAAGCTCAAAGCGATGGTCGAAAAGATGCGCAAGGAGAACCCGAAGAACGCCAACAGGCAGGCGTTCCGAGGCGAGTTCCAAAAGGTCACGATCTGGTACGAAGGCGAGCTCAAAACGATCATCGGCACCGAAAAGTTCAAGAAGTACGAGGCGCTTGTCAAAGCCGAGCGCCAGAAAATGGCCCAGAACCGTGCTGCCGCCGGCGGTGCGAAGGGCAAGGGCGGCGGCAAAGGCTGACCGTCAACGACTTCACCACTCGAGGATAACGGCCCCGCCTTGTGCGGGGCCTGATTTGTCGTTCAGATCAACCGCCTGCGATCCGTGACCCGATCTGATAGATCGCGACGGCCGAAACGTACGCCAAGACAGTCATGTAGACGAAGGCGAACGCGGCCCACTTCCACGTTCCCGTCTCCCGTTTGATCGCGGCGAGCGTCGCCATGCACTGACAGCACAGGGCGAAGAAGACCATAAGGCTGATCGAGGTCGGGACCGTCATCAACGGCTTTCCGTCGGGCCAAGTCGCCCGGCTGATCGCGGTCCGTAGGTCTCCCGACGACTCGTCGACGTCTCCGCCCATGTCGAAGATGATCCCCATCGCGCTGACGACGACTTCGCGCGCAGGGAACGCGGCCAGTACGGCGGTCGTCAAACGCCAGTCGAAACCGGCAGGTTTGAACGCAGGCTCGATCGCGCGTCCGAACTGACCCAAAAAGGAGTCTTCCGTCTGCCTGGCTTGGACGTACTTGCCGAGTTCGACGGCGGGCGCAAGCCGGGCGTGGTCGGCGGCATAGCGGGCATCGGCTTCTGCGCTCTTCGGGAACGAAAGGAGCGCCCAGATCGCGATCGACATCACGAATATGATCGTCCCGGCCGTGTTCAGGAACACCTTGACGCGGGAGACCATCGTCAGGAAGACGTCGCGGAGCCGGGGCCATTGGTACCGGGGGAGTTCGAGCACGAACGGGAGCTTGCGTGTCCGGAACACGCCCTTGTTCAAGATGAAGACGATCGGTACGGCGAACGCCAGCCCCACGAAGTGCATCGCGAAGAGCGCGAACCCAGCCCAGAGCGGGCCGTACTTCGGCTCGATGAAGGCGCCGATCATCAGCACGTAGACGGGCAAACGCGCCGAGCAACTCATCAGCGGCGCGACGAGGATCGTGACCAGACGTGAGCGATGGTCGGGCATGACCCGGGCCGCCATGATCCCCGGCACGGCGCAAGCGAACGACGACAGCAACGGGATGAACGCCCGACCGTTGAGGCCGCACCATCCCAAAAGGCGGTCCATCAGAAAGGCGGCGCGCGCCAGATACCCGGAACCTTCCAGGACGGCGATGAAGAAGAACAGGATCAGGATCTGCGGGAGGAACATGAAGACCGTCCCGATCCCGGTGACGACGCCGTCCACGACCAAGGACTGTACGGTCGGATTGCCGGCCAACATCGGGGCGACGAACCCTTTCACCGCGTCGGTCGCGGACTCGATCACTTGCATCAGCGGCGTCGCGAGCGTGTAAATGCTTTGGAAGACGGTGTACATGACCGCCACGAAGAAGATGAGTCCGAAGACGCGGTGGGTGAGGAACGCGTCGATCTTGTCCGAACCGCGACGCGAAAGACGGTTCGGTTCGACGACCGTCTCTTGGCGGACCCGGCCCGCCCAAGCGTATCGGGCTTGAGCGTCGAGGGTCTTGCCTTGGACGGCTCCGCTCATGATGGCGGTGCGCTCCTCGGCAAATGCCTGGACGAATTCCGGCGTGTTCTTCAGCTTCCGGTTCAACGGAGCGTTCTCGTCGAGCAAGGCTTCCCGGACGGCACTCTTGGTCACGTCGATGCCTGCCCGGGCCAAAAGTTCGTGGAGCCGGAAGACCGGCTCCCTCACGATCGACGGGAACCCGAGGTCGACTTCGGGCCGGACGTGCGACGCGAGGGTCGCTACGATCGCGGCCCTGAGCTCGGCCAGCCCGGTGCCTTTGTGCGAGACCACCGGGACGACGGGGACTCCCAAGGCGTCGGACAATCGGTCGACGTCGATCGACTTCCCTTCGCGCTGAAGGACGTCCGTCATCGTCAGGGCGACGACCGTCGGGATCTGAGAGCCGACGATCTGGCTGAAGAAGAACAAGTTGCGCTCGAGGTGGGTGACGTCGATGACGCAAACGAGGACGTCTGGCTCGCCCTCTTCGGCCGTCCCCGCCACCAACTCCGTCGCGACCTCTTCGTCTACGGAAACCGGACGCATGCTGTAGAGCCCGGGAACATCGACGACCGTGACCTTCTTCCCACCGTCGAACACGGCCTTGCCGCTGACACGTTCGACGGTGACACCCGGGTAGTTGCCGACCTTTTGATTGGAGCCTGTCAGGGCGTTGAAGAGGCTGGTCTTTCCGGAATTCGGGTTGCCGACAAGCGCGACGAGGGCGGCCCGTTCGTCGGTCGAGGCGCTACGCGCCACTCCTACCCCACCTTTTCGACGGAGATCTCTTGCGTTTCCTTGCGGCGCAGACAGATTCGCGTACCGCGGACTTCGATTTCGATCGGATCTCCGAAGGGGGCGACCTTCGTCACGGTGAATTCGGTGCCAGGGGTCAACCCCATTTCCATCAGCCGGCACGCCGTCCCGCCGTCCGCGTCGACGCAGACGACACGGCACCTGTTGCCCAGGCAGAGTCCTGCAAAACTGCAAACCGACGCGTTGACCGATTCCGACACTTTGTCTCCTGAAGATACCCTACGACCGAAGGATAGTTTCGGTTCGCGTGCCTATTTCAAGACGGTGAAAAGCTTCGGATCGACCGTGGTGTCGACAGAAATGTGGACATCGTAGTCGCGCGAGACCTTGACGGTGCCGCTTTTGTCGTCCTGCAAAACGTTCGGAAGCTGGTCCAGGACGAACCGGCGCAACTCTCCGTCCTTCGTGACGTAGAGCCCTAGGTTCGCGGTCACGGGGCTCGTCGTCGTGAGGCGCCACTGCCCGGTGATCCGGTAGACCTTCTCCCCGTTCCAGTCGACCTCGCCCGTCAGGTCCAGTCCGACCCATTGTTCGCGGAGCCTCTTCAAGTCCCGCATGTCGGAGATCGCGAGATCGAGCGGGGCCGACCTTTCGGCCAGGCTCTCGGCGGCGGCCCGATAAACGTCCCCAAGGCCCATTCCGGCCACGAACGGCTCCATGAGGCGCAGGTCGCTTTTGGCGACGAGCGTGCTCACCGGCTTGTTGTAACTGAAGTTCTTCCCGTCGCACGTCAAGACGTACACCTGTTCACCGACCGACTGGCGGATGTAGAGCTTGTCCGGGCGCTGTGCTTGGAGGCTGGTCGAGATCTGTACGGACTGGTCGCCCAGGCGGATCGTCGTGACGATATCGCCCTTGAGCGTCTTCGCGTCATGGTACTTCGCGATCATCTTCGAGACGGTCTCGCCCGCTTTCGGGAGCGCGTCTTGGGGTGCCGTGACCAAAAGCAGTGCTGCCAACGTCATCTCAATCTTCCTTTTGCCACTCGTGTTCGGGCCTTCCGGCCTCATGGTTCGCCGTCCGGGCGGCGACGAACATCCAATCGGACAGACGGTTCAGAAACGTCAAGATTTCTTGCCGGACAGGTTTTTGCCTCGCCAGCGCGACCATCCGACGTTCGGACGCCCGACAGACCGTGCGGGCGAAGTGCAACCGTGCGCCGACTTCCGAGCCACCCGGAAGTATGAACCGCGTGAGCTTGGGCAACATGGACTGCTGGATGTCGATCGACCGTTCCAGGTCTTGGTCGATCGTCACGAGCTCGGCGGTACAGGCGTGCGGTCGGCCTTCCTCGGACGCCGTCTCCGCCCCGACTTCGAAGACCAGCCCCTGCACACGCTCGAGGAGAAGGTCCAGGGGCCACCCGCCAGAGACGGTCCTCACGAGCCCGATCGCTGCGTTCAGTTCGTCCAGAGCGCCGCACGCTTCGACGACGAGGTCGTCCTTGTCGACCCTTCGGCCACCGATCAGGCCCGTCGTTCCGTCGTCACCGGTCCGCGTGTAGATCTTCATCTTCCTTCGCGCAAGACCAGTCGGACGAACTTGGGCAACGTCTTCACTTTCGAAAACTTGCTTGGGTTCAGCATCAGGCGCCACAACCATTCCGACTTCAACGCCTGCACCAGTTTCGGAGCGCGCTTGGCCCTGCCGCTGAACACGTCCAGCGAGCCCCCGACCCCCATCGCGAGCTTGGCCCGGACGATCTCCATCGTCTTCGCGATGAACTTCTCCTGTCGGGGGATGCCCATCGCCACGAAGAGGACGTCCGGCTTCGAGCGCGCGACCTCCTCGGCCACGATCAGGTCGTCGTCGGGCGGAAAGTAGCCGTGCCTCGTGCCCACGATGTGGCAGCCGGGGAACATCAAGCGGAGCCGTTCGGCCGCTGTTTCGGCCACGCCCGGTTCGGCACCGAGGAAGAAGAGCCTGAGTCCCGTGTTCGCGCTCATCCGGCAGATTTCGGCGACAAGGTCGACCCCGCTGACCCTCGCTTTGACCCCGGCTCCCTTGCGGTTCAAAGCCCACACCACGCCTTGGCTGTCCGGCGTGACGAGCGACGCGCCGGCATAGATCGCGGCCAGCTCCAGATCGGAGCGGGCGATGACGAACCCGGAGGCGTCGGCCGTCACGAGCATGTGCGGGCCACCTTCAGCGACCATCTCCTCGACAGCGGCCAGAGTGCCCGCCATGTCGAGCGTACTCACGCGGGCCCCCAAGAGGCCGATGGTCGGCCGGGATTCGGGCGTCTGCGTCCGGATCATCAGGAGTTCGGACGAGTGTAGTCCGCAAAAGGGAGGAAGGCACGGTCAGTCCTGGTCGCTATGGCGTATCCTTGGCGGCAGACCATGCCGTCCCTCGTGCGATTGCGCATCCGCCGACAGGAGCGCCCCGGCGCCGACGTCCGGTACGACACGTTCGACGTGCCGCTCCATCCGAACATGAACGTCGTCTCCGCCCTGATGGAGGTGCGGAAGAACCCGGTATCGGAAGGAAGAGACGTCACGCCTCCGGCTTGGGAGGCCGCATGCCTCGAAGAAGTGTGCGGGTCTTGCACGATGAACATCAACGGCCGAGTGCGGCAAGCGTGCACGGCGTTGATCGAAGAGGTCGCGGAAAAGGTCGGTGACACGTACGAAGTCACGCTCGAACCGATGCGGAAATTCCCGCTCGTCCGCGATCTGATGGTGGACAGGAGTTCGATGTTCGGAGCCTTGATCAAGGTCAAAGGCTGGGTGCCGATCGACGGTTCGTTCGACCGAGGTATGGCCCCGCCTCAAGACGACCATGTCCGCCGTCTCCGCTACGAACTCTCAAAGTGCATGACGTGCGGCTGTTGCCTCGAAGCCTGCCCGCAGGTCAGCGAGAAGACGACGTTCGTCGGCCCGCAAGCGATCGGCCAGGCCCTCTTGTTCAACCTGCACCCCGTCGGCAAGACCCTGTCGGGCGAACGGCTGGACTATCTGACCACGGAGGAGGGGATCACCAACTGCGGCAATGCACAGAACTGCGTCAAGGTCTGTCCTAAGGAAGTGCCCCTCACCCATGCGATCGCCGAACTGAACCGCCAGACGACGGTCCACAAGGTCAAGCAATGGTTCGGACTCGGCGAGCCGTAAGCCTGCAGACGTCTCCGGTCTGAGGGCGCCGCTGTCCGACTCTTGCTCATCCTTGACTGTTGCCCAGAGGTAAAACCCGGCCATGGTGGTCCTACCCGACCAACGCTTTCCGGTCGAGGGCGGGGCGGCGGCCTTCGACCTCTTCCGCCCCGCGGGCGACGGCCCGTTCCCGCTCGTCGTGTTCGTACACGGAGGCGGCTGGATCAGCGGCGACCGGACCGATTACCGGGAAGAGGCGTTGTGGTTGGCCCCGCACGGCTATGCCTGTGCGTGCATCGACTACCGATTGGCGCCGCTGTACCCTTATCCGACGCCGATCGCGGACTGCCAACGGTTCTTTTCTTTCGCCGCCCAGAACGCGGCGTCCCTCGGGATCGATACGGACGACATGACGGTGTTCGGCAACAGCGCGGGCGGTCACCTCGCCCTCATGTGCGGGCTTTGCGAGTCCGTCGCCGGCTCCGGCGAGCCGGCCGTCCGGCCCCAGTCGGTGGTGGCGGTGTGCGCGATCTCGGACCTTCGAGTGCCGGAGCAGTCGAACCTTCCCCTGTCGTTCACGTTTCTCGAGCAGTTCATGGACGGCGGTTACGAGGGTCGGGAAGAACAATGGGCGGCGGCGAGCCCGGTCTGCCATCTGGAACATGCGAGGGGTCGTTTCCTGATCGTCCACGGCACCGAAGACGACGTCGTGCCCGTCGACCAAAGCCGCTCGCTCGTCCAACGCTTGACCGGTCTAGGAACGGACGTCGAGTTCGTGGAGCTTCAAGGCGAGTCGCATTCCTTCAGTTGGGACGGCTGGTCGACCATTCGTAGCGAAGCGTTGGAGTTCCTCAAGCAAGGTCGTTCCGTCCGAAGCCGGTGACAGACAGTCCCTCTCGTCTCCTCAATGCCAGAGACCGGTAGTGGGTCGTTTTGGCAACGGATTCGGGCTCCGTCAAAATATGGGACGATCCCTTAGGTCTGCTCGTCAGGTCCATTTCGACGTCGACCTCGACGTCAAGGAAAGGCGACGCTCTGTTCGGCCCCCAAGCCTTAGCGCACGTCGCACCGTGCCGGTTCATGGAGACCGGGGCTGAAGCAGTCCCCTTCCGTCGAAAGATAAACTGGCGCCATGTCCGTCGACCTGCGTTCCGACACCGTGACCCGGCCCACGCCGGACATGTACGCGGCGATGGCTGCGGCGGAATTGGACGACGACGTGCTCGGACACGACCCGACCACCCGACGGCTCGAGGAGCTGGCCGCGGGAATGACGGGGATGGAAGACGCACTGTTCGTTCCGAGCGGAACGATGGGCAACCAGATCGCGCTCGCGACGCACACGAAGCCTGGTGACAGCGTCCTCTTCGACGACGACGCCCACATGGTCTTCTACGAATGCGGTTCCCCGGCCGTGCTCAGCGGCGTCCAAGTTCGGACCGTGCCGTCCCAAGGAGGCGTCATGGACAGCGGCGCGGTCTCCCGAAGGGCGTTGGTCCGAAGCGAGCACACGCCCGGCACGACCCTTCTCTGCCTTGAGAACACTCACAACCGCGCGGGAGGGACGGTGACCGACGTGGCGACGCACCAAGCGCTCAAGGCCGCGGCCGCAAGTCTCGGCATCCCCGTCCATCTCGATGGCGCCAGGGTGTTCAACGCGGCCGTCGCGCTCGGAGTCCCGGTCGGAGACGTCACACGTCACGTCGACACGGTCAGCATTTGCCTGAGTAAGGGTCTGTGCTCCCCCGTCGGATCCGTCCTTTGCGGCCCGTGCGGGTTCGTGCAAGAGGCCCGCTATTGGCGGAAGCGACTGGGCGGAGGGATGCGCCAGTCCGGGATCCTGTCTGCGTGCGGCATCGTCAGCCTGACAAAGATGGTCGACCGCCTGTCCGAGGACCACCGCCGTTGCAGAGAACTCGCCGACCGCGTGTCCCGGCTTCCCGGCGCGACACCGGTCCCTCCCCAGACGAACATTCTGATGATCGACACGGATGCTCCGGCCGCGGCTTGGGCCGACGCTCTCGAGTGCGAGGGTGTCAGGACGGTACCGATGGGGCCGTACCGCTTGCGGGCCGTGTTCCACAAAGACGTCGACGACGCCGGACTAGAACAGGCACTCCTGGCCTTCGAGAAGGTGGGCGCATCCCGCCTCGGTCAAAGTCTGTCGGTTTAACCGCGCGTAAGCGATTTCGGCGAGCCGCTCAAGGTTGACGACGTCTTCCTGGTTGTACTGGATCAGCGTGTCGAGCGACGCTGTTCGGCCCCGCTGGTATTCGCGCCACAACCGGACGGCGTCCATGCCGCTCAGACCGTCCGTCTCGTCGCTGCGGCCAATGCCGAGTTGCTTCTCGATCTTCTTCAGCCCTCCACGGAATCCGAGCCGCTTGAGCGTCGGGCAAAGGTCGACGTGGATCTGGTCGAAGTGGACGTGTGGAAACGCACGACGGAGCATCGGGACGTCGAACCCGGAGCCGAAGAACGTGACGATCATGCCGTAATGCGACACGATGTCCGGGAACAGGGCGAGGTCTTCGCCTTGGACCAGGCAACGGAAGGCCGTACCGTCATAGAGTCCGATACACGTGACGGAATCGCCGCTCTGACCACCGTCCGTTTCAATGTCCAGATAGAGGCACGACTTCCGGAACTCGGGCCAGGCGCGCCATGCTTCCCGGGCACCGAGAGCGTCGGCGAAGTACTGGTGACGCCGTTCCATTAACGCGGTCTTGGAGTTTCGGACGGTCTGCTCGAGCCGGACACGGTCGCACCCACCGGTGTTGTAGGATTCCGGTTCACGGAGGTAGTGCTCCCACGTGACGCAACCTTGGCTCCACAGCGAGCGTTCGGTGTGCGCACCGAGTCCGGGAACGTGAAGGAACGTCCTTTGGAGCAAGGGCTAGCCGCCGCCTTTCCTACGGATCCGCACGTCGCCCGGCAACCCGCGCCGACTGTTGGGGTTGGGCACGTCCATGGTCGCGCCGGCGGGCCAGTTCTCCTTGTACTTGGGGTCTTCGAACCAATACGTGCCCGTGTTCTGCTCACGGTCGAACTCGCCTGCGAGCCGGATGATGCCGCGTCCGTACCAGACGCCCGACATGTCGCGCCCGAACCACTGGACGGCCCGCCAGTCGCCCGTAATGACGGCCTTGCCTTTCCCGTGCCAGACCTGCTTTTGGTTCTTGTCGAACTCTTTCTTCACGTTTCCCGTGAAAGTCGCCGTCCCCTTGAGTTTGCTGACCAGGACGGAACCTGTAAAATCAAATTCGAGCCGACCGACGCCGTCGATGACCCTGAAGCTGCCGAGCCGGGTCTGGAAATGGATGGTCCCGTTGCCCGCATCGGGTTTGACCCCCGCCATTTGGGCAGGCGTCGCGTTCTGCGCCCACGGGGCGGCGGCAAGGGCCCCGGTCAGGGCGATCGTCACGATCGGTTTCGTCATGGCGTCCAATGGTGGGAACAACGCGGCGACCGCCCGCATTCCCGCCAGGAAGGATTGTACTCGTCCGCGCTGCGGCCCCGTCGGGTGCGGCGATCCGTCTTCCATGTCGTAAAATAAGGGTCGACATGCGCCCAGGTGCGATCGTAGCCGTTCTTCTCAGCGTCGTTGGACTCACAGCCGTCGTTTTCGCGTTCATGTCGAACGCCAGTCCCTATGTCACCGTGCGCGAAGCGCGGGTGCGGAAGGGCGACAATATGCACCTCTCCGGGGACATAGTCCCAGGGACGCTCCGGTCCGACGTGCGCGCGGGTGTCGTCAGTTTCGACGTCAAAGACGAGGAAGGTCAGACGGCCACGGTGCTCTATCAAGGGCCGCCTCCGGCGAACATGGGCTCGGCGACCAAGGTCGTCGCGATCGGTGGCATGAAGGAGGGCGTTTTCCACTCGGAGAAGCTCCTTCTCAAGTGCCCGTCGAAGTACGAGACCAAGGCTTAGCCCGTGGACCCGAACACGTCATCCAACCTTGTGGCCGCTCCACCGTGGTCGCTCGCATTAGGGCAGTTCGGCTCGGCGTCCGTCGTGGTCGCCCTTGTCCTCCAGGTCGCGAGCCTCGTCCTGTGGCTCTTCGTACCGAAGGCCCCTAAGCTCGAAGCGTGGGCCAGGCTCTCTTTCACCCTGGGTTGTGTGGCGTTCTTCGGCGCTCTGGCTTCGGTCGTCACGCTGTTCGTCAACGACCAGTTCCAGTACAAGTACGTCTTCGACCACGGTTCGAAGGAAACCCCGCTGAAGTACAAGATCGCGGGCACGTGGTCGGGCCAAGAGGGTTCGATCCTCCTCTGGGGCTCAGCGTCCGCTCTCTTCGGACTCCTGACGGCCGGGAGGACGGGGGCTGACCGACGGTGGTACTCCGTCGTCTATGCGGCGTTCCTCGCCTGTGTCGCCGCGATCCTCGCGTTCGAGTCGCCGTTCGACTTGAACCTGGTCGGCGGCAAAGCCGTCGTTCCTGCGACGGGCGTCGGACTGAACCCGACTTTGATGAACTACTGGATGGTGATCCATCCGCCCGTCATCTTCTGCGGTTTTGGTTCCTTGACGGTTCTGTTCGCGTGGTCCGTCGCGGCCATGGTCCGGAAGGACATGACGTCGTGGTTACCTGCGGTCCGACCATGGGCGCTCGTGAGCACGGCCGTTCTCGGGGTCGGGCTCGCCATGGGCGGGTTCTGGGCCTACGAAACGCTCGGCTGGGGCGGGTTCTGGATGTGGGACCCGGTCGAGAACACGAGCTTCGTGCCTTGGGTCGGCGTCGCCGCCTTCTTGCACGGCATCATGGTGCAGACCTCCCGTCAAAAGTGGTTCTTCACGAACGCGGTGCTGGCCGGACTTCCCTTCCCGCTCTTCTGTTACGGCACGTTCCTGACCCGGTCGGGGTTCCTGGGCGACACGAGCGTCCACAGCTTTGCCGAGATGGACAGCAAGGCCCTTTGGATCTTGATCACCTTGGTCGTCGTGGGGACCACCGGCTTTCTGACCCTCTGGGGAGTCCGAGCGACGCAGTTGAAGGCTTCGTTGCCCGCGCCGAAAGACATGAAGCCGTTCCCGGTCAACCGGGAGTCGCTGATCGGAATCGGCGTCTGGCTCTTGGTCGGCTTCGGCATCGTGACGGCCATCGGGATGAGCGTCCCGTTCTTCCAGACCATCGCAGGACAGAAGCCCAAAGTGGTCGAGGAACAGCTCTACAACACGGTCCTCAGCTTCTTTTTCCTCCCCTTGACGGTCATGATGGCCGTCGGCCCGTTCTTGACGTGGCGCGGCGCGTCCGTGCGCGACGTCGTCGGAAAGATCGTGAACGTGTTCTCGATCAGTCTCATGCTGACCGGGTTCTGCCTCATTTGGGTGAATTTCGCCGGCCGCCAGTTCTTCGGGATCGATCTCCCTGGCGTGCCCGTCGACCAGAACGCGACGACCATGCTCTTGACCAAGTTCCCGGTCTCGAGAACGGCCTGGACGATGGTCTTGACGTTCTTCTGCCTCTTCGGGGTCGTGGGCGCGGTCTGGAAGGCGGCCGAAACAGGCAAGCGTTCGTTCACCACCTTCGCGGGCATGCTGACCCATGTCGGCGTCGGACTTGCGATCCTCGGGTTGATCTTCTCGCGAGGCTTCGAACAAAAGGTCGACGCGTTCCTGATCACGACCTCGGCTCCGGCCGATGCGCTCGGCTATAAGCTGACGGCCGAACCGTCCAAGACCAATTTCGTCGACCCGAACAACAAGGTCAAAGTCAAAGCCGTCGGACCGGACGGGACGTTCGTCATGGAACCGGGGCTCTACTTCCGCGGAATGGACGAAAGCGGCCAACCGATGCCGATGGTCTGGCCCGCGATCCACGGTCGAGGGCTTTACGACTTTTACTTGGTCGTCCACAACCTGACGATGGACGCATCAGGGCCGACGCAGATGGCGAAGGGCGACCAACGGTTGTTGAAAGAAGAAAAGCTCCTCCTCGTTTACAACGGTCTGAAGACGGAGGGACCTCTTGGACAGAAGGGAGCGACGTTCAAAGCGCAGGTCTCTGTCGAGACGCCGGACGGCCACTTCGACGTCGAACCGACGTTGAGAATGGGCGAGAACGGGATCGAGAACGAGCCGGCGCGGGTCGGGGACAAGTTCCGGGTCAGTCTTCAGTCGATCGACGCCAAGGACAAGTCGGCGACCTTACAGGTGCACTACAACGAGCCGGCCTATGTGGCTGAGGCGTTCTATAAGCCCCTGACCATCCTGGTCTGGCTCGGGGTCGGTATCATGACGCTCGGCGGCGGATTGGCGGCTTGGGGACGACGGCCTCGAAGGGCCCTTCGGCCTGAGCCTATCGTCTCGGAGGCCGAACCCGAAACCCTCCCGAAGAGTCCAGAGAACCGGCATGCGCCTGAACCAGCTCCTCAAAGCTAAACTCCACCACGCCCGGGTCAGCTATGCGAACCCGGATTACGTGGGAAGCATCGAGATCGGCCGAGAACTGATGGACCGGGTCGGGATCGAAGACGGCGAGCTCGTCCATGTCTGGGCGGTCGACCACACGTCCCGCATCACGACGTACGCCTTCAGCGGCCCGCAGGGCACCATCGGGCTGAACGGCGGAGCCGCTCACTTTTTCAAGCCAGGCGACCTCGTCGTCATCGCGGCGTTCACCTTGACCGACGAGCCCGTCGAACCGAAGGTCGTCCTGCTCGACGAGGAGAACCGGGTCGTCCGGGACATGAGCCCGTACTGCGTCACGGGCTGAAAACCCCGGCGCCGAGCTTCGGTCGGGTTATGATCTTGGAGTGGACCTCGGTGAACTCCTCGCATCGTCCGGCGCCGTGCTCAAAGGGCACTTTCTTCTGACCTCTGGTCGGCACAGCGACACCTATTTCGAGAAGTTCAGGGTGCTGGAAAGGCCGGACGTCCTCAGCGCCTTGTGCGCCGAGATCGCGACGCACTTCCGTGGTCAAGGGATCGACGTCGTGGCCGGGCCGACGACCGGTGGCATCATCATCGCTTTCGAAGTGGCGCGACAGATGGGTCTGCCTGCGCTCTATGTGGAGACCGAAGACGGACAAAAGACGCTGCGTCGTGGGGCGACCATCCCCCCAGGGGCGCGGGTGTTGGTCGTCGACGACGTGCTCACCACGGGCCTTAGCGTCCGCGAGACGATCACGGCGTTGACCGGGCGCGGAGCAACCGTCGCCGGTGTCGGCGTGCTGATCGACCGGGCGCCGGAACCTCCCGATTTTGGGGCGCCGGTCTATTCCTCGTACCGGGTCGAAGCTCAAAGCTACGACCCGGACGATGTGCCCGCATGGCTCGCCGAGGTCCCGGTGACGAAGCCGGGAACGCGGACCTCCTGAATCTTAGCGGACGCTGCCTGCCGCTTGCATCGCCCCCATGAAGGCGAAAATGTAACCGATGATGCCGCCGCCCAAAGAGCCGGCGATGATCAGCCACTTCTTCTCGTGCTGGAACTCGACGAACATGTAGTACAGCAAGTAAATGCCGCAGAAGAAGCCCAAGATGCCCTTCCAGACCGCGTTCTTGAACGCGTGGATAAGAATGATGATCGAGCAAACGAGCGAGAGAATGTAGAACGGGAACGCGAGTACACCGAGCATAAGAGATTGAATCCTCATGGACCCAGACGCGGCCGGAATCCAGAAAGTGTCTGTTTTCGTTCAAACCGGCTTCGACGTGTCGGCAACCACGACGACGTTCAACGATGCCGGTTCCGTCACGAACGTGACGGGCGTCCTGCCCGTCACGTCTCCGTCCAGGTGGAACCTCGTCGAAGGGCGGGCCTCCACCGAGACGTGCCGGCACTTCCGGTACCGCACGTTCGGATGCCCGACGTGCTCTCCTTTGTAGATCAATGACATCAGCGCGTTCAGCTCCGCCAGCCGGACGTCTTGACCCCAGACGACGTCGAACAGACCGTCGGTCAAGTCGGCCTGAGGCAGGACGTGCATGCCTGCGCCGTAATACCGGGCGCACCCGACGGCCAACAAGAGCAGGTTGCCGACCTCGACCGTCTCCCCGTCCGCAACGACCGTCGCCTTTACGCCTTTGTAGGACGCGAAGGTCCTCAGGATCGAGAGGTAGTAGCGCACCTTGACAGGCATCCGACCGACGATCGGCCCGGGAGCGTTGAACCGTGTCATGACTTCCGCGTCGAAGCCTGCACCGGCGACGTTGACGAACGAACGGTGTCCTTCGCACCGGCCGGTGTCGACTCTGAGCGTTTGTCCGTCAAAAGCGAGCCTGGCCGCTTCGACCGCATCCGTCGGCACGCCCAGCGTCCGGGCGTAGTCGTTTCCCGTACCGACCGGGACGACGGCCAAGGCGGCGTCCTTTCCGGCCAGGGCGTGCGCCGCTTCGCTGACCGAGCCGTCGCCCCCGACCACGGCGACCCTCTCGCATCCGTCGGCGACGGCCTCGAGGGCCTTGGCCGTCGCGTCGCCCGGGCAGGTCGTGAAGTAGGCCCCGGCGTCGGGAAGGGCGGCTTCGATCTTTTGCCACGCTTGCAGGGCCCGGCCCCGGCCCCCCTTGGGGTTGACGACGAATCCGACCTTGGGCACGAGTGCGATTATGCCCGGGACGGCCGCGGGTAACCTCGATCCGATGCGCCAGCCCGTGATCGCGGATCGCTACTACGTCACCTGGGAAGAGATCGGCCGTCCGACCGTCCGCGGCGACTACGAAATCCCTGGCTTGGGCACGCTCGTGTTCGACGACGCCGACGCTTTTCATGCGACGAAGTTCCAGAACGCCGGCTTTTTCGTCCGGCGGTCGAAAGCGTTAGGCGGGAGATACGTCGTCGTCGCGCGCGAGCAGTCCGCCTAGGGCCGACCATGGAAGCCCTGCGGCGCCTCCGCCTTCAAGGGCCTTATCAAGTCCACGTTTCACCCGTCCTTCTCGTCCCGGACGAACGGGCCCACCATGTTTTCGAAGGCTTCGGCGACGGTCTCGCCACGATCGCCCGGACGCTCTTGCAGCGATATCCCGAATGGGCACCGGCGACCGTCCTTCGCGGCCACACCCGGGCCGACCTGACGTTGGCCGAAGTCGCCGACAGAGAGTGGCAAAACGACGACGTCTTGGTCCTGCACGCGATCCGGACGGACCATCCCGGCGGCCTTTACGGACTGGTCTGGGTCGTGAAGCGTCTGCTCGGGCCCGGAGGGTGCCCGTGGGACCAAGCCCAGACGCACGAGTCCCTCAAAAGGCACTTGATCGAAGAGGCCTACGAACTCCTTGAGGCGATCGACCGTCAGGACGACGCATCGATGCTCGAAGAACTGGGCGACGTCCTGCTGCAGCCCGTCATGCATGCCGAAATGCGGTCGGAGGCAGGAGGATGGGACACCGACGGCGTCGCGAAAGCGGTGACGGACAAGCTTGTCCGCCGCCACCCGCACGTTTTCGGCGACAGTGAAGCGAGGGACGCCGACGCCGTGCTTGCCCAGTGGGACCGGATCAAGGCCGCGGAGAAGGGCGACGAGAAACCCGCTTCGATCTTGAACGGCGTCCCTCCGTCGCTCCCCTCGTTGCTCCGGGCGTACGAAGTCAGCAAGCGGGCCGCGAGGGCCGGCTTCGAATGGCCCGACATCGGTGCTGTCTGGGACAAAGTCCGTGAAGAAGAAGCCGAGTTGGCTGAGGCCGTGGAACGGGGCGAAGGCGTCGAAGACGAACTCGGCGATTTACTGTTCACCCTCGTCAACGTCGCGCGCTGGCTCAAGGTGGACCCTGAAGACGCCTTGAGGCGGATGGTCGACCGGTTCACGTTGCGGTTCCAAGCGATGGAAGCCCGGTCTTCGGTGCCCCTGACGGAACTCTCGCCCGAAGCCTGGGACGACCTCTGGAACGAGGTCAAACGCACGTCCGGGAACTAGCTCGCGAGCTCGTTGGCCCGAAGCACACCGAGGACATGCCTGACGTTCCATCCGTGTGCCCCTAAAAGCCGCTCGGCCTCGCTCTCGCTGACGGTCGTCAGGTCGCGTAGGATCCGTACGGACCGCTCGCGCAACTTCTGGTTGTTCGCTTTGACGTCGACCATGAGATTTTCGACGACCTTGCCGCTGAGGACCATGGCCGTCGTCGAAATGGCGTTCAGCACGAGTTTCTGAGCGGTCGCGGCCTTGAGGCGCGTCGAGCCCGTCAAGACTTCCGGACCGGTGTCGAGGACGATCGGAAGGTCGACGACGTCCAGTAGCGGCCCGCCTTTGTTGTTCGCGATGCCGCACGTCCAGACGCCTTTTTGCACGGCGTGCCGAGCCGCCGCGACGACGAACGGTGTCCGTCCCGAAGCGGCCAATGCGACGAGGACGTCGTCCCGCACGATCGCGAGGTCGTTCAATCGCGAGATCGCGACGTGCTCGTCGTCTTCGGCGTCTTCGATCGCACGGCCCTCGGACGCGGCACCGCCGGCGACCACGGCCACGAACCGGCCCCCGTCGAGCCCAAAGGTCGGCACCATTTCGGCCGCGTCCATCGTAGCGACGCGTCCGCTCGTCCCCGCACCGACGTAAATGACGCGTGCGCCCGCTTGATACGCTTGGGCGGCCCGTTCGGCGGCTTCTGCGATCTGCGCCTCGGCCGAAGAGACGGCCCGGTTGACCGCGGTCTCCTCTTCGTTCATCAGCCGGACGATCTCGCGGGCACTCATCTTGTCGAGGCCGATCGAGCGCGGGTTCCTGGATTCAGTGCCCATAGGACAATCGTCGTGCGAGCCGGACGGCGCCGTAGACCGGCGGCCGTACTAAGCGCTCCACATGATACTGACCAATAGGACGTGGTGCCGGGACGATTTCGTTCCCTTCGGCGAGCGCCTCCAAGAAGACCGATGGAAATACCGGGTGCGCGTCCCAAAGCCCGCCCGTCAGGGCGATCCGTCCCCCTTTTCCCAGAGTGTGGGCACGGACTCCGTCGGCCAAATCCGTGAGGGCCGACCGCACGGCCCATACCGCGTAGGCTTCGCTGACGGAAGCGTCCTCGCCGACGACCGGAGCAAGGCCCGCGACCGTCGCGGCGGTCGTCCGGACGTCGTTGACGACGCTGACGACCTCCTGAGGGACGACCGTTCCCAGAGTCCGGGCGACAGCCTCTTCGAACCGCGCCGATGCGGAAAGTCGACCGTCGATGAACACGCACCGGACGGCGCGCCGGACGACGTCGAACGCCGATCCCAGATCGCCGTAGAGGGGACCTCCTCCTCCCGACTTTCGGACTCCGCCCTTACCGTCCCAAGACGCGATCACAGACCCTGTCCCGGCGATCACGACGACATCGGTCCCGTCCTCACAAGCGGCCAATGCGGCCCAAGTGTCAGGGTGGACGTCGCTCCGTGCCGCGACGCCCGCCGCCCGGAGGGCCTCCCTGGCCAGACCGCCTTCCCTTTCGCTGACGAGCCCCGCAAAGCAACCGACGGCGAGGTCGGCGCCCGGTGCGCCGTCCAACGCGGCCGAGAGGCTTGCGACGACGGTGTCCACCGGGGTCGTCGCGATGTTGGCCGGGCCCCCGCGGCCTTCGAAGACGGTCCGGCCTTGCTCGTCAAGGATCAGAGCGCGGGTCGTCGAGCCGCCACAGTCGAGTCCCAAGTAAAGCGGCATCAGCCTTCGATTTTAGCCAAGCGGTAACCTGGGTGCCTGTCCATGAAGAGATATCAAGGAGAGGCACTCCGCGCCGCACCGAACCTGGCGGTGGTCACGAACGACAATCTCGGGAATTTCGTCATCGCCACTCCTTTGATGCAGATGCTGCGGGCCCGGCACGGCGGGACCCTGCACTACTTCGGAGGGATCCGGGTGTCCGAACTGGCCGAGGCGAGCCCGTTGGTCGACCGCTTCTATCCCTTGCACGGGTCGGATCCACGGTCATCGGCCCAAGCACTGTCCGGTATGGAGTTCGACCTGGTCGTCAACGTGGAGTGGACGACCTGGGCCAAGTGCGCCGCGGCCCTTCTCGCGGGTCCGGAGACGGCCGTTTGCGGTCCGTGCCTCGGGCCCGAGGGACGCGCCGACCTTCCGTTTCCCGACGACGATCGGGGACGACTGTGGCTCGACCAAGAGTGGGTCTCGGCGGACGTCACGGCCCGATATCCCTTTCTCCGTTCGACCTGGATCGCCGAGTTCTTCTGTCGGCTCGCCTATGCCGA
This sequence comes from Armatimonadota bacterium, assembly GCA_018268395.1. Taxonomy (NCBI): domain Bacteria; kingdom Bacillati; phylum Armatimonadota; species Armatimonadota bacterium. The sequence goes on along the minus strand of JAFDWQ010000005.1, from coordinate 64,256 downwards.
CGGCGACGTCCCGGCTTATGCGCTTCCCATGATCGAGCCGGACGGGGACGTCCCCGACGTCTGGATCTCAGCTACGGCGAGCCTGCCGGAAAAACTATGGCCGTTGGACAAGTGGCTGTCCTTACTCGAACGTCTCAAGTCGAGGGGCAAGCGGGTCGGCCTGTTAGGGGCCAAGCCGCAAGCCCAGGCGAAGTACTGGCAAGGAGGGACGGACGAGGACAGACTGGTCGCGGCCGGGGTCGAGGATTACCGTGGAGCCTTCACGCTTCCTGGCGTGGTCGGGGCGATCTCGAAAGCTTCGCTCGTGGTGACTCTCGACAACGGGATCATGCACTTGGCTTGCGCGACGAACACCCCGGTGGCGGCACTCTTCCGGGAAGGCATCGACCGGCTTTGGGCGCCCCCCGTTCCCGGTCTCAGAAAGATCAAACCGGCCGAGGGTCGCCCGGTGTCGGACCTGACCGTCGAGGACGTCGTGGCGGCGCTTTCCCCGGAGATCTGACGAGGGACCGATTATTGAACAATTCTCAGACGTCCCTTTAGATTCTGATTCCGGGAACCCGCAACGGATGGCGATTGTCTAGCGTATGGTATCAATAATCGACACGACTCGGTGAACTGCGCGATGGAACAGAAGGATCTGCACGACATCCCGACGACCTGCCCCGTGACCGGCGGGCCGCTCTATGTGAGCGAGCTGACTTCGGTCGAAGGCGGGATCACGATCAAAGGCAAGTTCAAATTGCCCCCGACCTCGCGGCTGAACAAGGAACAGCGCGAGTTCCTCGAGGTGTTCCTCCGGGCGCGGGGGGTGATCAGCACGGTCGAGAAAGAGCTGAACCTCAGTTACCCGACCGTCAGGGCGCGACTGGACACCATGTTGGACGCGATGGGGCTCGCACCGTTCAAAGAGTCGACGAGGGCGAAGAGCAAGATCCTTTTGGACCGTACGAAGATCCTCGACGAACTCGAACAGGGCACGATTTCGGCCGAAGAGGCCAAGGCAAGGCTGAAAGGAGCCTGACTGGAGATGAAGGAAGAAGTCAAACGCATCATGCGGCTGGTCCAGGAGGGCAAGCTCTCTCCGGACGACGCGGCCGAACTCATCGAGGCCTTCAACGACGCTCCCGACGAGACGGAAGCCGTCGAGGGACAGGCCGAGTCCGTGGAGGCCCCGAAGGCCGACGCGACGGACGCATCGGGGAAAAAGGAGGATCCGGTCGGCCGATTCATCAGTTCGATCGAGAAGATCGGTAAGGACGTCGCGAAGAACGTCAATTGGGAGGACATCGCGAACCAGGTCCGTCAAGGCGTCAACAAGGGCGTCGACGCGGTCAAGCACGCGGCCGAAGAAGCCAAGAAGGGCGGCGGCTTTTCGGTGTTCTTCGGCAACGCCCAAGTCAAAACGGCCTTGATGTCCTTGGCGGTGCCCGAAGGCAAGACCCTGAAGCTGGACGTCAGGAACGGGGACATCGTGGTCGAGGGCGGCCACGAGACGGGTTCCCTGACCGTCAACGCCACCTTCCGGTCGTACGACGACGCCGAGGCGCAGAAGATGGCGGACGAATACGTCCCCATGCTCGAAGAGAGCGATCAGTACGTCGTGTTCAAACAGCCCGAGGGCTCGAACGTGACGACCAACTTGATCGTCCACGTGCCGGCCGGCGTCCCTTTGGAAGTGAAACAAGCGTCGGGCGATCTCAAAGTGTCCGGGACGAACGCTTCCGTCAAGGCCGACGGCTCGAGCGGCGACGTCCGGCTCTCCAATGTGACGGGTAACGTGGCCGTCTCCCAGCGGAGCGGCAACGTCCGGATCGAAGACGCCGGAACGAACCGGTTGAACGTCGACACGAAGTCGGGCAACATCGCCGTCACGCGCGCTACAGGCGTCATCGAAGCGAAGACATCGAGCGGCGACGTGACGCTGACCGACGTCAAGCCCACGACGCTTTCGGTCGAGGCCGCCTCGGGCGACATCTCTGCCGACGTCTCTCAACCCGTGTCTTCGGCCGTCAACATCACCGCCGTGTCCGGTGACGTGAAACTCGGCATCGTGGACGGCAGCGATTGTCGGGTGTCCCTTTCGACGCTTCGTGGAGCCGTCGCGTGCGGTTTCGAACTTGCCGACATGGTGCGCGAAGGTCAGAAAGTGACAGGCCGTCTCGGAGAGGGTACCGGGACCTTAGACGTCAGCGTCGTAACTGGGGATGTGAGTTTGGTCCTACGTGATTCGTCGCAAACTTAGACATTTCTCGGGGTGGCACTAGCCACCCTAACATCCCCTGGTCAAAATACGTATTCTCACTTAAAGGGACGGGGAGCGTTGCCTCTGTTCCCTGGTTGCTTTTGCTGAAGCCGTATTCCTGACCGTAATGAAAAACAGATTGATCCTTTCCGAACTGCGCGTCCTGATCGAACACTACACCACGACGAAGTGCCCTGACCCAGAATTCATGCGGACGCACGTGATCACCCTTGCCGAAGCCGTCGACGCTTGGGCTGCCGACCGAAAGGAAGGCGGCACTTGTGACGGGGACGACGAAGACTACAAGATGAGAGCTTAAAGCGGGTGCCAGAATCAGCCATGGCGTTCTGGCTGATGAAGAGCGAGCCTGACTGTTACTCCATCGACGACCTCAAGGCCAAAGGCGGCCCGGACGTCTGGGAAGGCTGCCGAAACTATACAGTGCGGAACTTCTTCCGCGATGCGATGAGCGTCGGCGACATGGGGTTCTTCTACCATTCGAGCTGTGCCGTACCGGGGATCGTCGGCACCCTCGAGATCGTCAGCGAGGCCTATCCGGATCCGACGCAGTTCGATCCGGACAGCGAGTATTACGACCCGAAGAGCCCCAAGGACGCGCCGAGGTGGATCACCCGGGACGTCCGCTTCGTCCGCAAGTTCAACGAACCCGTAACACTCGCGACCTTGCGCGGGACGCCCGGTCTCGAAGACATGAAAGTCTTGATGCGGGGCCAGCGCCTTTCCGTCATGCCCGTCACACCTGCAGAGTGGGACATCGTGACGAAGCTCGCGACATAAGCCGTCAGCGGTCCTGAAGGGCGGCGATGCCGGGTAGCTCGATGCCTTCGAGGAACTCGAGCGACGCGCCGCCTCCCGTGCTGACATGGGACATGGCGTCGGCTAACCCGAACTTCTCGACGGCGGCGGCCGTATCGCCTCCACCGACGACGGTCACGCCCCGGCACTCGGCCATGCCTTGGGCCACCGCGCGCGTCCCCGCTTCGAAGGGCCTCATCTCGAACACGCCCATCGGTCCGTTCCAGACCACGGTCCCCGCGTCTTGGCAAAAGCCGCCGAACATCCGCTGAGAGCGTTCGCCGATGTCGAGACCCATGAAGTCCGCAGGTACGGCGTCCGCTGCGCAGGCGACGACGTCCGTGTCCTCTTTGAACTCGGCACCGCAGACGTAGTCGACCGGCAGGCCGATCTTGTCGCCGTGGTCGGCCAGGAGCCCCTTCGCGAATTCGACGCTCGCCTCGTCAAGAAGGCTCTTTCCGATCTCGTGACCCTGGGCTTTGACGAACGTGAACGCCATCCCGCCACCGATCAGAAGCTTGTCGACCTTGGGCAGCAGATTGTCGATGACTTTGATCTTGTCAGCGACCTTCGCCCCGCCAAGGACGGCCACGAAAGGCCTCTTCGGATCTTCCAGGGCGCCGCCCAAGAACTTGATCTCCTTTTCGATCAAGAGGCCGGCCACTCCAGGAAGGATCCGGGCCACGCCTTCCGTGCTCGCGTGAGCCCTGTGCGCCGTGCCGAACGCGTCGTTCACATAAAGGTCGAACCCTTTGGCGAGTTCGGCCGCGAACGCCGGATCGTTCTTTTCTTCTTCAGCATGGAAACGGACGTTCTCCAAGAGCACGACCTGTCCCGGTTGGAGGCCCTCCTTGATCGCGTCGACCTCAGGTCCGACACAGTCCTTCAGGAGCAAGACGTTCTGCCCGAGAAGCTCTGTCAGCCGGACGGCGACGGGAGCCAGAGAGAACTCCGGAGCGGGACCGCCCTTCGGGCGACCGAGATGGCTGCACAGGGCGGTTTTGGCCCCGGCTTCGACGAGCAACCGGATCGTCGGAAGCGCTTCGGTGATCCGGCGGTCGTCGGTGATCACGCCTCCGTCGAGCGGAACGTTGAAGTCGCAACGGACAAGGACGCGCTTCCCGGACGCATCGATGTCACGGACGGTCTTCTTGTCAAGGGGCATGGCCCAGTTTACCGACGGCCGAGTTCAGGCCCGGGCGGCTCCGGAGGCAGCGCGCGTGCCCTCGGGAAGGAAACGCGTCGCGACGAGGGAAACGACGGCGATGCCGACCCCGACCCAGAACGGGGCCTGATAATCGCGGAAGTGGTGCCAGAGCCACGCGCCCCCAAGTGGGACGGTGACGGCGGCAATGTGGTTCATCGTGACCCCCATCGCTAGCGAGGGGGTCAGTTCTCCTGGCCAGACGATGCGGTGGAGGTAGACGGTGAACCCGGTCGAGAACGAGAACAGCACATTGTCGAGCAAGAAGAGCGCGTACAGGACGCCGACCTGCTTGGCGGTGGCGTAGCCCACGAACACCGCGATCAAGCCGAGCGCATAGATCGTCAAGGGCCGTCGCTCTCCGACCTTATCGATCCACCGGCCCATCGCCGGTGCCGTCACCGCGATGAGTGCGGCATTGACGAACTGAAGCAAGAGCATCGTTTCGACGCGGACTCCGTACACGAGGATCAGGGCGAACGAAGCGAAGATCGAGAAGATTTGCCGTCGACAGCCTTCCAGAAAGATCAACAGATAGTACAGGCCGTATTCCCTTCGGAACACGATCGGTTGACGCTTGCCGTGGGTCGCTTGATCCGACAGTCGGAAACACAGTCCGGCAGCGACCACGATCGCGACCCCGCCCGACACGAAGTAAACGGAATAAGGTGTCCCGGGGACAGCCCTGGCGACGACGTAGGACGCGCCGAGAGCCGCGATGGTCGCCATGGCGCCGACTCCGTTCATCCGTCCGAGGTGCCGTCCGCCTTCGGTGCCTTTCGCCAAAGCCAGTGTGAGCGCGCCGGACACCGTCGCGTACAAGTGGAACCCGACGCTCCAGGCCATGGCGACGGCGACCTGGGGCGCAAAGCTCGGGAAGAGCCCGGTCGCCGCGATCCCGACGCCACAGACCGCGAGCCCCAATCCCGCGACGCGCGCCTCCGCCAGTGAAACGAGGGTCCCGGCGGTCAGGGCCGCGAGAAGGCCCGGAACCTCGCGCAAGGACTCCAGCGACCCCATCCCCAGCTCGCGGACACCGACCGATTCGCGGAGGAAGTTCTGAAAGACGCCGCTATACGCGAAAAATCCGAACGTGAACAAGAAGACGACAGCGGTCAAGATCCGCCAGTCCCTTCTGTTCGAAGCGTCGTCGTCGGTCTGCAAGCCGTAGAGGCTACCCGCGCGTTCCGCCGCAAAGAGTGTACGATCGGTACGGCATGACGACGGTCAGGTACATGGTCGAGGACGTGGACGCCGCGGTCACGTTCTATACGGAGTCCCTCGGCTTCACGCTCGTGGAGTCGTTCGGAGCCCCGTTCGCCCGCGTGGAAAAGGACGGACTCGACCTATGGCTCGCTGGACCGTCTTCGTCCGCGGCACGTCCGATGCCGGACGGAGGGAAGCCCGGACCGGGCGGCTGGAACCGCATCGTCGTCCTGACCGACGATATCGAGCGCGACGTCCGAGGAATGAAGGACGCCGGAGTCCGTTTCAGGAACGATGTCGTCAGGGGTCCAGGCGGTTCACAGGTCGTGATCGAGGATCCGAGCGGCAATCCGATCGAACTGTTCCAACCGCGGGAAGCGACCTGAAAAGTGCGCCCGGGGCTCGTGACCGCCGGGCGCGAAGCAAGCGATTTCAGGAGAGGGAAACTACTTGCCGACGATGTCTTTCTTCGTCGATGTGATGGCGGCGAAGACCTCGCCTTGTTCCTTCGCAGGCACCTTAAAGTCGTCGAGCACGGCTTTCAAGATCTTCGCGCTGGACGCCCACTCGTCTTCCGTGATCATCAAGCCTTTGTGGGAGGCGGCCATGTCACGGCCGCTGTACTTGGCCGGCCCGCCGGAGGCCATGACGAGCTGCTCGGTCACCAAATACTTGATGCCGGCTCCGGTCGCGTGACCGCTCGTCAGGGACTTTACGACGTTCTTGTTCCCCATGACGACGGGATCCGAAGCGAGCCGGTTGACGAATTCGTCCACGACGGCGCTGATCGCCGGCGTTCCGCCGAGCCGAGTGAAAAGCGTCTCGGATCCGGCCATGGGCATCGTGAACGACACCGATCCGTCCATCGTCATCTGCTTCCGGAAGCCTCCGAAGAACTCTCCGACGCGCTTCTGGACTTCGGGCTTGACCTTCATGTCGTTCAGCACCATGACGAAGATCTTGGAGCCGGCCGTCCACTCTTCGTCCGAGATGTGCGCTGCCCTGTGCCACGCGACCATGTCGGGGCCGGTGTACTTCTGCGGCCCGCCCCACATCTGCGAGAGCCAACCCGTCATGGAGTAGTTGAAGAACGGGCGCATCCCCTTGGAGAAAGCCGTCTTGCAGTTCGCGTTGGACTGGACGGTCGGATCCATGGACGCTTTCATCGAGAAGGCGTCGACGATCGCGGCGACCTTATGGATCCCTCCCAGGTCTTGATAGAGCGACCGGGACTGCTTCGGCCACCAGACGTCGTCTTGGGCGTGGCAAACGGCGGCCAACGTGAGGCCGAGGACGAGGAGACACGTTCGTTTCATGACAAGGCGATTTCACACGCCCTGCCTTGACGACTTTTGACACGCTTCTGAACGTCGGATGAATTCCGTCGTCCGACGTCCGGACTTGCTCAGAAGTCAGTCCTTCGCCCAGAACATGGCACCGGCGGGCTGCTCGATCACGGCCTGTTTGAGGACCTCGATCGCCTTGCTCAGTCCTTCGGCCGGAGACATCAGACCGTCTTCATGCTCGATGCTGACGACGTGGTCGTAACCCACGGTCCTGAGGGTGCTGACGAAGTCCTTCCACCACTCGATCCCGTGCCCGTAGCCGACGCTGCGGAACACCCACGACCTTTCTCCGATGTCGCCATAGCTCTTCGTGTCCAGGTTTCCGTTCAGGGCCGACGTGTACGGATCGATGCGCGTGTCTTTGGCGTGGACATGGTAGAGCGCCCCTTCCCTGCCCAGTTGGCGGACCGCAGCGATCGGATCGATGCCCTGCCACCAGAGATGGCTCGGGTCGAAGTTGGCCCCGATCTGCTCGCCGTCCTTGACGCCGTTCCGCAGCTTGAGGAGGGTGTCGTTGGAGTAGCACACGAACCCGGGGTGCATCTCGATGCAGAACTTGACGTCGTGTTTCTTGAGAAGCTTCGCCTGCTCGGTCCAATAAGGCAGGACGGCTTCCTTCCACTGCCACTCCAGGATGTCCCTGAACTCGTCCGGCCAAGCGCAGGTCACCCAGTTGGGGTTGACGGCCTTCGGCCCGTCGCCCGGACACCCGCTGAACCCGTTCACAAGCCGCACATCGAGCGCGTCGGCGAGCTTGACCGCGTTGACAAAGACGTCGTGGTGCTCCTTTGCGGTCTTCTTGTCGGGATGGAGCGGATTGCCGTGGACGCTGAGCGCCGAGAGAACGAGTTCCCGTTTCTGGACCGCTTTCATCAGCTTCTCCCGTGCCGACTTGTCTTCCAACAGCGCGGGGACGTCGATGTGCGGACTGCCAGGGTAGGCCCCGGCTCCGATCTCGACCGCTTGGACTCCGGCGGCCACGGCCATGTCCAGGGCTTCTTCCAGGGGCTTATCGCCGAACAGCGCGATGAAGAGACCGATTTTCACGCTTGGAGGTTACTCTCAACTCCGTCCGGCCCGCGCGACACCGGCGGTAGGACATTGCGGCCAAAGACGGCGGGCGGCCTGTAAACTCGCCCGGTGCTGCTCGGCGTCAACGGCGTCTCCAAATCGTTCGGGACGGACATCGTCCTCGAAGGCGTGAGCTTCCGCATCGAGCGGAAGCAGAAGGTGGCGCTGGTCGGTCGGAACGGAACGGGCAAGACGACGCTCCTGAAGATCCTGATCGGCGAGTCGGAACCCGACGCGGGTTCGGTCCAGATCGCTCGCGGAGCAAAGATCGGGTACTTGCGACAGGAGCACGGCCGCGAGTCCGACCGGACGGTCCGCGAAGAAGCCCAGGCGGGCCAGGCCGATCAACTCGCGCTCAAGGAGCGCCTCACCGAACTGGAACGGCGGCTGGAAGACGGCCCGACCGAGGACGAACTCGAAGAGTACGCTTTGGTCCACGAGCACTTCCTCGAAGCCGAAGGGTATTCGCTCGAACACGACGCGACGACCGTGCTGAAACGCATGGGTTTTCCTGAAGAGGACTTCGACAAGCCTGTTTCGGTCTTGAGCGGCGGCGAGCGCACGCGGCTCGCCCTCGCGCGACTCTTGTTAGAAGAGCCGGACCTCTTGATCCTGGACGAACCGACGAACCATCTCGACCTCGAGGCTACGGAGTGGCTCGAAAAGTGGATCGTCGCCTACCACGGAGCGGTGCTCCTCGTCAGCCACGACCGCGTGTTCCTCCAGAACACGGCCGAATCGGTCCTAGACCTCAGGGAGCGGACGGTCAAGGGTTTCGAGGGCGGTTTCGACAAGTACTTGAAACTCAAGGCCGAGGACGACGAACGTCGGGCCGCCCTCTCGGTGAAACAACAGGCCGAGATCGAGAAGCTTGACGAATATGTTCGACGGTTCATGAACAGTCAACGGACGGCTCAAGCCCGGGGCCGGCAGAAACTCATGAACCGCCTGATCGAGGGCAAGGTTTCGGGGCCTGAGCGCGACAAGGGCATGGCGGCCGGATTTGGGAAGGCCGCCCGCTCGGGCGACCTCGTTCTCTCGTGCGAGACACTCTCGGTCGGTTTCGGGGCTCCGCTGTTCCCTCCCCTCGACTGGACGGTCCGTTGGGGGGAGAGATGGGGCGTCATCGGAGAGAACGGTGCGGGCAAGTCGACACTGTTGCGGACCGTCCTCGGTGAAAACGAAGCATTGGGCGGTCGGTCCCGCTTGGGGGCGAACGTCGTCTGCGGCTATTTCCGACAGGACGTCACGGACTTGGACCCGGACATGACGCCGCTCGGATACATGGTCTACGAAGCGAACATGGACACGGGGCCCGCCCGCGACCTGCTCGGGCGTTTCCTCTTTTCCGGCGAGGACGTCTTGCGTCAGGTCAAGACCCTGAGCGGAGGCGAAAAGAACAAACTCGAACTGGCGCGTCTGACGCAGTTGAACCCCAACCTCCTTGTCCTAGACGAACCGACGAACCATCTCGACATGGACAGCCGCGAGGCGCTGGCCGAGGTGCTCAAAGAGTACGGCGGGACATTGGTGCTGATCAGCCACGACCGCTGGCTTTTGTCCCAAGTGACGGACCGGATCCTCGACGTCCGAAAGTCAGGGGCCGTCGCGTATTCCGGCGGGTACGCCGACTACCGTTCCGGACGCAAACCGACAGAGACGGTTTCCGCAAAGACGCCCGCCACCGCCGCCAAGACGCAAGACGTGACGCCTGGACTGTCTCCCCGAGAAGTCAGCAAGGAGATCGGGCGTCTGGAGAAACTGGTCGCCGAACTCGAAGACGAGGTGTCTCAAGCCGAGAAGGACCTCCGAGCCATCGAGAAGGAGCTGGCCGAGCTGCCGCCTACCGCCGACGTTTTCGACCTGACCCGCCGCTACCAGTCCAAGACGGAGCACGTCGCGTCGAGCATGGCCGCTTGGGAAGAGCAGGTCAAGGCCCTTGAAGCCATGAAAGTGCTCCAAGGGCCGACGGGCGTCACGTTCCGCGACGCGAAGTGAGCTACTGGGACACCGTCCACCGCACCCTGTCGAGGGCCGCGTGCCACTTTCCGGTCGGGGCGGGACCCGCGGCTTTGAGCCGGTAGCGCACCTTCATTTCCCTTGTCGTCGGGGCGATGAACCGGGACGCGGACGCACCGACCGGAACCGAGACGACTTGATCGGCGAGTGTCGCTGTCCTCGCGTCCAAGAGGACCCACGCCTGAGCGTCGAAGTCATAGGCGTAAAGTTCTTGGGTCAGTCCGACGGCCGAACCGGACGATTCCAACGTGACCGTGATCCCGTTAGCGACCGATCCCGGTGCGACGGTCGTCATGTCCACCGTGACCGGCGCTTCGTCTTGGCCGGGAACGATCGGGCCCATTGCGACCGTCAGATCGGCATCGTCGCTCGCTTGTAGCGAAGACAGTCCGCCGGCAACCGTCCGCCCTCTTACGGTTTGGAAGCCGGTCGGGCCGACGCTCGTATCGGCCGGACCGACGGCCCCGGACCAGGCCCCGCGCCCATACGTGTAGGTGACGAGGGTCGAGTTGTTCCTCCACTGGAAGAAGTCGATGGGGACGGTGCCGGGCCCCTGAGTCTCGACGGACCAGCTTTGTCCGTTGTCCCAACTGACGAAGATCCCGATGTCCGTGCCCGCGAAAAGGTGCCCAGGTCGGAGGGGATCGAGGGCAAAGGCGCTGACGGGCGCCTCGGGAATATGCCTCTGGCCGATGCCCGTGACCTGATGGAACGTCGCACCGCCGTCGTTCGTCTCCCACAGGTTGTCGTCCGTCCAACCCATGAAGGCGACGTACACATGGTCCTTGTCCCCCGGGTCGATGACGATGCTCGAGATCCAGCGCGCGGGAAGCGGACCGTTCAGGTCCACGCGTGTCCACGAAGGACTGCCCGCCGTCCCGTTCGTGGTCTTGTAAAGCTGCCCGTTGTTATGGCCGGCCCAGATCACGTTCGAATCACCCTTTGCGATGGCGCAGAAGGACAAGTTGTAGGGCATCTCTGAAGCGAAGTGATCGGGCGGGGGCCCACCTTCGCCGCCTCCTCCGCCTGGCCCGGCGGCGATCGGCGGTTTGATCGCGGTCCACGTCGGCGGGTTACCCGTCCGGATGTTCGTCGACCTCCACAGCCGTCGGCAACAGGCCAACATCGTGTTCGACTGGTTCGGGTCGAGGGTCAAGTACGGAATGAAGTTGCAGTTGACTTCGTTTCCCCGGTCCGAGATACCTGCGGTCACGTCCGTTCCGAAGTTGTTCCCACCGTCCGTACTCCGGAACATGTTCATGTAGTAATAGCCGGCGTAGAACGTGTTCGGGAACGACGGGTCGTTGGCGCAATGCACGCCGTCCCCGCCGATCTCGGCCACCCAGTTCAAGGACCCTGAGCCGACCTGCGTATAGTTGTCCTGCGCCCCTGCGACGATACGGCCCGTGGAGTCGTTCATCGCCCCGCCGTAGAACTGCGTGATCCCGAGGCTGTTGTTCAGGTCGGTCGTCGTGTTGGCGTAGACGTTGGCCGCGGTCGCGACGCCACCGTCCGTCCCGAACCAGACGCGCCTCTTCGTCGTCCCGTCGAACCCAGGCTCTTCGGCGAGCCAATGGAAGTCGAGATGGACGTTCGTGAACGCCTGGGAACCGGAAACGCCTTGGTTCGTACTGCGGTAAGCGTTGACACCGCCGACGATCAGGTTGTTGTCGTTGGTCGGATCGACCCAAATCATGCAGTTATAGGCTTCGTAGTTTCCGAAGCTCGAGGTCGTCTTGACCACCCATGTCTGACCGCTGTCGGTCGATTTCCAGACTTTGAACGAGCTACCGGTGCAGACGGCAGCGTACACGTTGTTGGGCGCGCTCTTAGACCAGGCCGTCTCACAGCGGATCGTCGACGCGATCCCCGTCGAGGCCGACCATGTCTGACCTCCATCGGCCGATCTCACGACGCCCGGAGCGGCGGGCAGGCCCGCCACCGCGCGGTTCGGGTCGGTCGGGTGGAAGTCGACGTCGAAGACCTTGCCGTTATAGACCTTGACCCACGTCTGACCGCCGTCCGTCGTCCGGAACAGGCCGGTGTCGGTCGACGCCAAGATCGTCAGCGGGTCGGTCGGGCTCATCGCCAAGCGGCTGACGCAGTTGAAGTCAGGATTGACGGTCGAAGCCAATTGGTTCCACGACGTCCCTCCGTCCGTCGTCTTGTAGATCCCGGCGCCTTGGACCGCAGCTTTGTTGTTTTCGGCGAATTCCGAGTCGAAGTAGCTCTCACCCGAGCCCGCGTAGAGGACGCTCGGGTTCGATTTGTCGATGATCAAAGAGCCGATGCAGAGCGACGGGAGGTTTTCGTTCAGCGGAAACCAGCTCGAACCGGAGTTCGTCGTCTTCCAAATGCCGCCCCCGACCGATGCGATCCAAAGCGTCCCTGCCACGGTCGGATGCGGCACGACCGATCGGACGCGCCCGCCGACGTTGTCGGGCCCGAGATACGTCCAGACGGGCCCGCCCGCGATCTGACCGCCTTGAGCCTCGATCAGGGCCTTACGTTGCGCGACGGCCCGCATCATCGCGTCCGCCCGGACCCCGTTCCGACCATCGAGCCGCTGCGCATATCGGAACGCGAGCGCCTTGGAGCCGATGGCCTCGACGCCGTCCTTCACAGTCGCCCCTCCTTGTTGGACAAGGCGGCCGGCGGCGGCAAGACCGGCCAGAACGACGAAAGAGCCGAAAACGGCCGGCAGCAAGGAGCGTCTCATAGGAAGAAACCTCTAATGGACAGGAGTGTAACGCATGCCCCGTTCGAAACGGGCCGGTTTTGACCGGTAGAAGTCTTAGGTTCCTCGTTCGACGGCGTCCATGACCCGCAGACATTCCGCGACGCTCCAGGCCTGCCACGGGCACCCGCCGGGCGTTTGCGGCGCGTCGCCGTCGTAGACCTCGGCGATCCCGCCGATCCCATAGGTCGAGAGCCAGTGCCGCACCGGGCTGAGGAGGCTTTTGACTTCTTCGACGTCGCCTTTCAACCGCAGCACGGCCGAAGCGTACGGACCGAGCAGCCAGGGCCAGGACGTGCCTTGGTGGTACGCGGAATCCCGCTCCGCCATCGGTCCCTCGTACCGTCCTCGGTACCCGGGCTCGGCCGGGCCAAGTGTCCGGACGCCGTTCGGCGTCACGAGCTTCTGCCGGACGAGTTCGAGCGCTTGCACGGCGTTCGGCCCTTCGGCAGGCCCGAACGGGAGCGACATCGCGATGAGCTGGTTCGGTCGTAGGCTTCCGTCGTCCGGTTCCACCGTGTCCAAGTAGTGACCGAGCGACTCCTTCCAGAACTTGGCCCGGAACGAGGCTTCACCCTTTTCAGCCAGTTCTGTGAAGGTGCCCGGATCGGCGCCGAGCTTCTGGGCGAGTCGCTCCATCACACGGAGCGCGTTGATCCACAGTCCGTTCACTTCGACGGGTTTGCCGTGGCGGGGCGTGACGACCCAGTCGCCGACCTTGGCGTCCATCCAAGTCAGCTGCACACCGGGCACGCCTTGCCGGAGGAGGCTGTCGGACTTGTCGAGTCCGATCCCGAACTTCGTGCCTTTGACGTGCCATTCAAAGACGTCGAAACACCACGTCAGGGCTTCTTGCGCGAACTCTTCGTCCCAGTCCGCCTCGAGGACGGCGTGCAGGGCTTGGACGAACCACAGCGTTCCGTCGGCCGTGTTGTATTCAGGACGAGAATCCCTGTCGGCGAACCGGTTAGGGACGAGTCCCCGGTCCAAGTGGGCTGCGTACGACCTGAGGACGTCCTTGGCGAATCCGGTCTCGCCCGTCGGAAGGCACAGCCCAGGAAGGCAGACCATCGTGTCCCGGCCCCAATCGGTGAACCACGGATAACCCGCGATCACGGTCGCACGGTCAGGTGTCCGGACAAGGTAATGGCGTGCGGCGCACTTCAGGAGGTCGATCGGGGAGGCGTCGACGGCCGGTTTTTCGTCTTCGAACCCGATCGGGTCGGAGTCTTCGGACGTCGATGCGACCAACCGGGCCGTCTGCCCTGCGCCGAGCGTGTAGCGGAGTTCGCACGGGCAGTAAAGGTCGTCGATCGGATCGAGCCCGCGGACGGCTTCGAGCGGGTGTTCGAAGCGGTAGTACCAGCCCGTCGTCGGTGTCCGGTCCGCGTCCGGGTGTTCGAGACAGAGTTTGTCGCCTTCGTGGGTCAGCACCGTCCGCCCCTCGGGGAACACGAGAAACTGCGGGTAGAAGTCGGTGACCCGGAAATTATCATGATAGAACTTGTGGCAGACGAGCGGCCGCAGCGTAAGTAGGACGGGTACGGCCGACATGTTCTGGTACTCGATCGTGCAGGCGTTCTCTCCAGGATGCATCCGGATCCGGCGCCGCAGACGGTGTCCGTCCAAGTCATAGCTCCATTCCGCGTGAGAGCCGACGCTGAACTCCTCGATCAGCAGGTGCCCCTGCGGATGGACCGCTCCCACGTACTGGTTCGTCGACAGGCCGTAGCTCCGACCCTCGACCATCGCGAACGCTTCGACCGCTGCCAGGAGGACGACGCGTTCGGTCGGAGGACGGACGGCGGCGACGAGCAACCCGTGATAGCGCCTCGTGTTCGAACCGGCGACGGTGCCCATGGCGAACCCCCCGATCCCGTTCGTCAGGATCCATTCCAACTGCGAGGAGACCGGATAGTCCCGGCAGACTGCAGAGTCGTAAGTGTGCTTCATCGCGCCACGAGACACCCGCATCTTATCCGGGATTCCCGTTCGGTTCCAGGGAAGCCGATAGGCTTGCGGGCACGACGGGGCGGACGGGATGGAACACCCCTTCCGTGGGGCTGCGGACGTAGCTCCGCGATTCGGAGGACGAGACCAATGTTGCTGTCTGAAGCCAAACGTTATGTCGGCCAGTTCGTTTCCCTCACCTATGTCGAGCGGTCCGGCCGCAAGGTCGAAAAAGTCGCAGAAGTGTTCGATATCGGGTTCGTCCCGCTGTACGGGCCCTGCATGATCACCGACGTGGGGGAGATCCGGCTCGACCGTCTCGAATCCTGTCAGGTCGTCCAAGAAGAACGGGCCGCCTGAACCGCTTGCGCTTGCCTTCAAGGGGCCCGACCGAAACGGTCGGGCCCCTCTTTTCTTTCCGGACGGCCCCCCTGAGAAACGCCCGCGATCGCCTTGCGTCACGAAAAGCCTGCTATACTGAGAATACGTATTCTTCGGTAACGGCACCGGGACGCTTCGATGAGGGTCACACAACAGGACATCGCCAAGTACGCGCAGGTTTCCCAAGCGACGGTCTCGCGCGTCTTGGCGGGCGACGAGCGGGTCGAGCCTGAGATCCGTGACAAGGTCCTGGAGGCCATCGAGCAGCACAACTACCGGGCCGATGTCCGCGCCAGGAACCTCCGGAAGCAAAGCACGGGCCTGATCGGCCTGGCCGTCAAACGGCCGCACGGAGGGCTCGACGGCGACCCGTTCTACACCAGCCTGATCTCCGAGATCCTCGACGGCCTCGACGGGACGCCGTTCCATCTGTGCATCGAGACAGTCGCCGAAGGTAAGAGCCAATGGAACGTCTATGACGAGCTTCTTCGCTCCCGCCGCGTCGACGGTCTGATCCTCGTCGAGTCCGAAGCGCAGGACGAACGCCTTGTCCGGCTCCAGTGCGACCGGTTTCCGTTCGTCCTCATCGGCAATCCGATGGGGGCCAAAGTCTGGTCGATCGACAACGACAACGTGTACGCGGGACAGATCGCGACGCAACACCTCTTCGAAAGCGGCTACCGCCACGTCGGATTCCTGGCGGGTCGGCCCGGGATCACCGTCAGTGACGACCGGATCGAAGGTTACGCCCGGATCGCCCACCAGTACGAGGCGCCGGTCACCGTGTTCCATTCGGATTTCGGCCTCGAGGCCGCGTGCGAGACGGCGATGGCCGCCCTCGCAGGCCCGCAACGGCCGGACGCGCTCGTCGTGCTCGACGACTTCATGGCGATGGGCGTCGTGGTGGCGGCCAGACGGGCCGGGCTGCGCATTCCTCAAGACCTTGGCCTTGTCAGCTTCAACGACAGCAACGTCTGCCTCATGCTGGACGGCGGCCTGACGTCCGTCAGCCTCGACATCCCGCGGCTCGTCCATACCGCCCTGGAGACGTTGCTCGACGTCGTCAGCGGCGACGCCTCGGAGCCGAAGCGCGCCATCGTCCCCTGCCTGTTGCAAGTGCGCGGCTCGTCGATCCGGCAGGGGGGCCTCTTATGACCTTGACCGTGCTGGCCCTTGCGTCCGCGATGGCCCTCCAAGAGAAGTACGACGTCGACTTCGCGTTCGATCCGGGCCGGGCAGCGAAGTCGGTCGCGGTCGCCGGGAGCTTCAACGATTGGAACAAGGACGCGACGCTCCTCAAACGGGACGGATCGGTCTGGACCGTGAGACTGCAGCTCCCTCCGGGCAAGTATTGGTACAAGTTCGTCGTCGACGGCGACACGTGGACGGTCGACCCGAAGGCATCGAAGAACGAGGACGACGGCAACGGTAACACGAACTCGGTGCTTTACATTTGGCCACCTGACTATCTGGTTCCCGCATCTCCTGGAGACGGCCGCATCGCCGCTTCGGGGGTGCGCCACGCCCAAGGGCCGCCGTCGCTGAACTGGGACCGCGGCCGGTTGTCCCTGACCGTGACGGCGCGTCCGGACGACGTCCGAGGCGTTTCCGTCTGGTACCAGACGGGCTCGGGCCGGCCTCGACAGGCCGCGATGGCCCCTCAAGGAGGCGACGAGTTCACGACGCGCTACTCGGTGAAGGTGCCTTGGGACCGAAAATCGCCCTTCCGGTACTCCTTCTCCCTCGACGACGGGGGCCGCGGGCCCGCGACGTTCGACCGGACAGGGCTTTGGTACGCTCGGGGGGTCGGCCCTCAGGGCAGCGACTCTCGGTTCGTCCTCGAACCGAAATCGTTCCGGCCGCTGACCCCTCCGAAGTGGGTCGAGACGAGCGTCGTCTATCAGATCTTTCCCGACCGCTTCGCGAACGGCGACCCTTCGAACGATCCGGCCGACGTCATGCCTTGGAACGGCGAGCCGACGTACGGCAATTGGTTCGGTGGAGACGCCGCCGGGGTCCGAGCGCACCTGGGCCACCTCAAGAGGCTCGGCGTCGGATGCGTCTACTTCAACCCGGTCTTCGAGGGCCCCAGCAACCACCGCTACGAGGCGACCGACTACAAGAAGATCGATCATCGGTTCGGGACCAACCAAGAGTTCGCCGCGCTCACGCGCGACATGCACCGCCAAGGGATCAAGACCGTGCTCGACGGCGTGTTCAACCACACCGCTGTCGACTTCTTCGCCTTCTCCGACGTCCTGAAGAACCAGCAAGGATCGAAGTTCCTCGACTGGTATTCCGTGAAGTCCTTCCCGGTCACCGTTAGCGATCCGCCGCCCTATGAAGCCTGGTTCGGGTTCAAGTCGATGCCCAAGCTCATGACGACGAACCCTGCGACGAGCGACTATCTGATGTCCGTTCCCGACTTTTGGGACAAGACGGCCAAGATCGACGGGTGGCGCCTCGACGTCGCGAACGAAGTCTCAATGGACACCTGGCGCCGGTTCCGCAAGCGCGTCAAGGCCCACGGGGAAGACAAGTGGATCGTGGGCGAGATCTGGGGCGACGGTTCCCCTTGGCTCAAGGGGGATCAGTTCGATTCGGTCATGAACTACCGCTTCCGGGACGCGGTGCTCGCGTTCGCAGGGCGGGGCAAGACGACGCCCAGGCAGTATTGGAACGCCCTGATGAAGGTCTATGACGACTACGGGCCCCAGGTCAGCCGCAACATGATGAACCTCCTTGGCTCGCACGACACGCCGCGACTCCTCGACGAGTGCGGCGGCGATCCGCAGAGAGCTCGGTTCGCGGCGATGCTCCAGTTCACGTGGACCGGGGCGCCGTGCGTCTATTACGGTGACGAGCTCGGCATGGCGGGAGGACGCGATCCGGCGAACCGCCGTGGAATGCGTTGGGACCTCGCCCACGTCGACAACGGCTTTCTCCGGACGTACACGTTGCTTTCCGCCCTACGCGCGTCGAGCCCAGCCCTTCAAAGTGGAGACCCGACCCTTGTGGCCTGCGACGACGACAAAGGCCTTCTCGTCTTCCGGCGGCAGGTCGGTGACGAGTGGGCCGTGGTAGCCGTCAACGACGGCTCAGAACCGCAAAAGGTCCGCCTTCCCTGGACGTCGGGGAGCCTTGACGTCGAAAGTTTCCGAAACGACCCGGTCTCGACCGGCTCCTACCGCAGGAAAGCCGCGCCCGAAAACGGCGCCGTGACCCTGACGGTCTCTCCCCTCTCTGTGACCGTGGCGTCGCCCGCCCGGTCGCCCCGACCCCGCTCCCGAACCTCTTTGTCGACACGATAGGTGACACGTATGAACATCCGGACCCGGTCCGCCTTTACCCTCATCGAGCTTCTGGTCGTGATCGCGATCATCGCGATCCTGGCCGCGATCCTCTTCCCCGTCTTCGCCCAGGCGAAGGTCGCCGCGAAGAAGGTCGTCGTCATCAGCGGCTTCAAACAGACGATGAACGCCCACTTCCTGTATGCGGGCGACAACGACGACACGCCCTGTCCCCAATGGCGCGCGGGTTATGGCGCCAGCGGTGGCGGCGGCGACCAGACCGAAGGCATGTCGTGGGACAAGCTGATCCAGCCGTACACGAAGAACTTCAACATCCTCTACTCGACGGAAGACAAGTTCCCGACGTACGAGACGCCGTTCGGCAAGCTTCGCAGGAGCTTCGCGGTCGCACGTAACGTGTTCACCGCGATCCAGCCGCGGAAAGGCGTCCGCATCGGGACGACGACGTACTCGTTAGACCCGCAGCTCTACCGCGGGGCCAAGTCGTTCACATCGGTCCCGCTTCCCGCCGAGACCATCGCGATGGGCGAACAGCGACAGGACATTTCGGTCGGCAACTATCCCGATCCGTGGACCAAACCCGAATGGGTTTTGGCCAGTTCGATCGAGAACACCCGCCGCTCGGACTGGAAGAACACCGGAGACCCGAGGGCGAAGTACGGCAACATCGACAATCCGTACGCCGAGGGATCGGTCTGGGGCTTCGTGGACGGGCACGCCCGGTTCCAGAAGGTCAACGGTGCTGCGAGCGACGGGGTCTTCCAAGGCACGCTGTTCAAAGGCTACGAACAGAAGGCCGGCGCCTGGGTCGGCGGTTCGGGCGACCCGTTCTGGGACAGGGGCATCTCGTGCCTCGACGCTCTCCCAAGAGCGACCGACGCCGTCTGCAAGCTCCCCGGAGAATAAGTCCATGAAGAAGGAGATCCCTCCCGTTGCGATCGTCATCGTGGCCGTGCTCGGCGTCGCTGCGCTCGTCGGCATCTGGATGATGTCGGGCAACTCGGGAGGGTTGACCCAGCAACAGAAGGACCTCGCGATCGAGCAAAGCAAGACAAGGGCCGAACGGGACTCCGCTTACGCCAACGGTGTCGATGCGACGACCGCGCCTCCGACAGGCAGCGAGCAAGAGGCGCGGTCGAAAACGGGGACGTCGACCGGCAACTGATCGGCCCCGTCCTTGGATAGACTCTGAAGAGCATGGCAACGAGGCGGGGCGGCCCAGGGCTAGGGCGAGCGGTGATCGTCGCCTTGTGCCTTGCCGCCCTGCAAGCCTTCGGGCAAGTGCAGAAGCCCCAGACCGTCACCGTCTGGGGTCTCGGTGCCGGCCCGGACTCGAAGGGTATCGAGGCCGTCATGGCCGAGTTCGAGCGCCGGAACCCCGACTTGAAGATCAAGTCCACGAAGATGGGGGCCGGCGACATGAACCCTCAAAAGCTCATGACCGCGATCGTGGGCAAAGTTCCGCCGGACGTCATCGCCCAAGACCGGTTCAGCATCAGTGACTGGGCCAGTCGCGGCGCGTTCCGCCCACTCGACGACCTCATCGCCCGCGATCAAGGCACCGACCCGCTGTGCCCCAAAGCCGAACAGTACTATACGGCCGCTTGGTCCGAGACGCAGTACAAGGGCAAGACGTACGGGATCCCGACGGGCGCGGACGACCGGATCCTCTACTGGAACCGCGAGATCTTCCGGCGTCACGCAGACGGGCTCCGTAAGGCCGGACTCGACCCCGAACGTCCGCCTCGGACGTGGAGCGAGACGCTCGCCTACTCCAAGGTCCTGACGGAACGGAACGAGAGCGGCGCTATGCGGGTCGCGGGCTTCATCCCCAACTTCGGCAACTCGTGGCTCTACATGTACGCGTTCCAAATGAACGCCAGCTTCATGTCCCCGGACGGGCGCACCTGCACGCTCGACTCGCCCGAAGCCGAGAAGGCGCTCGACTTCATGATCGCCGGATACAAACTTTTGGGCGGGTACGACGAAGCCGAAAAGTTCAAGAGCGGCTTCCTCTCCAACGAGCACGACGCCTTTATCGTCGGCAAGGTCGCGATGAAGATCGACGGCGATTGGATCCTGTCGTCGCTCAGCCGTTACGCCCCCGACTTGGACTTCGGCGTCGCCCCGCCCCCCGTTCCCGACGACCGCTTCTACAAGCGCGGAGCGTTCGCCGACGAGAAGGACACGTACGTCACGTGGACGGGCGGATTCAGCTATGCCGTCCCGAACGGCGCCAAGAACCTCGAAGGCGCCTGGCGCTTCATCAAGTTCTTCACGAGCCTCGAAGCGCGCCTGATCGAAGCCCGGGCCCAGGCCGCCTACGAGAAGAGCCGTGGCCGGGAGTTCATCCCTCGGATCCAGGGCCACCGAGAAGCGAACCAAGAGTACGCCAAGCTCATCCGACCGTCGAACAAGAACCTGGCCGACGCCTTGGCGATGCACATCAAGCTCGCCGACGTCGGGCGGATCAGGCCCCCGACGATCGTGGGGCAGACGCTCTGGTCGGAGCATGTCAAGGCGCTCGAAACGGCCTGCAAGCTCGAAAAGACCCCCAAGCAGGCGCTGCTCGCAAGTCAGGCGGCCGTGCAGGCCGACCTGGACGCCAACCTCCGGTACGAGACGCTTAAGCCGTTCAATTTCCGGATCCCGATGGGCGTTTTGGGCGTCGTCCTGCTCGGCATCGTGGCCGTCGCCGTCGTCCGGTTCCGCAAGCTCAACCTCGGCAGACTGGCACGGCACGAAGCCTTCTGGGGCTACCTCTTGATCTCGCCTTGGATCATCGGGTTCCTGGTGTTCACGCTCGGCCCGATGCTCGCGTCGTTGACGATGAGCTTCACCCAGTACAACGTCCTCAGCGAGCCGCGGGCCCTGGGCCTCGGCAACTACCAAGAGATGCTCACGACCGACCGTGAGAACGTCCTCAAAGCGTTCGGGAACGTTTTCTACCTCACCGGGATCGGCGTGCCGCTCGGACTCTGCACAGGGCTCGTCGTGGCGATGTTGCTCAACAAGGCGACGACGGGGACGCGCTTCTACCGCACGGTCTACTACATGCCCTCGATCGTGCCTGCCCTTGCCAGTGCCGTCCTTTGGAGCTGGGTCTTAAGCGGCGACGCGACCAAGGGCCTCGTCAACGCCGTCTGGACGAACACGGTCTCCCATTGGCTCAGCGTGCCCCCGCCGGGCTGGTTCCAGGTCGCCGACTGGGCCAAACCGGGACTGATCCTCATGGGGCTGTGGGGCGCGGGAGGAGGCATGATCCTGTGGCTCGCAGGTCTCAAGGGCGTGCCCGGCCAGCTTTACGAGGCAGCCCACCTCGACGGGGCCAACCCTTGGCAGCAGTTCTGGCGGGTCACGCTGCCCATGCTCAGTCCGATCGTCTTCTTCAATGCGATCACAGGCGTCATCGGGGCCGTCCAAGAGTTCGACCGCATCTGGATCTTCATGGGCCCGGACACCGGGCTTGCAGGGCCCTCGAACTCGCTCCTCACTCCCGTCGTCCATTTGTTCCAGCAAGGCTTCCGCTTCTTCAAACTCGGCTATGCGTCCGCTTTGGCCTGGGTCGTGTTTTTCGTCATCCTTGCCTTGACGGTCGTCCAACTGAGCCTCCGCAAGCGGTGGGTCTATTACGAGGCGGACAAATGAGGAGGGACCCCTGATGCCCTGGCTGTTCGTGCTGGCCACGGTCCTGTTCTGGGGCGGGGCGGCGGCCCTGGTCTTCGGTGGCGCCCGGTTCGTGGCGTCCTTGAGCGGACCCGACGCCGCCCGGACGAAAGGTGCGGCCCTTGCGGGTGGCGGCCTTCTCGCGATCGTGGTCTCCGTCCTCCTGCGAGGCTCTCCGAACTTCGGCCTGCCCGTGTTCTGGCCCGTTCTCTCGGTGCAGCTATGGCTCGCGACCGTGACAGTCGTGTTCGCCTTCGTTTCAGTGGTCAAGGCCTTTAGCGACGATGGCCCGGGACGGCGTCAAAGCCACGTCCGCAAC
Source organism: Armatimonadota bacterium (assembly GCA_018268395.1). Lineage (NCBI taxonomy): Bacteria > Bacillati > Armatimonadota > Armatimonadota bacterium. The sequence continues at coordinate 41,985 of JAFDWQ010000005.1, read as the reverse complement.
GCCCTACTCTGGGCGGCGGTCACCGTCGGAGTCACGTTCCTTCCTCGGGCCAACTCCGACCCGCCCCGGTTCCTGACGGGTCAGATCCACCTGAGTCCGGTCGGACTGGCGTGGCTGGTCGTCTTTGCGGCCTTGGCGGTCGGAGCGATGGCGTGGTCGGCTAAATCAGCGCGCGGCAAAGAGGTCTTCCGCGCCGTGTCGACCCAGATCGCCCTTCTCGTAGGATGTGTGGTGTTCGGGCTCCCCTTCTTGTTCCTGCTCGTCACGAGCTTCAAAGAAGACCGCGACATGTCGAACAAGGACGGGATCGTTTGGGTACCGCGTGTCGAACAGACGATGCCCGTCGACAACCCCGCACACCCGTATTACGAGGCCCGCTACCACGGCCTGACGGTCAAAGCCGACCTTGACAAGGAGAACCCGGACGGCACGCTTTCGCTCCGGATCGAGCGACCGGCCTACTATGGCGGCTACTCGTTCAACGTGCCGAAGGCGGAAGCCAAGCGCGTCCCTCGCGACATGCCCCTCGTCACCGCAACTTTCGAAGGCCAGGCGGTGAAAGGCGTGGTCTTCGAAAAACTCCCCGACGGGAGCGAGGACGTCCAGATCTTGGAACCTGCTTCGATGAAGGGCCGTCGCCACGTCTTCGCCCCTCGCCAGACCGAACACGTCCGCCCTGTCAGCCTTCGGTGGCGCAACTACGTCGAGGCTCTTGAATTCCTGCCTCCCGAGGCGCTGTACGGCCTGACGTATTTGAAGAACACACTTTGGCTCGTCGTCATGAACGTGGCGGGAGCCTTGATCTCGGGAAGCCTCGTCGCTTATGCCTTCGCCCGGCTCCGGTTCCCGGGCAAGGAACTGCTGTTCACCCTGATGCTGAGCACAATGATGCTGCCCGCAGCGGTCACGTTGCTGCCCCAGTTTTTGATCTTCCGGTCGCTGGGCTGGATCGACTCGCTCAAGCCGATGTGGGTGACGTCGTGGTTCGCGGCCGCGTTCAACGTCTTCCTCCTCCGCCAGTTCTTCATGCAAGTACCTTATGAGTTGGAGGACGCGGCCAAGATCGACGGCTGTGGCTACCTGCGGTCGCTGTGGTCGGTGATGTTGCCGCAGGTCAAACCCGCACTGGCGGTCATCGCGATCATGACGTTCCTCGGCGCTTGGAACAACTTCATGGGCCCGCTCGTGTACTCGTCGTCGCCGGAAACCATGCCGGTCTCTTATGCCGTCCAGCTCTTCAACGGCGAGAGGAACGGCGAACCGGGACTCCTGACCGCGTTCGTGACGATGTCGGTGGTCCCGGTGATCGCGTTGTTCGCCTTTGCCCAGCGCTTCTTCATCGAAGGCGTGACGCTGAGCGGACTGGGCGGCCGTTAGCCCTTCTTGAAGGTGCCTTCGCCGACTTTCTCGAACTTGCCGTTCTGCTGGAACTCGAGGACGAGTTTCATCTCGGTGTCCGAGACCTTCTTCATCGTCGAGCGGCTGACCGTGGGCTCGGGCGACATCATGGTCTGCCACGGATCGCTCGTAAAGACGATCGTGTCGCCGTCCAGTTTGCCCGTCTCGGTGCGCGGTGCCGCGCCGAAGTTCGTGAACGTCCAGCTCTTGTAAGCCTTGGCTTTCTCGTCCCAACCTGTGAAGCCGGACTCCGTCATCTTCATCCCCATGATGTCCATGAGCGAGGTCGAGCGAATGAACTGCCCGTCGACCACGTTTTCGAACGACATCGTCGAGTCCATTTCCGTTCCTTCCATGGTCCATTTCATGTTGCCGGACCATTTGCCGAGCATCCACGACAGTTTCTCGACTTGGGGCGAAAGTTTGAGGTCCGGCATTTGGGCGTTCGCGGCGATGGCGGTCAACGCGACCGCGACAAGGGCAAGGGTCCGTTTCATAAGCGTTTCCTTTCGCGACAACGTTACCAGACGGTGGACGCGCCTTTGGACCGTACCGTAAGCGGGTACCATCACGTTCCCGCCCGGGCGTAGCTCAGTGGATAGAGCACCAGTCTTCGGAACTGGGTGTCGGGGGTTCGAGTCCCTCCGCCCGGGCCACTCTGGCCCTTTCTTCCAGTGCGGCCGCCCGCACGTCGTCGCCCGCCCCGCGCGCCGCTTCCGCCAGCTTGCGCACAGCGTCTTCGAACGCGGCCAACGCCTCCCATCGGGCAGGGCGGACCCAGTCGCCGGTCACGTCGACGAGGAGCGGGGCCCGGTAAAGGTCGACCAGTCGCCGTGCCTGTTGAAGTCCCGGAGCGCCCCCGACGGGCGCCTGGAGCGACTTGAACAACGTCCATTCGTTCGCCTCTGGCCCCTCGGCAAGGCAACGCAGGACTTTGCGGTCGGTCTTCAGATGGCTTTCCAATTCGGTCCCCGCCTCGGCGAACGTCTTCCGGAGTTGGCTCAGGCAGACGCTCAATCGCGCCGACGCCTCCCTTTCGCCCGAACCGGGCCACAGGCGACGCATGACCCAGCCCCGAGAGACGCTCCGGCCTTCTTGAAGGGCGACGAGCGCCAAGACGTCCCGCGACTTGGTGGTCGGATAAGCGTCGACCACGGCCCCGCACTCCCGAAACGCCAACGCACCGAACACCTGGACACTCATCCCTCGTACCAACGGGCCAGTATCCCGACACGCGAGGATCCGCCGCTATCCAGGTTTTCAGTGACATCCCTGTAGGTCGTCTCTAAGCTCGACACCTACCCGGAGCGGGCGGTCCGGGCCCGTGTCCAGCAGGTGCCGAGTACGCCTCTACCTCTGAGCCCACGTCATGAAAGCGGGTTCGACGGGCCCAGGTTCGTGCAACCGTCGGGCCGGACCGTCCGTCAAACCGCACGTAGAGTCACAATAAGCCGATTCAAGGAAAGGGAAACATGATCGCAAAACCGACCCTCTTGTTCGTCGCGGCCTTGACCGTCGCCCAAGCGATGGCCCAGACGGCCGCCGTTCCGGAAAAGAAAGTCCTGCGCCTGAACTTGGCCGCAGGCAACTCCATCACCATGAAGACCGTCACCGACGGCGTCATGAACCTCAGCGTTCAGGGGAACGACAACGAGATGAAGTCGAAGATCACGATGGTCAACAAGACGGACGTCTCCGCCGGCGACGGCACCTGGCTGAAGTTCATCCTTCAGACCACGGACTTCAAGATGGAAGGCGACACGATGGACATGGGCATGGGCGGCGGCACCGATCCGGCCACGGCCATGAAGGCCGTCAAGATCCAGGGCGAGTTCGACCCGACCGGCACGACCCGCAACGTCACCATCGCCGACGACGACAAGCTCGACATGATGACCAAGCAGAGCATGTCCAGCATGCTGGAGCAATGGTCGCAGATCGGGTTTATGGCGCTGACGTTCCCGAAGGACGCGGTCGGGGTCGGCGACAAGTGGACCAAAGAGCTGGACCTCGGTAAGGTCATGGGTTCGAACCCGATGATCTCCAACGCCGCCGGCAAGGCCCCGATGGAGTTCACGATCGAGGCCTTCGAAAAGGTCGACGCCATGGACACCGTGAAGATCAAGGTCTTCATGGACGCGAAAGCCACGTTCGACATCGCGGCCGCGGGTTCGAGCGGAAGCATGACGATGACCAGCAACGGTTTCGTTTGGGTCGACCTGGCCACCGGCGTCACCGTCAAAGGCGAGTCCAAGATGGCGAACAACATCGACTTCGGTGTCGGTTCGATGCAACAGAACATGACGATCGCCCAATCGGCGACGGTCTCCAAGTAAGTCAGGACAGTCGAGGCGGCTCCGGGGGACGGCCTCGGAGCCGCTTTTTCATGCCTGGTGATCTGCCGGCCCGACGGATCAGGCCCACGGTCCTGGACGTCTGACGCCGACGCAGAACGTCGACACGTCCGTCCTACGGCGCGTTCCGGTCATAATCGGCCCGTGAACTGCCCTGCATGCCGGACTCCGATGGCCCTAGTCCCTGCCAACGGCGCCTCGTTCGAAGCGTGCCGAGACTGCGGCGGCCTTTGGTTCCCGTCGGGCGAGCTGGCGAACCTGCTCGCGTCGGACGGGGCCTCGATCGATGCCGTCGAAGACCGATACGCGCCCTCCAGTCCGTCGGACGGCCCGGCCGTCTTCAGTTGTCCGGCCTGTGCCTGCGCGCTCGACCGTTATCGGTATCAGTACTCGAGCCCGGTCGTCTTGGACGGTTGCCCCCAGTGCGGCGGTGTGTTCGTGCAGGACGAAGAACTCGGCGACATCGTGAAGTGGCGCGGACGGGACCAGACGCAAGAGGCGAAGGACGCAGCCGTAGCCGAAGCCGTGGCCGGAGCCGACGCGCGGATGGTCGAGGCCATCCGGTCGTCCCAAGCGGCCATGAGGACGTCCCGTGCGCTTTCGATGCGGTGGGGTTACAGCGGGGGGCTTTTCCAGTGGTCGACGGTCGACGTCTTCGGCGATGAACCGGACTTGCCGCCTGCGTCCGGAATCCCGGACTGAACGTCGTCCTCGAAAGACGAAAAGGGGGCGGGCCGCTTGCGCGGCCCGCCCCTCGTGTCGTCTCTCAGCCGTCCCTACGGGGGCGAGAGGATCCAGTAGGCCGTGTCCGTGTCGACGCACCACAGTGCGACGGCGCTGGGGCCGGTCGCTTTGACCGAGTACTTGGCTTTCAACACGTTCCCCGCATCGATGTACCGGTTGTGGTTGCCCGTGGACGCCAGCGTGAAGTACGCGTAGCTCGTCGTCAGGGCGTCGGTGCGGAAGTCCGTCGTGTCCCAGTTGGCGGTGTTCTTGTTCCACATCTCCATCCGCTGCTGGAAGACGCCGTTGTTCGCCATCTTCGCGCGGGTGATGAAGTAGACGCCGCCCGTCGTCGAGCCTGGGGCCTTGGCCGTTATCTCGACTTGGACCGGCGCAGCCGTGGCGTTCGGCACGACGAACTTGCACACCCGGAGGGCGTTGCCGTCGGCCGCTTGCAGGCTGGCCAGGTTGCCCGAGTTCTGCTTGCCGAGTTTGACGGCGAACGCGGTCGGGTTGACGATGGCCCACACGTACAGGTCGGCGGACCGGGTCCTCGTCGCACCGCTGTAGCAGTTCTCGAAGACGGCGTTGCCGGTGTAGTGGCCGTAAGGAAGCGCGCTCGCGTTAGCGTTCGCGTCGATGTTGACGACGGTACTGCCGCCCTCGAAGATCTGTCCCGAATCAGGGCTGGCGGTGAGCCAGCTCGGCGTCGAAACGAGATAGTTGAAGCCGACGTTGCCGCTGTTGCCGACGGTCGTGTTATAGCCGCCGTTGGCGAAGGACTGGCCTTCATAGCCGGACCAAGACATTGCACCCGTCGTGTTCGTCGTCAGGGTGCCGGACGTAATGTTGTCCGTCCGCGTCGCGGCGACGTAGGTCGCCCACTGGCCGGACTTGGCGTACTCGCCGTACATCCAGAGTTTCTGGTGCCCGGTCGATCCGCCACCGCCGTAGTAGTCGCCCCAGTCCAAGTCGCCCTGGAAGTAGTCGCCCCAGCGATAGCCGCCGTATCCGGACGTCCCCGCTTTCGCGACGACGTAAGAGTTGGTGAAGGTCTCGTTGTAGAACGAAACGTAGGCCATCGACGGGTACGCCTGGAAGCCAGACGTGTTGCTCGAGTAGGAGTACACCCAGGTGAAGGTGTTCTCATAGTTGGCGGCCGGCGACGCGTAGTAGTTCCACTGCGACGAATGCCAGTAGTTCCAGTCCAGGTCGGTCGTTCCACCGTTTGCGTCCAGGACGTAGAGGCGGGACGCCGAGTAACCGTTCTGCGACGGGTTGGCGCAGCACAAGCCGGTCACGATTCGGAACCGACCGAGCGCCGACGAGAAGACGCCATAGGCGGTCGTCAGTCGCGCGTCGTTGGTCGCGATCGTGTTGCCGGCCTGGTCCCGAGCGTCGGGGGGCGAAGCGTACTGGTTCACGACCTTGTCGAACCGGCTCAGGCTGTGGGCTCCGAGAGGGTCGGTCAAGGACCAGACCGTGATCCGGTCGCCGCCGCCTGCACGGCTGTTGGCGAAGTAGACGCCGCCGTTTCCGCCGTTGAGCATCCTGGCGACGCGCGGAGCGAAGGTCGCCGAACCGTCAGCGTTCGTCAGGTTTTGGTCCGTGATCATGGACGCCGAGAGGGCGTTGTAGATCTCGGAAGGGTTCCACGTGCGGAACGTGGCGGTCGTGAAGCTCGAGCCGCTGTACGTGAACTGGTTGCCGGAAGCGTGCAGCGCGGCCGAGCCGTAGCCCAGGTCGTAATTGTCGCACCAGGCTTCCGTGGCGCCGCTACCGGTATCTCCCGGGAAGTAGTACCACCACCAGTTGCCGAACGGGTCGGAGTCGTCGCTGACCACCAAGATCAACCGCGAGTCCTTGGCCGCCGTGTCGAGCTTGTGCCACAGCATGATCCATCGAGCCCGCCAAGGGTCGAACATGACGCGACAGTCGAAGATGAAGCCGTTGTCGCCCAAGAACGAGTTGATCGTGTTCTCGTAGAGGGTGTTGCCACACTTGTCGCTGATGCGCCACGTGGAGTTGACCGTCTCGACGATGTAGTTCTGCCCGACCGCGATGCTGTTGTCGGGAGGCGTGAGGCTCGTCTGGCCGATGCCGTCGAAGCCGATGATCACGGGCCCCGATTGGATACCGACGCCTTGCGCGGGCGGTTCGGTGAACTTCTCGGGATGGTCGTACGCCGTGATCTTCTCACCGCGCCATTTCCCGCCCTTGTTGGGCTCGAACATGGGCGACGTCGTTCCGAGCGGAGCGGTCACCGTGCTCGTGAAATGTGGCTCGGCCTTTGGCAAGCCCTGTACAAGTTTAGGGTTCCAAGCCTTCGGGGTCCATTGGCCCTTCGGGTTTGGAGCGGTATCGGGTCGACCCTGCGCGTTCGCCGCCAATGCCAAGGCGACGATCGACAGCAGTGCCGCCGTCTTTCCAATATTCATTTTGAGTCTCCTGTCCTGATCCTCTCCCCATCACATCATACGATGAAACCACGTGTTTTTGACCGAACTTTTTTGTCTTCAAAACGATCTACGTTAAGGCCGGCCCGGATGCGACGATCCTACGTCGGGTGACGCCCTTCGGAACCACGGTCATAATGGGTCGTGGACAGCGTGTCGGACAAGGTAGGACTGGTCGTCGGCCTCATGGAGGAGTTCGGCCTTGAGAAGGCCGTACTGGAAGGCGAGGACTGGTCGGTCGAGTTCCGACGCGACGCCGGCACGGCCGTCGTCGCTCCCGAGCCGGCCCGACGCACCGTCCCGAACAGGGCAAAGTCGACGAAGGCTGCGCCCGCCGCTCCGAGCGGGGTGCCCGTCCAGAGCCCGACGACCGGCATTTTCTATTCCTCGCCCAACCCAGGCGCCCCGCCGTTCGTGAAAGTCGGAGACGTCGTCCAGGCCGGACAGGTGATCGGGCTCATCGAAGCCATGAAGGTCTTTAACGAGATCAGCGCGACGGTCGCGGGAACGGTCCAGCGAGTGGTGGCCCAGAACGGCCAACTCGTCCAGCCCGGCGACGTGCTCTTGACCATCGGATGATCCAAGTCGCTTGCGCCCAACTCGACGTCGCCTTTGGAGACCCGGCTTCGAACGCGGCCAAGGCGGTCGCCGTCCTTGAGGAACAGGCGCGCGCCGGTACGGCGCTCCTGGTGTTCCCCGAGTGCTTCTTGACCGGGTACGCGGTGTCTTCGGGCGCAGAAGCCCGTGCGATCGCGGTCGGACGGGACGCTTTGGCCCCCGTCCAAGAAGCTTGCGACCGCTCGGACGTCCTGGCGGTCATCGGCTTCGCGGAAGCCGATGGCGACACCGTCTACAATTCGGCGGCCCTGCTCGAACCGGGTCGAACGCCGAGGGTCTACCGCAAGACCCATCTGCCGGAGCTTGGTCTGGACAAGTTCGTCAAACTGGGAGATTCATTACCGGTATATGAGACAAGACTTGGACGTATCGGCGTCTTTATCTGCTTCGACCTCCGTCATCCGGAATGCGCCCGGTGCCTTGCTCTCGATGGTGCCGACATCTTGGTCCTGCCTACGAACTGGCCCGTCGGCGCCCACGCCGCACCGGAACACATCGCTCCGGCCCGGGCTGCGGAGAACAAGGTCTTCCTGGCCGCCTGTAACCGGGTCGGGACCGAGAACGGTTTTACGTTCATCGGCCGTTCCGGGATCTTCGGATTGGGAGGAGAGTCCCTGGCCCGCGCGGGCGACGGCGAGGAGGTCATATCCGCCCGGTTCGACCCGCTCTTGTCCCGGGACAAGCGGAACGTCATGGTCCCTGGCGCCTATGAGACGACCGTCCTCGAGTCACGGAGGCCCGCATTGTACGGCCCGGTGACTCGGACGGACTAACACACCTTGGTGAGGAGCCGTACACTGGGCGCGATGAAGCTCTCGAGCGCGCTCGTGTTCTTTCTCGTGTTCCTCGGGGTCTGCGCGTTCGTAGTGTTCCTGATCTTGGGCGGGTTCGGGCAGGGCATGTTGGGACGGCACGACAAGTTCGTGGAGCAACGGTCGGGGACGTCGGTCGAGAAGGCCGTCGCAGCGTTGAGGCCTGAAGACACCTCCAGGCTTGAAAACGCCTCCTTTGCCCTCAAGGTCGCCACGGCGGCAAAGCTCGGGGACGACGGCAAAAACGGGTGCCTCTCTCCGTACGGAGTCCAAATCCCGCTCCTCATGTTCTTGAACGGCGCTCAGAGCCGTACCTTCGAGACCCTTTCCGCCGTCCTCGGATCGACCGATCCGACGACCGAAAAGCACAACGCCGCCCAATCGAAACTGCTCGACGTCTTCGCGTCGCAACCACAGGCTAAGGTCCGCGTCGCCAACGCTCTATGGGCCGTCCAACCCGTAAGGTTCAAAAAGCTGTTCCAAGACGACATGGCGAGGGTCTACGACGCCGAAGTCAAAAAGTTGGGCTCCGCTGGAGAGGGGGCCCTGAAACAGGTCAACGATTGGGTCGACCAGCGGACTGACGGAAAGATCAAGCGCCTGTTCGACGACCTGTCGCCCGAAGTCGAGCTGGTCATGGTCGACGTCATCACGCTAGAAGCCGAGTGGGGCCGGTCCTTTGAACCCGCGTCCGAGAAGCCCTTCCACACGCCCCGCGGCATCGTCCGCGCCTTGACGATGCGTGACCCTTCCCGAGAGTTCCGGACCGTGTCGGAAGGCGGCGTGACGGCGGCGACGCTGGCCTATGGGGGATCGACCTTGGAAGCGACGTTCCTCCTTCCGGACAAGGGAGCCGCGCCGGCAGGCTCAGCGGCGTTTTGGAAGGGCCTGGGCAACGGCCGCCTCGGACGACTCGTCAAGGGAAACGTCGTTCAGGGTGACTTTCAGTTTCCGAAGTTTTCGTTCAAGACCGACCAGGACATGCGTCCGGTCATGAAAGCGATCGGAGCTGGGGGCCTCTTTGAACGGGGCAACGACTTCAGCTTGCTGATGCACGACTCGACGTTCGACCGTCTGTCCCAATTCGTCCAAAAGACCGTCGTCGACTTTGACGAGCAGGGGACGCGGGCCGAAGCCGCTACGACCGCCGACGCCGTGAAGTCCGAAGAGCACGAGGGGTCTTTCATCGTGGACAGGCCCTTCGCCTTCATGATCCGAGAGACGACGTCCGGGTGCGTTCTCTTCGTCGGTGTCGTCAACGACCCGACAGCATCGTCCTAGAACCTGCAGACGCGGAGCGCGGCTTCCGTGATCTTCTCGACCGACGGTAGGACGAAGAGTTCGAGCGGCTTGACCCACGGCACGGGCGTGTCGAGCCGCGTCACCCGCATCGGCGGCGCGTCGAGGTATTCGAACGCTTCTTCGCTCAGCCGGGCCAAGATCTCGCCCGCGAAACCGCACGTCCTCGGTGCTTCGTTGACGACCACCAAGCGGTTGGTCTTTTTCAAAGACTCCAGGATCGTGTCCTGATCGAGCGGGACGAGCGACCGGATGTCGATGACTTCTGCGCTGAACCCCTCTTTCTTGAGGTTCTCGGCCGCCTGGAGACAGTGGTACACGTTGTTGCCGTACGTGACCATGGTCACGTCTTCGCCTTCCAGCCGGATCCGGGCCTTGCCGATCGGCACGAGCGCGTCCTCTCCGACGGGGAGTTCTTCGGCGATCTTGTTCTGACGGTAGAGCTCCTTCATCTCGTAAAGGAGCACGGGGTTCGGGTCGCGCAAGGCGCTCTTGAGCAGACCCTTCGCTTCGGCCGGGGTCGACGGGCAGACGATTTTGAGCCCAGGGGAATTGGCGAACCACGCTTCGTTCATCTGGCTGTGATACAGGGCGCCGCCTCCGTAGCCGCCGGCCGGGCCCCGGATGACCATGGGGATGCTGACCTCGCCCGCAGTCCGGTAGTGGTAGGTCGCCGTCATGTTGACGATCTGGTCGAACCCACAGGAGATGAAGTCGATGAACTGCATCTCGACCATGACCGGCCGGCCCTCCAAGCACATTCCACAGGCCACGCCGACGATCGCGGCTTCGCTGATCGGGGCGTCGATGACCCGGTTAGGGCCGTACTTCTCTTTCAGACCCTCCGTCACGCCGAAGGCGCCTCCGAGGAACCCGATGTCTTCACCGATGGCGATCATCTTCGGATCGCGCTCGAACTCCTCGAACACCGCTTCCTTGAGCGCAGTGAGGTAGTTCTTCTTCGTAGAGACGTCGGTCGTCTCGGTCGGGGTCTTGACAGCGGCCATAGTGAGGTTCGCCTCGTGGGCGGTTCTTGGAGCGGATTCTACCGCCCGTCAGATTCATTCTCGGTTCAAACGGCCCGGGCCTGGAACGACGGCTCGGGCCCGCTCGAAGACCGCCTCTTCAGGGTCCGGTTGGAATCCGTCCGATAAGGTAGGCATAATCGTCGGGATGAAAGCCTTGACCCTAGCCGTCGTCTGCCTCGCGGGTGCGGCGTCGGCCCATGCCGATCTCCGGTCGGAGATCAACGCGATGAACACGAAGGTCCAAGCCGCCCTGGTGAAGCGGGACATCGCCGCCTTTATCAAGGTCGTCAAGCCCCGGGTCACTTCGGACTTCAAACACGTCGAAAACGGCCAGACCATGAACTTCGACCAAATGGTCGAAACGATGAAGACCAGCTTCCAGATGATGAAGAAGGTCACGCACTCGCAGGCCAAAATCGTGACTTTGAAGGTCAAAGGGAACGTCGGAACGTCGACGGAGACCCACTCGATGACCGGCCTCATGACCGGCGAGGACAAGAAGACGCACACGTTGACCTTCTCTGGGACGACGACCAACACCTATCGCAAGGAAGGCGGCGTCTGGAAGCTGGCGGTCATGAAGTGGACGTCGCAGAAAATGGCGATGGACGGCAAGCCCATGGGTGCACCCGGCCAAGGACAGTAACGTCCTGACCGTCAGACAAGACAGCGGCCCCGGTCGGTTCCGACCGGGGCCGCTTCGTCGGTCTGCAACGTGGGCGGCTACTCTCGGAACACCCACATCCCTCCTTCTTCTGCCGGCGGAAGGGGGGATTGCATCGCGAACTCGATGCCCTCGGAGAGGTACTCGACGACCTCTGGCGGGAAATCGTCGTTGGTCGCTTCGGAAGCGCCCTTGTTCTCGGCCGCGAACTGCGTGGCCTCGTCCTTGGTCATGAAACCTTTGTCGACCATGATGCGCTTCATCACGGCGATCGGGTCGCGAGAGCGTCCGGCCTCGACTTCTTCCGTCGGTCGGTACTTGGCCGCACGGTCGTCGTCATGGTCCCCGTGTCCATAGGCACGGAAGGATTTACATTCGACGATGGACGGGCCTTTGCCAGAGCGGGCAAAGTCGACGGCCTCCATGATCTTATCGTAGACGTCGAGCACGTTCTGGCCGTCCGCGACGAGGCCGGGGATGCCGTATCCGTCGGCGCGACGGGCGAAGTCCTCGAGCGGGTATTCGAGGTAAGTCGGCGTCCCATAAGCCCAGTGGTTGTTCTCGATGACCGTGACGACCGGAAGCTTATGGACGGCGGCGAAGTTCACGGCCTCGTGGAAGACGCCCTGTGCGGTCGAGCCTTCGCCGTTGAACGTGAGGACGACCGCGTCGCCTCCGTTCAACCTGTCGGAGTACACCACGCCCGCCGCCGCCGGGATCGTCCCCGCGAGCATGGACGTCGAATGGACGATGTGTTTGGCCTTCGACCCGAGGTGGGACCAGTTGTCCCTGGCACGTCCAGGCGAATCGACTCGTCCCCAGACCTGCGCGCACACTTGCTGGACGGTCATCCCCATCCGGTCTTGGTTCCGCCAACCGGCGCGCATGTCCTTCATGAAGAACGCGGGCATGTCACGGTGGATCGGGCTGATCCAGTCGTTGGGCTTCAGGCCGAAGAGCGATCCCACGATGATCGCCTCTTGGTTGTGGCTGGAATACAAGGTGCCCGTCAGGCGCCCCCTTTTCTTCTCTTTGATCAACCGGACGTCGAAGTAACGCGCCAAGAAGAGCTGGCGCAGCATTTCGCGATGGTCGTCGGCGCTGAGTTTCTTGCTGTACGGCCCGTATTCAAAGGTCTCTTTGAGGGCGCTTCGCTGATCGGCTTCTGTCGTGGACAATGGCACACTCCGGCAGGCAGGTGACGCTAAAGGATACCGTCCCTGAACTTAAGATCGGCTCAAACGGCCCAGGGGAAGAGGCCGTCCCAGTGGCCCGTCCGTGGGTCAGACCGGCCCGAACCGGGCTTCGTAAACGGACAGGATCCTGTCCACCACCTCAGGGGGCCGGAGCCCGAACGTCTCGACGAGCACCGCGTCTTCGGCCAAGGCGAGAGGGCTGTCCGCCCGCGAATAATCGCGATGGTCGCGTTGGACGACGTCGACGACGACTTCCTGCAACGTGTCGTGCCCGCCCTTCGCCTGCAGTTCGAGCCAGCGGCGTCGGGCGCGCTCTTCGATGCTGGCGGTCAAGAACACCTTGAGGTCGGCGTCTGGGGCGACGACCGTCGTCGTATCTCGCCCCTCCAAAACGAAACCGCCTTCGCCCAAGAGCTCCTTCTGCCTGGCCACGACCGCCCGCCGAACCGCGGAATGCACGCTGAGTTCGCTGGCGGCTTGCCCGATCTCCAAGTTCCGGACTTCGGAGCTGACGTCGACGCCGTCGAGAAGGACGGGTGGCGGATCGCCTTCCCCGAACCCTACGACCGTCCCGTTGCACACGCGCGCGACACCTTCCCCGTCCGACGACTCGACCCCGAGGCGGCGGCATTTCAAGGCGACGGCCCGGTACATCGCGCCCGTGTCCAAGATCCTGAGTCCGAGGCGGTGGGCGAGCATCCGCGCGACGGTGGACTTCCCCGCCCCGGCGGGTCCGTCGATCGCGACGACGGGCAGGTGTTCAGCGGACACGTCTCGCTCCGGCCGAACGGCCATGGCGTGCGAGCGTCCGATCCATGGCCGTCATTCTACGCTGAAGCCGTCCGGGCAGGCCGGACGGCCGGGTCGGGCCACCGTCAGGCCTTCTTCTTCATCGTCTCTTCGATCATCGGCGACCACTTGTCGCCGTCTTTCATTTCGAGCTTCATGGTGAACTCGGTATCGGAGACTTTCGTGTAGGTCGCCCGGAAGACCGATTCTCCTTCCATGCCGGTCATCTTCATCGGCTTGCTCTCCAGGACGCACGTGTCACCCTTCATGTCGCCCGTCATTTCCACGGGTTGGGCGGACATAGAGTCGAACCACCAGACTTTCCACTTCTTGGCATCGGCGTCGTACGTCTGAAGCTGCATTCCGCTCATCTTCATGCCGCCCATGTCGTACGTGACCATTCCTCGCATGAAGCGTCCGCCAAGGATGGACTCGCAGACCATCTGGCTCTCGGCCTCCATCGGCTCAGGCCCCATGCCGTACATTTTCATCTTGCCCGTCCAAGTCCCCGTCAGGTAGGCGAGGGCTTTCATTTCGTCGGGGGCGGCCATCGAAGGTGCGCCTTGGGCGGAGGCCTGGGTGACGAGCGCGACGGCCGCCACGAGGGGCAGCAAACAGGTTCTCAGTTTCATGTGGGTCGTCTCCTGCGGTCGCCCTCCCCGGAACCGCTAGACAAAACTCTACCTGAACGGAGAAGGGCCTGTCAAGATTCATCGGGGGGACGCACCGGATAAAGACGCGACCGGAACGTCTGACGTTCCGGTCGCGTCGGTAACTGAACCTTGACGGGCGTCAGGCCGTGGCTTGTTCGACGAGCTTCTTGAAGGCGTCGAAGTCCGCGATGGCGAGTTCGCTCATCATCTTGCGGTCGACCTGCATGCCCTTTTTCGTCATCCCGTCGATGAGGCGGCTGTACTTGACGTCGCACTGGCGGCACGCCGCGCTGATACGGGCGATCCAAAGGCGGCGGAAATCGCGCTTGCGGCGGCGCCGGTCGCGAAAAGCGTACTGGCCGCTCTTCATGACCTGTTCGTGGGCGTTCTTGAAGACGTTCCGCTTCCGCTGGAAATAGCCGGAAGCGGCCTTGATGACCTTCTTATGACGTTTGTGGCGCATCAGGCCACGTTTGACTCTTGCCATGGTTTTCCTTCAGTTTGGTGGCGGGAGGGTTGCCTCCGCCGTCTGGACCGGTTCCGAACCCATCAGGGCCGTAGCGGTACGAGGGACGCTGCCCTTGTTACAGGGCGAGGAGCCGGCGGACGCGCTTGGCTTCCGTCGGACTCAGTTCGGCGGCTTGGTCGAGGCGTCGCTTCTGTCCGCCCGACTTGTGGAAGAACATGTGGTTGTTATACGACTTACGCCGCATGATCTTGCCGGTGCCCGAGATCTTGAACCTCTTGGCGGCCGTCTTACACGTCTTGAGCTTCGCCGTCTTCTTTGCTGTCAGCTTTGCCATCTTTCTTTCCAGTGCCCGCGAGCGGGTTGATCACGACGACCATTTCCCGGCCGTTCAGCAACGGGTCCTTGTCCGGTTTTCCGAGATCGGCGACGGCCTCGATGACCGACTCGATCTTCCGCTTCCCGACTTCCGGGTGGGCCAGCTCGCGCTGCCGGAAACGGCAGACGACCCGGACCTTGTCCCCCTCGGACAAAAACGTACGGGCCTTCCTGACGATGACCTGCACGTCGTGTTCGCCGATATTGGGGCTCAACTTTACCCCTTTGACGTCCTGGCCCTTGGGCTTCTTGTCTTTCTTGAGCTTGGACTGCTCGTACTTGTGCTTGCCGTAATCGACGACTTTGACGACGGGCGGGGTCGCTTTTTCCGCGACCAGGACCAAGTCGAGGCCCTCGCCGCGGGCGATGTCCAGCGCGGCGCGGCACGCCATGACGCCTAATTGCGAGCCGTCCGGGCCGACGACGCGGACCTGGTCGAAGCGCAAAAGGCGCTCGTTGATGTCGGGCAGGGGTTCGCGGCGCGGGCGCCGCATCGGCATCCGGCCTATTCGTGTTCTCCTCGGAAGGTCGTGTCGTGCATCTGCAGAACCACCAGTATAGCTTCGGCGGCTCCCTGAGTACAAGAGAGGACGGCCGGACCGTCGGCCGGACGTCCCCGGGCCCTCACCGGCACCGCGATACACTCGAAGTGCCACCGGTTCAGGGGTGATCCTTGATGCAATTCCAGATCGAGCGGGGCCGGAACGGCCGCCGCGACATCGTCAAGACCGGACTCGGCGGGTTCCACCTGCTCGAGACGCCGGTCTACAACAAGGGGACCGCGTTCCCCGAGGACGAACGCTCGACGTTCGGACTCGACGGCCTCCTCCCTCCCCACGTCACCGACATCGGCGAACAGCTCGAACGCACGTACCACGAGTTCAGCTTCAAGCCGAGCGCGATGGAGAAACACATCTATCTCCGGTCGTTGCAAGACCGGAACGAAGTCCTCTTCTACCGGCTCCTCTTGACCCACTTGGAAGAGATGATGCCGCTCGTCTACACGCCCTGCGTCGGCGACGCCTGCCGGCACTTCAGCCACATCTACCGCCGTCCTCGCGGCCTCTTCGTGCCGTTCCCCGAGCGGGACGACATCGATGCGATCCTCGCGAACCGCGCCTTCGAGGACGTCGACGTCGTCGTCGTCACGGACGGCGAACGGATCCTCGGTCTGGGCGACCAGGGCGCGGGCGGCATGGGCATCCCCATCGGGAAGCTCTCCCTCTACACGCTTTGCGGTGGCATCCATCCGGCACGCACGCTGCCCGTGCTGTTGGACGCCGGGACCGACAATCCACTGTCGTTGAACGACCCGCACTACCTCGGATGGCGGCACACGAGGATCCGGGGCGAAGAGTACTTTGACTTCGTGGACCGTTTCGTGCAGAGCGTCAAGCGGACGCTGCCGGGCGTCCTCCTCCAGTTCGAAGACTTTTCGCGGGACAACGCGTCGCTGCTCCTGGACCGTTACCGCAACGAGCTGTGCACCTTCAACGACGACATCCAAGGCACGGCCGCGGTCACCGTCTCGGCGATGCTGGCCGCGATGCGCCAGACCGGGACGAGCCTTGCCGATCAGCGGGTCGTGCTCTATGGAGCGGGCTCTGCCGCCGTCGGAATCGCAGGACAGTTGGCCGACGAACTCGTGGCGACGGGCACGCCCGAATCCGAAGCCGTCCGCAGGTTTTGGCTCCTGAACTCGAAGGGCCTGGTCCACGATGGCAGCGGAGGCGTCTTGCCGTTCCAACGGCGGTTCGCGCGCGACGCTGCGAGCCTTCACGGTTGGACAGCGTCGGAGGACGGCTGCTATAAGCTCGACGAAGTCGTCCGCCGCGTCCGGCCGACAGCCCTGATCGGCGTGTCCGGACAACCGGGCTCCTTCACCGAAGAGATCGTGCGCGAAATGGCCCGCCATGTCGACCGCCCGGTCGTTTTCCCCCTTTCGAACCCGACGTCCAAAGCCGAGGCCACGCCCGAAGACCTCGTCTCCTGGACCGAAGGGAGGGTCATCGTGGCGACCGGAAGTCCGTTCCCACCGGTCCCGTACGAGGGTCGCACGATCGGCGTCTCCCAATGCAACAACAGCTACGTGTTCCCTGGCGTCGGGCTCGGCGTCGTCGCCGTGAAGGCCAAAAGGGTGACCCAAAGCATGTTCATGGCCGCGTCCGCTGAATTGGCGGCGTTCGCCAAGGAGTGTCCCGGTGGCCCGGTGCTCCCGCCGCTCACCGCCATCCGCGACGTGTCCCGAAGGATCGCCGCCGCAGTCGGGCGGGCTGCGATCGCAGCCGGGGTCGCTGACGCCTTGGAGGACGCGGAACTGGCCTCCCGGATCGACGAGGCCATGTGGCACCCGGAATATCCGGACTTGGAGCCTCTGGGAGCCTCGGCGGACCGATCTCTCGCCGAACCTGTGGTAAGATAGCAGACAGTTGTCTGCTATCTGCCGGCAAGGAGACGAAAATGGACTATCAAGAGTATATGAAGGACGCGACCCAAAAGGCCGCCGACGAAGCGTTCCGGTACGCGAAGGCCGTTCCGGACGAAAAGGTCGCCTGGAAGGCCTCGGACACGTCACGGAGCGTGCTCCAGCTTTGCCAGGAAATGGCCCTGTGCGGAAAGTGGGCGGCCGAGATCATCGAGGACAAGCCGATGCCGGAATGGAGCGAAGAGACGCAGGCCAAGGTCCAGCAGGAGATGGACGCGTTCCCGGACGTGGACGCCTGCAAAGCCGAGTGCGACCGGAACCTCAAAGCCTTGTTCGCGCTCTTTTCCACGTTGTCCGACGACGACCTCAAGCGCACGAAGTGGCTGCCCTACGACGGCGGGCGCGACTTCACGGTGGCCGAGATGATGGACTACCCCCGCTGGAACTTCACGTACCACCTGGGGCAGATCGCCTTCGTCCAGACCCTCTACGGCGACAAGGACATGCACTGAGAGGCGCCGTCTGGGTTCCGGTCCGGACGGTCGACGTCCCTGGAACCCGGGCGGCGCCCCGTCCGAGCGGGGTATATTCCCGGCTCGCCCCGTGCCCAGGTGGCGGAATTGGTAGACGCGCTAGTTTCAGGTACTAGTTCTCGCAAGGGAGTGAAGGTTCGAGTCCTTTCCTGGGCACCACAAGTTTTGTCAGGTTCAATTCAACCTGCGATTCTCGGCTTTGTAGCCCACGCTTCTGGGCTACAAGCCGTAGACATCTGAGTCCAGAACCGCTCCATCCACCGGAGTTTTTGTTCGGTTTTTACGTGCGAGTACCCGTCCGTAATAGTCTGTTTGGCATGTCCGGCGAGCGCCATGACGACGGAGCGAGGGGCTTCGAGCTCGGCGTCCATGGTCGAGATGAAGGTGTGCCTCAACTCGTGCGGGCTGACTTCGGGCACGCCTGCCGCTTTGCAGGCGGCCTTCAGCTCGCGGGTGATGTTCTTGGGCTTCACGTACCCACCCTTCGTGTCGGAGCAGACCCAAATGTCACTGACCTGACTACAGTCCAGCAGGGCTTCCCGCATGGCCGAAGGCAACGGGATGTCGCGACGGCTGTGGTCTGTCTTCAGCTTGTTCGTGACTTCGCACCGGCCCTTGAGCTGGAGCACTTGTTGGCGCACGGCGAGGACGCCCTCCCTGGAAACCGCGGCGCGGGTCACGCCGACCGCCTCGCCCAGCCTGAGCCCGGCGCAACCGGCCAAGATGACAAAGGGCTTCACGAGCCTTCCAGAAGCATCCACAAGGCATTTGAGCTCATAGAGGCTCAGGACGGTCTTCTCGACCGGATCCTTGGCCGGCAGGCGGACGAACGCGAGCGGGTTGCTCGCAATGATCTCGTCGGCCATCGCCAATCGCATGACGCCGCTGAAGACGATCTTGACCTTTTCCAGGCTCGACGCCTTCATATCCCGGCTCAGCCGGTTGAAGTGCTGCTGGAGTTCGGGCCGCTTGAGGTCGCGGATGTCCCGATGGCCGAACTCGGGCAGGACGTGTTTGTCCATCGACCACGCGATCTGCGCCAACCAGTTGGCGCTTCGGTGCTTCACTGTCGGCAGATACGTGTACGTATAGTGCTGGAACAGACTGAAATCGTCAGAGTTCCCGAACGAACTTGCCGCCTTCCGTGATGCTTCTTCAGCCGATCCGCCGAAGTAGTTCTTCCGTCGAAGGGTAGCTGGATCGACGCCTTTTGCGGCCCAGAGGTTGGGCCGGTTCTTGACTCGGTAGGCTTTCGGTGGTGTCTGCATGTCTGGGTTGTATCCCTTGGTCGCGTTCCTTGCGAAGTAGACGTATGGCGTCGTCTAGATCGTCGTACGAATACCAGTCCCTCCGCAGACTACGCACGATCCGGCGAGACCGGAGTTCCTCGAACATCGAGTGAGAGCACCCCAGGTATCGCTGTGCTCCCTCGCTGTTCGTTCCTATGGGTAGGCGAGAATCCGACGGCACGAACGCAGGTTAGGCTCATTCCCTGAGAGCAACTCGACGCACCCGCCCGTTCTTTAGTCGAGGCTAAAGGACGCGACCTACAATCGGTTGACTCTAAGTTGCCCTAGATGTCGCTGTGGGTCGCGCTACTTCTTGACCGTGAAGGCTCTTTCCTTGCTGAAGCCTGAAAGGGCACTTGTCGGCCCAAAGGCGATCACACACCATCGGTACGTCCCTGCCGCCAGTTTGTCAGTTTCGATTTCCAACTCTGTCTTACCGTTCCGAACGGTGTAGCCAAGAATCCGGTCATCAGCCTGAGCCTCTGAATCTAACTGCGTATTGATCAATTCGACACCGTAGGCAGTCGCACCCTCAACGGACGCCCACTTAAGCTTGACCGAATCGCCCGAAATGGTCGTCCTGTTCTCCGGCTCGATGAGGCGGGGCCCGTCGCCAGAGATCATTGGCTTGGACTTGTACAGAATCGGATCCGCGACAAAGCACAGCTGGAACTCGATTCGAAGTGTCCTGCCACCGGAGACATCTAGGTCGAGCGGTTGATAAGCAGCGGTGCTGTCAGTGTCTCCGTGAGCGATCACGTCACCGTCGACGCTCACTGTGTACTTGCCTTTTAGCGATTGGTCTATGTCATCGGGGAGCCCGAAAACGACCTTGAATCGGCTGTACTTGCCTTCAAGGTCAAAAATCGCAAAGATCGGGCCCGTCCGATCTTCCCATTCAACGTTGTTACTAATCCTCCCCAGACCACCCTTGACGATATGACTGGCAATCGACCGCTTCCCTTCAAACCACTGACATCCATGATTCACCACGAAGTCTAGTGTCGAAAGCGGGACTCCGGGTTCCGTTTGGACAGTCTCGGGTCTTGACAATGCAAGGAGCAAGAAGCTCAATTGTGAAATGAGGATCATCTTGATGGTTTCCTTTGAGCCAACTGTTGCAAATCACTCCCCCGCCACGATCCACGGAATTGCACTTCGGACACACTCGGCCTCAACTGGCATGGTGTCTCAAGTTGGGGCAACGGCACTATCCGCCTCCTTGATGTAGGGGTGTCTCGGAGTCCCGCTTAGCAGAAGACCTTGGCCCATCGGTCACAGCGCCGCTAGGCTGATGGATGGGCTGCTCGTTGGCCGTGTTCGATCTTTTCGAAACATTTGGATGCGACGTTGCTTGCGACGGTTTTCGAGGTGGCGTACCTGAATGATCGCGACTCGCTGGTTTCGCAACCTTTTCTTGGGAATGCTTGTTCCTCGCAGCGTTGGTCGGCTTTGTCACAGCGGAACTGGTCGGCAACTTGACCGCGGCACCTCCGAGACTCATACCGTCCTTGGCGGAACCAACGCGGTTGTCGTGGCTCCTGTTACCCGCGCTCGGGAGTGCGCCAGATGCCACCACCCAGACCAAGGTGAGGGCGGCTAACAGCATCACGGCCGCAATCCAGCCGATCCCTGACGAGTTCGGGCTCGTTTGGGTCAGTGGCTGGCGATCGGGCGTCGTTTGAGCCGAGTCCTGTGAAGATCTAGTGGGTGAAGGTTCCGTTGCTCGGATATAGTCGTCCATGTCAACCTCCCAAAGCAGAGCGACGGCGACGAGTGCGTCCGGGGGCCTTTGCGCAGGATCCTTTCTCAACATGCTCTTTAGGAAGAACTCGAAATCTTCGTTCTCGATTGAGCTCCAGTCGGGCTCTTGGTGCAACGTTGCTACCGCAATCTCCTCGACAGTAACCCCGTTGAACGGCATGTGGCCCGTCTCGATGAGATAGCTTATGACACCGACAGCCCAAAGGTCGGTCGCTGCGTCACTGCTGCCTCGTTCGAACTGCTCTGGCGAAAGGTATCCCGAAGCCCCCCAACTCTCAATCGGAACCGACAACGTCTTCTCACCAGGGAAACTGGCGAGGCCGAAACCAGTCAACTTAACGTAGCCACCCTTTCCCAGCACAATGTTCTCGGGCCTGATGTCTCGGTGAACTACACCCTTCTCATGGGCCGAGACGAGTCCTCCAAGCACCTGCCCCATGATTCTAGAGTTCTCTTTGAAGGGGAGGCTTCCAGACCTGTCCAGCAGGTCGAGTAGCGTCTCTCCTTCTAGGTACTCGTAGACGATGTAAGGTGGTTCATGCTCGAGGTCGCTATCCAAGACTTCCAAGACGTAGAGACATGAGACCAGTTCTCCGACTCGCACCTCACGTTCGTATCGGGCGAATCTCTCTGCCCATCGACGAGGGGGCAGGGTCTGGTCGGTGACCAGCGCTTTGACTGAGACTTTGCGGCGGTTCACAGGATCCCACGCCTCGTACGTGACGTCGTTCGACCTACTGATCTCACGAACGACCTCGTACCTACCGAATCGTTGGTCTACCCTTATGGCGAGCCTCTTGCGCCGAATTATACCGATGCTTCAGCAACTCACGACCACGCTCCGATGAGGCGCATTCCGAACTCCTCGAACGTGAAGAACTCGAATATGTCGCTTAGGCCAGCCAGGTTGGCGAGGCGGCGCTTCCTTGTCTGGCCCGTCGTCAGAGTGACGACGGAGAGCTTCGGGGAGCCGTAGGCGCCGGCGAACGCGCCGGAACGCTCATAGCTCTTGTACGTGTCGACCTTCCTCTTGAACTTGCCGGAGGCGACATGACCTAGGTCTACCTCGAGGAGGACGGGTCTGCCATCGATCCAGACCATGCCGTCCGGCTTCACGTCGTGCCTCGCTCCGTGGAGGGTGAACGAGTCTCGCACCTGGGCTTCGAACCGCCAACCCGTCGCTCCTTTCTCGATAAGCCTGATCCTTGCTTCGGTCACCATGAGGGCGTGTTGCAGGAACCGGGGTGAAGAGCTCCGACCCTTCACGAGAGCGGCGATTCGCGCGTCCAGTAGGTCCGAGGCTTCAGTCCGCACTGAATAGAGGTTCTGCATGAAGAAAGGGGTCTTAAGCACGCGGACAAGACCGGCCTCGTGCAGCCTTCTCATCGTGCGGTTGCACCGCGACACCGACGTGAAGTACCCCAGATTCAACAGTTGGTCACGGCTCAGGACGTGGCTCAGAGCCGCGTCACCCAGAACCCGAAGGTCGCGTCCGGTGAGTTTCAAAGCCACTCGTCCAGGTCGACTTGACTCGACCCCTGACTGTCAGAGTCCGGCGCGGTCTCCTGCGCGGACGAACGGCGTCGCCGGTCAAGGACCAGGGCACGGTACTGGTCGCTGACAGGAACGTTCTGACTTTCGTTCGGGGCATCAAACCGCACAGACTTCACCGTCCCGTCGCCTGCCACCACGTACGCTTCCCCGACTTCGAGCGCCCTCAGGTCTCCGTCTTCGTCGTCGTCTTCAGATTGGATCTCCCGGTTGAGGGCCTGGGCGTCCTCGAACCCGCACTGGAACAGGATCTGGACTCCGACGTTGTTGCGAACCACCGACCGGAGCTTTGAGGGCAGTTGTGCGAGCGTCTGGTGAGAGAGCACCAGGGACAACTTGAACCGCCGCCCCTCGGCGATCAGGCCCTCGAACGCCTCCGAAGCCATGTTCTCGAACTCGTCGACGTACATCCGGACGGGGTTTCGGTCTTTCTCTGGAACGCGAACCCGGGCCATCATCTCCCTCGCGATTGCCGAGACGACCAGGTTTCCGAACATTCGTCCTGACCTCTGCAGTTCGTCCACGGCGAGGGAGACCAAGATGATCCGGCCCCGGTTTGCCAGCTCCTTTCCAAGATCGATCGGCGTATCGCTGCCGAGCACGTTTCTCAGGGGCGGCACCGCCAGCAACGGCGTGAGCTTGTTCAAGACTGCAAGGGCATATTCCTGCTGTTTGGCAGGGCTGAAGAGAGCGAACCTCGTCCAGAACCCGACGACTGCTTCGTCTTGGACGCACTCCATGCAAGCGTTCCGGAACTGTTCGTCAAAGAACACCGACTCGATGCACGTCAGCGGCTTCTTTGCCGCGGACAAGAGCATGTGGGCGCACCTCATCGTCTCCTCGATCCGAACCCCCCAATTCGTGCGCTCGTTCGAGACGACCTCAAGAAGGTGGAGCGCGTGCACGTACGGCGCTCCGGCCCCGGAAAGGGGGTCGAACCCGTGCCCACCGGATTCCTCGCGAAGGTCGATCAGCGTGATTCGACCAGGCCCGACCTTGAGCCTCTCGCACATTGCCAAGACGCCGGAGACGAGGTCTCCGCGCAAGTCCACGACAACGACGGAGTGGGCCGCTCGAACGTCCGCTTCGAGCATCTGCAAGATCAACGATGTCTTGCCAGAACCGGTTCTTCCCAGGATGTAGCAATGCCGCAGGAGATCCTTCCAAGTGAAGCCAAAACGACGGCCAGTCTCCAAGTCGACGCCCAGCCCGCTCGTATCTTCGCCGGAGAACATTCGCCCGAGCCCTTCAATGAAGTCGAAAAGCATGTGGAAGGCAAATCCAATGGCTTCGAAAAATAGTCTGATAACCATGTCTGGCCCATAATCTGGGCGATCTTAAGTGAACGATCCGCCCCTTACCACGGGTTATTTAGCCCCGACTAAACCGAAGCACTTCCGCCTGGTGCTCAGGGAGGCCATCGTGCGCGAGTTCGGAACGAACAAGACATTCGCGGTCGCCACAGGCAAGTCAGAGGGGAGGATCAGTCAGATCGTGAAGGGGCCCGAGACTCCTGACCGCGAGACCCTTTCTTGGTTGCTCGCGGCGTTCCAGTCCTTCGCACTTCAAGAGCAGATCCGTAGAGCCTGGTTTCGCGATTGCTCGCCGGTGCAGGATTTTGAGAGTCTGGCTGCGGAGGACGGCGCCCTATTGACCCAGATCGCTGAGCTCGCAGAAGAGCTCCCAACTCGTGCCGTAGACCTGGCCCTGGCACGTCGAAGCGTCGTCCACGATCAAGAGCTTTGGCAGACCCTGTCAGAGCAGACCGCCCACCTGCTACTGAGACTCTCTCGACCAGGTGCGGCCGCTCAGATCATCCATGAGATGGAGCGAAGCGCACGGGAACGGGACGACCGGGTCGACCACTTGACGGCCCTTTGGATGAAGGCCAATGCTCTTCGAAACCTCGAGAGCGCCACCTCGAAAACGGTGATGGGAGCCCACCTTGCCGCTGTCTCCTTTGCGACGAACTACTCTCCTTCCTCGCCGGCCGAGAGGGAGCGCTGGAAAGACCGGCGTTCACAGATGGACCGTGACTTTGCCCTGAACGTCCTTCGCGCCCACGAGCGGCACCCCCAGCCATCCGACCTCCTGGAACAGGCACGCCAGTCCGTCCAAAGATCGATCGACATCGGGGCTTCACCAGGCTTCTACTACATGGGCATGGAAGTCCGGGCTAGGGTCGAGATCACTATGGGAGACGTGTTCAGGGCAGAACAAACGCTCGAGGAGATTGAAGAGCAGGGCCTCAAGGACGGCATGGAGATCGTCGAGAAGTCAGCCCTGACGCGGGCCAAACTCTGCCTTGCCAGCAACGAGACGGAGGAGGCGCTCGAACGGCTTCGCGGAATCTCCGACTACTGTTTCGAGAGGATGAACCTCCATCACCACCGAGCTGCCGACCAGCTGATCTTGCGGGCGACGGAAGGTCTATAGTTCCCGCCCTCCCGCCCTGTCTGCAGGTTTTGTCGTCGGTCTGTCGGTCGGGATTTGCCTAGCACAGAACCCCGCACAGCCTTGTGCGGGGTTCTTGAGTCTGTGCCAGGCTCAAGCCAAAACCTGACCTTCTTTGCCAATCCCTCTTGCCAAAGAAGCCTGGTCGGCGGCATGCTGGGGACAACTCTGGCCCGGTCGCTGTTCTATCTGAAGACTGTCTTTGTATTGTTGCTGCTCGGATTCTGAAACGCTGTCGTTCAGCCTCTGAATCGTCCTTGCCTTCGGGCTGTGGATAAGTCCCTTGGCCCTGAGCGACTGGACGGCCTTCCAAACCGTCTCGCTGCTCCTACCAGTCCATTGCATCAAGCGGCGGTACGGCAAGGTCACCGTCGACTCCGGCTTGTTCCAGCCCGTGGTCTGGCGCAACAGGATCAGGAGCAGCCGCAGTTCCGTGTCGGTCAAGGTCGGGAGCAAGGTTTGGATCAGATGGTTGGGCACCTTCGTCCACGGCGTGAGCGGCCGAGGAAGGGTGAGCTTGATTCGAGGCATAGTAAAACTCCTTTGGCGGGCTAAAGTCGTTGCGGATCGATTCGACGATGAGGGCTTCCGGCCGCCTCGCTTTGCGGAACGGCAAGAACGCGAGCTGGCGCTTGATCGTCTCGACCGGGTAGTTGGTGAGGAGCTCCTCGACGCCGCGCTTGCTGACCCCGATCCTCATGAGCGCGACCGCGAGTTGTGTCTTCTCTTCGAGGCTCATGACTGGCTCGACGCTAGGAACGACAAGACCCGGAACGACTGCTCCTCGAGCTTGCCGAAGAAGGCGTAGTCGACCTCACCGTGGGGTCGCACTCCGATGCCGTACTTGGCCAGAAGGCCGGCCAGCGCGTCGCCGTCGATGATCTCCAGCCGCAGGGGGTTGTACCGTTCCCGGTTGCGTCGTGCCAGGGCTGAGACGTGCTTTGTGGCGACGAGGATCCCCATGTCGGCGTTGCGCCGGATCACCGTCCCGGCCAGCTCGTCGAGCATTCGCTGCCTGACCGAGTCGCGCACGACCTTAACCACCACCTTGGCCGGAACCGTCCCGAACTCGGTCTGGCACAAGAGTTCGTGACCGCCATAGCGCGACTTCTGACGGCTTTGCCGACGGTCGAGGATTTGCACGTCACCGAACCCGGCCCGCTTAAGCGCTTTGGACGTGAGCATGAGGAGCGAGTGGAGCGAGCAGTTCTGCAACGCGTATTTCACTTGGACATCGGTCATCGGACTCCTTTCTCGCTGTACCCTTTCGGGTAGCGTGAGGTCACCCAGGTTCCTGGCGCGACCCCTTCATATGCTGGTTTTAGTGACCCAAACTCGTCACGGGCGTTGTCGGGAAGGCAACCCCGACACCCGACCAATCCGCAAGTGAAGCAGGTCAAGAAACGGCCAGACTCCGCCACAAGATCCCTGGGATCGATCCGGAACCCGAGTTCCTTCTCCACCGCCGCGGTCAGGCGGGCGACCAAGACGAACGACGGGTTGATCTCCCCATGGATGAGGCGCGAGACCGAAGAGGGGCTGACTCCGGCGTCAAGGGCAAGTCTTGTCGTGCCCTTGAAGGCGAACCGGTCTGAATGCGCCATCACGTCGGTGAACCGATTGATGACCGGCCCGAAGGCCTGCGTTGAGGGTGGGTGCTTCATGTCATTTATGACAACACACCGAACATAGACCGAACAAGTGCTTGAGCGTCGATGCAACGATTGCGCGGTCGTGGCGCCGTTTCCCATCAGAGCTTCGACACGATTTCGTGATCGTATGCGGCTTCCCCTGCCAAATTCTGCGGAGGTTGAGTCCTTTCGCGACTTGTACCGCGACGTCTTTTCGATAGAGTTGAGCTTGGACGAAGCCAACTATCTTGCCACCAGTTACCTACACATGTTCTATGCCTGCAACTACGCGGTACATCCTCTATGCCCGGAAGAGCACGGACAACTCAGACCGCCAAGTCCAGTCCATCGACGACCAACTCGCCGAGCTCCGAAACTTGGCCGCGAAGCGTGGCTTGACGGTCGCCTGTGAACTGATCGAGAAGCACTCGGCCAAGTCTCCAGGCGAGCGCCCCGTCTTCAACGAGATGCTGGCCAAGATTCGCCGCGGAGAGGCCGACGGCATCCTAGCCTGGCACCTTAACAGGATCTCCCGTAATCCAGTGGATGGCGGACACGTTTCGTGGCTCTTGCAAACGGGCGTGCTGAAGAGCATCCTCACGCCGCTACGAGAGTATCTGTCCTCCGACAACGTCCTTCTCCTCTCCGTCGAACAGGGTGCTGCCAACCAAGAGATCATCGATCTTCGGCTCGGTGTCCGACGTGGTTTGGAGGGAAAAGTGAGGCGCGGGATGTACCCGTATCGACCCAAGGCAGGTTATCAGGTCGACCCCATCACCAAAGACCACGTGCCCGACCCGGCCCGATTCCATCTACTCAAGAGAGCATGGGACATGTTGCTTACCGGGTCCTACAGCGGGCCTAGGATCTTGGAGCGCATCAATGCAATGGGCTACCGGACAAGAAGGTCGCTCAAGAAAGGAGACCGACCCCTCCTGCCGTCTGGCCTCTATCAAATGTTTAGTGATCCATTCTACTGCGGCTACTTTCAATTCGAAGGCGAGCTCATGGAGGGCACGCACCAACCCATGGTCACCAAAGAGCAGTTCAAGCAAGCGCAGATCATCCTCGGGCGTGAGATCAGGCCGAAACCTAAGTCTCACGAGTTTGCCTTCACGGGCCTGATCCAATGCGGCGTTTGTGGAGCCGCCGTGACGGGAGAACGAAAATGGAAGCACTATCCAAAGACGGGCAACTCACGCCTGTACACATACTATCGGTGCGGACGCAATGGCTGTCCGAAGCGCGCTGTGACAGAATCGGACTTCGAAGCAGTACTCTTGCAAGACCTCGAAAGGGTGCGGCTCGCGCCCGAATTCGTCGATTGGGCCCTCGGAGTACTCGAGCGCGAACATGGCGAACTTCGAATCGCCGATGAGGCGATCTCCCAAGAGCGACACCAATTGACTCGAGGCATCCGGGCCAAACTCGACCGCCTCAGTGATCGCTATCTGGAAGGCGATTATTCCCCCGATGAGTTCCGAGAAACAAAGAGTCGGCTACAAGCAGAGTTGAACCGAGTCCACTGGGAACAAGAGACACAAGAAGTCAGAACCAGGAACCAGTACGAAAGCGCCAGAAACCTCCTCTGCTTCACTCGCGATGCGTACGCCCGTGTCTCGTCAAATTCACTCGAGCAGAAGAAGGCGGTCGCACGCACCTTTGGAGCCTCGTACACTCTCACTCTGGGATCGCTCGAAATTCAGATCGATCCGCGCCTCGACAAACTACTGTCACTAGAACCAGCAAATCCCCGCTCTCATAGGCATGAAGTCGGGGATTCTGCGGGATCGAATTCTGATTGGTGGGCATTACTACACCACGTTAGAACCTGTGCGGAGCTGTCCAACGAGGTGTTTCCGGCCCTACCAGAGCCGGATATCTTTGATCACTGAGTTTACATTTGCGCAATCAGGGCATGCAATCTGTGCAACTACGCCCTTTTACCATCGGATCGTGGGCTTCCGAACACGGCCAGAGAGTAGCGACTTCGACATTGCGCTACCCTTGACCCGGCGTCCAGGCGACTTTGCCTTTGCGATCGGATCCAATCTGTTCGACGGGCACGACTATCTTAACGGCATCACTTGTTGGCAGGCTTCCCGAAGAGCTGTAACTCCTGGTCGAAAAAGTGTTTCAGCACCTGTGCAAGGTTTTCATTGCAAATGTTTTCGCCTCCACAACATCTAGCCTCTCGACAGATGGTTATGATCCCGGCCCGATCTCGAATCCTGTCGACGAAGAGCCTCCCAGTCCACCCCTCGGTAGGTCTGTAGTCAGAGACTCGGTGTAGCTCTTGGTCATAGACAGCGTCGGGCCAAGTGAAGCGAGCGCTTCGGTATGTGGCCGAGAAACAGTCGAGGTCGAAGTCAAGAAGCAGAGTCGGAGCATCATCCTTGAACTGGAACTTCCCGCTGATTGACTCCCAGTCGAGAATATCCCAGAGCTGCTTCAGGTGCTCGCTCTTGGCATGATCGCTCAGTTCGCCCTGATACAGAAGGCCGGTTCCTGGCAGATAACAAGACGCCCAAATCAAGTGTCTCTTACCGGCCGCATCGATATGATGAATGCAGTTGTCCATCGGCACATGATGCTCGACACCGAAGACAACGGCATGGTCAAATATGCCAAGTTCCATCCCAGCGATCACCCAATCATCATCGTTCTTTGCGAGATCGTTTGCACACAGTTCGATGAGACCATGTGCTGTAACACCCTGGGCTGACAGGTAACGTACCTTATCCAGCTTGTTTGGCACGAGCCCATCGTGGTGCGCATCGAACATCACAAGCGTGCATGGACTGGGAAGAAGTGACCTCTCTTGGGCGTCGAAGACAATCGGCAAGAGCCAGCGGTGATCTTCATGCAAGTAGACCTCCTGATCGCCGAGGCGCCCATGCTTTAGGCCATCGAGCTGATTGAGCTGCTTGAGGAGCTGGGGATTCATAAGGCCGTTTGAAATCAGCCCCATCATAGCAAATCTCGGTAAAGAGACCATCTCGGCCGCTTCACGCCGAACCCTTGAGGCTCGCCAAGGCGAGTATTCACCTTCTCTGTTCTAAATGGGACTAGGGCGGTCAAGCGATCTGGTGCGCTGGTGCAAGACAGTCGAAATCGCTAGATTGGGAGTAACCTTGGCACGACCGAATCGCACGCTGTACCTGCGAGCAAGTCGGCGGAGCCGCTACCATAGTCTCACGTGCATATGATTGCCGCCTCTGAACTTCGAAACTGGGTTCTGGAAGACCCGTTGCTGGACTGGCTGGAAAGGTACGGCGAGGAAGCGGGATTCGTCAAGGACACCGATCTGCCTGGGTACGTTCCCCAAGCGGATCTTGGAGTATTCACACGCGCGAAGGGACGGGAGTTCGAATCGCGGGTCTTCGACCTCCTCCAGGAGCGAATCGCTTTCACCTCAATCCAAGGGGCGGCGGCCAATGAGGATTCAGCGTATGAGGCGACCCTCGCGGCTGTCTCCGCCGGGCAGCCGGCTATCTGGCAGGGACTTGTGCGGGACAGGGCCCATGGACTGTTCGGAGTCCCAGACCTAATCGTTCGTGGCGACGTTTTGGAGTCCGTCGTTCCTGGCTCACTCGGTGATCTTGATGCTGGGCACTACTATGTTCTCGACATCAAGTACAAGGGGCTAGATCTCAACAAGAATGGCGACCTCGCAGCAAGTCACAAGTGGGACAAGGTGCAGATCTCAATCTATGAGCACGCCCTGGCCGAGATGCTCCAGCGCGAACCAGCTCCGGCGTTCCTCTTGGGACGAAGTCTCTCCGGGTCTGCAGGAAAGAGGCTTGGATGCTTTTCAAGACTCGGATGGGCGAAACCGAATGATCCCAGGGTCTTGGAGCAGATCGAGCGGGGCATCGACTGGCTCATCGAACTTGAAGAGCACGGCCGCTCGTGGCAAGTCAGTCCGCCGAGCGACGCAAGACTTCGACCGAACTCCAAGAACAACGAAGACTCACCGTGGCACGAGGCGAAAAAGTCGATCATGGATCAACTCTCACAGCCAAGCGAAGCAGCTGTCCTCATGCTTCCGGAACGGTTCGAGGCGAACCGAGAAGAGTGGTTCGAGCCGGCCCACTTCGAGTTTTTCGTCGACTTCGAAACCTTCAACAGCATGAACGACGACTTCTCAAAACTACCCCTCCCGAACGGGAAGGAGATGATCTTTATGATCGGGTGCGGACACGAGGAAGAGGGTGAGTTCCGATTCGAAGTTTGGACTGCAGAAAATGAGTCTGTCGAAGCTGAGGCTAAGATCATCCGAGCTTGGCTGGAACACATGGGCAAGGTTCGAATGCGCCTTGCACCCGGAGCCCAGCCGAGGCTCTACCACTGGTATCGCCACGAGCCGCAAGAAGTCGCCAAGGCAGCCGAGCGTAGCAACGAGGAGCCGTGGAGCACACTCCCCTGGTATGACCTCATGGACAAGGTGTTCAAAGCCCAGCCAGTCACCATCGCAGGGGTGTCCGGATTTAGCATCAAGCCGATCGCTCGAGCGCTTTCGAAGGGCGGTGCCATCGACACAGTCTGGGGCGATAGCGCTGTAGGCGACGGCATCGCTGCGATGGCCGCCGCATGGTGGTGCTACAAGGAAGCGGCAGCCCGGGGAAACTCCCCAAACGAGTCTGCGCTTGACGACGGTCGTCCGCTCATGGCTGAGATCGAGGAGTACAACCTAGTTGACTGCAAGGTGATGTGGGAACTGCTCAGGTACGTACGGGCTCATCACTAGCATCAGGTACGTGCCAGAGATGGGTGTGACTGAGTAAGCCCTGCTCCGAGGAGTGATAAGGGATTAAAGGGTATCAGGCGGCCTTAGACCTAGCTAAAACACCTTCTACAGACCTTCGCATAGAAGCGGGAGCGGCTTCTGGTTTGATTACAGAGCCGGTTTCCATGAAGTCTGCGAAATTAGGTGCTCCAGAGTCTTTGACTACTGTAGCTCCTCCATCTGGTCGTGGTACTAAAGCGGCAAACTTGCCGTCTAGTTCAAAGAAAGTTGGTTTGTCCATTACTTCTCCTATTACTGATACTACAAGTATAGTAGCAATGGGTGTCAGGCAGCTTTGGACTTGGCTAACACCTCTTGAACTGAAGCTTGAAAATCCTCTGGCAAATCATCAAAACCGATTACAGTGCCAGTTTGCATGAAGTCTGCGATATTAGGTGCTCCAGAGTCTTTAATTACTGAGGCTCCTCCGTCTGATTTTGGTACGAAAGCAGCAAACTTGCCGTCTAGTTCAAAGAAAACTGGTTTCTCCATTTTTTCCGACTGTGACTAGTATTTCCACAATAGCCCTTCAGGATCAATCAAGCAACTCTCGTTAAGTACTGTATTTTGCGAACAGTCTAGCTACGGATCCCCGCCGATTGCTTCGATATGCTTCATGACGATTGGCAGAGGCAAACGATCCCGGCCAAACGCGAATAGCTCAACATCTCCAAACTGCCTCCAGGGATCCCGTGCACGGAGTTTTCCGCTGTCAATCACTGTCAATCCTGCAGACTCAAGTTTCCGGCGACAAGCTTCGTGCAACTGCGAACTGTCGGTAGAGACCACGAGCGCCAGTCGAGGATCGTCCAGGTACGGCGACATGCCCTCAAGGATATCGGACTCCGCGCCCTCAGCGTCGATCTTCACGAAGCTTGGTCGGGCACACTCACCAGACGTGACCAGCGAGCTGGGACACCGCACGTCGACAAAAAGGTCGCCGCTCAAGTCTAGTTTTCCGGCAAGCGACGATGAGCCTCTTTGAAACGGAAGCCTGCCTTCACTGTTCGCGAGTGCACAAGGCATGACCTTGACTTGCCGCAGTCCGTTCCACAGCACATGGCGTCGTAAGAGCGCCAGGTTGTCAGGATCCGGTTCAAAGGCGTATACACGCCCCGAAGGGCCCACCGCCTCTGCAAGCACGAGCGTGAAATAACCCCGGTGCGCACCCACGTCCCAAACGGTCTCGCCAGGCAGCACGATCACCTGAACCGCCTTCGCTTTGGCCGCTTCAAAGCGCCCGGTGAAGTAGTTTCCACCTGTGCCTAGGCTCCACAGCTGCCCGCGGATCGCACCGGCGACCGCCGGGAATGGGATGGCCACTCTCGTCTTCCACGACCTGCCCACAGTCCTACAATCATACTAGATTAGTATGATTGTGAAAGGGACGGTAACCATGTGCAACGTCCTAAGCCAGTCGAACGCAGGGAGCACGACGTGCTCCGAATGACCTTGGCCGAATGGAGGAAAGAGGCGGGGTTGACCAAGCGAGAACTCTCGCTTTCTATGGCCAGGCCCAACAACTACGTGCACAAGGTTGAGAACGGGGAGAAAGGGGTCGAGTTCGTCGACCTCGTGGACTATGTCAGAGCATTGGGTCGGGACATGCGCGAGTCGTTCCTGCTCCTAGCAGAGCGCGTCACGGCTCTAGACTGAATACAAAGAGAGCCCTGCGTCACCGCAGGGCTTGGGAACTTGACGGCGCAGACGAGCGCGTCAATGGATCGACGGGGCTTGAGAGCCCGGGCCAATCGCCGTCCGCAAGCGAGCGGATCAGGCGGTCGACCGTAGGGTTGAACCGGGAGAACGTCGGGAGCTTGTGGGGCGCCCGACGGGAAACGGCGAGGTCGGTGCGCGAGTCCCATTGGTAACGCCAGAGCCTTGCGGCGCGGAACGGCTCGTTCTTCAGGTCGTCGCCAAGGTGGACGCGGATGCCGCCGGAAAAGACGATGACTCTCGGCGCCCCCCATCGGAGCGGAACCACGGCCGCACGCTGGTGCGCCTCGTTGTGGACGCCGCAGACGAGGATCTCGGCGTTGAGGATCCGGCGTTCGGCCGCCTGCTCGATTTCGTCGAGAGCCGACCTGTCCCAAGGGCCAGGGCCGAAGGCGGTCTCGATGCACGAGAGCTTGGCGTGGAGCAGTCGGACGTTGCCGTAGAGCCAAAGTGCCCCGGCTTCGTAGTAACTGGGTTCGTCCTCATAGCGCGTACAGCGCCGAGGAGGAGTGTCGAGGTGCGCCACTCTTGCGGGCGCCGTTTTCTGGTTGGTAAGGGCCATGGTCGAGTCCTCTCGACCCGCTGGCGGCACTTAGTGCCGGGCGTGTCCCTAACATCAAACGGCGATCGACCAGATGACCCAACTTCTGCCACATCCGTGCAATTAGGAGCGGCAGACTTGCACAGACAACGCAGTTCTTGAACTCGACTCAAGACGCTCGTAGGATTGCCTCAGCCCAGGGCCACGGGGCTCTGGGCAATCGAGGTCAACATGCACATTCAAATCCATCGCAGCCTCCCCAGTGAGAGAGGGGTGGCTTCGTGAACGACAAAGTCTACGAGCAGGTCACGGCCCAGATCACGAACGCACTGATGCGGGGCGTCGTACCCTGGCGAAAGCCGTGGGCCGGTGGTGACTCGCTCCCTGCCAACGCGGTGAGCAAGAAGCCGTACCGGGGCGTCAACGTCTTCCTTCTGGCGCTCAGTCCATTCAGAGACCATCGGTGGCTCACCTTCAACCAGGCCAAGGAGCTCGGCGGTACAGTGCGCCGAGGCGAGCGATCCACGCCGGTCGTGTTTTGGAAGCCTTGGAACGTCGAGGGAACCGACCAAGAGACCGGTGAAGTCCTCAAATGGCGAATCCCGATCCTTAAGAAGTACCACGTCTTCAACGCGGAGCAGTGCGACGGCTTGGAACTCCCCAGCCTGTCCCTGACAAGCTCGGAACACCTCAATGCTCGGATCGATCGGGCTGAAGCGTTCGTGAAGGCCGTCCAAGACCCGCCAACGATCCGAGAACAAGGAGCTTCAGCCTGGTACAGACCCGCCGAAGACGTCGTCCAGATTCCGCCACTTTCTACGTTCGACAGCCCCGACGCCTACTATGCGACCCTTCTTCACGAGCTAGGTCATGCCACGGGCCACGAGAAGCGCCTCAACCGTCCTTCAGTGACGGGAGAAGTCCAGTTCGGATCCGCCTGTTACGGTCGCGAAGAGCTGGTAGCGGAGTTGACTTCTGCCTTCTGTTGCGCGAGCATCGGGCTCGACAACTCGCTCGTCGAGAACTCGGCGAGCTACATCGAGTCATGGCTGACCGCGCTCAAGTCGGACACCAGGGCCGTGGTCGTGGCTGCCTCCAAGGCACAAAAGGCGGCCGACTACTTGCACGGCGTGAGCTTCGAAGAAGAGCCAGCCTAGATGCCACACCCCCTTGATTCCTCCCCCTTGCAATCGCGAGGGGTCTTTCTTTGTTTGCTAGAACTCACACGAACCCACGGAGCAGGAGCGCGACCATGAGGGTCGCGAGCGCGATCAGTGCGGCCATGTGTCCTCGAAAGGCGACCCGAAGCTCCTGCCGGTCGATCTGCCCTGCGCACCACTTGCACACGATCCGCATGCCGAAGGTGGATTGAACGTGGCTGACCGAGGACTTTGGATACCGACGCCGAACCCACTCGCCGGTCTTCACTCGACGCCGAATGCGCAAATCGTCCTCGATCGCCCGCCCGCATCGGTAGCAGTTGGCCATGCTGCCATGGAAGTTCAAGAACATCTGTCGGCGCAACTGTGGACACTCCGAGACAACGCAGCTTCCCATCTGGGCCGAATCAGGCTAGGATTGGGCTAACGATCATCGGTCACAATGAACCAGACACGGCAGGGCGACAATATGGTGAATGGGGAATCAGGAGCACAGGTCGGCTATCAAGCCGGTGATTTGCAGATGGCGCAACAACGGATCCTGGGGAGGGCGTTCTAATGGCCCCAACCACGAGCGAGGCGCAGCGCGCTGAGCTGCACAAGACCATCTGGCGGATCGCGAACGATCTTCGAGGCAGCGTCGACGGCTGGGACTTCAAGTCCTATGTCCTCGGCATGCTCTTCTATAGGTTCATCTCCGAGAACCTGACTGCTTACATCAATAAGCTCGAACGTGAAGCGGGTGAAATGGACTTCGACTACGCGAAGCTCTCCGACAAGGACGCCGAGTTCGGGCGCACGGAGACTGTAGCAGAAAAGGGCTTCTATATCCTCCCCTCCGAACTCTTTCAGAATATCCGTAAACAAGCACCTAAGGACGAGAATCTTAATGAGACTCTGCAAAGGGTCTTCAAGAACATCGAAGGTTCGGCGGTCGGCACAGACAGCGAAGGCGACCTCAAGGGCCTCTTTGACGACCTCGACGTGAATTCCCAAAAGCTTGGGCAAAGCGTTGCCAAGCGAAACGAGAAGATGGTAAAGCTCCTCGACGCCATCGGAGACCTGCCTCTCGGCAACTACGAGGACAATTCCATCGACGTCTTCGGCGACGCTTACGAGTACTTGATGCAAATGTACGCATCCTCAGCTGGCAAATCCGGCGGCGAGTACTACACGCCCCAGGAGGTCTCTGAACTTCTTGCCCGCATTACTGTAGTCGGCAAGACCCAGGTGAATAAGGTGTATGACCCCGCTTGCGGCTCAGGCTCCCTTCTCCTGAAGTTTGCCAAAGTGCTGGGCAAAGAAAACGTCCGCCAAGGGTTCTACGGGCAGGAAATCAACCTGACCACCTACAACCTCGCCCGCATCAACATGTTCTTGCATGACGTGAACTATGAGAAGTTCGATGTTGCGCATGGTGACACCCTTGTAGACCCGCAACATTGGGACGACGAGCCGTTCGAGGCGATCGTCTCTAATCCGCCGTACTCCATCAAGTGGGACGGCGACAGCAACCCTCTCCTGATCAATGACCCTCGGTTCGCACCGGCCGGAGTGTTAGCCCCAAAGGCAGCCGCCGACCTTGCGTTCACGATGCATATGCTCAGTTGGCTTGCCGTTAACGGCACGGCAGCCATCGTTGAGTTTCCTGGAGTGCTCTATCGTAGCGGTGCAGAGCAGAAGATTCGCAAATACCTCATCGACAATAACTACATCGACACAGTCATACAACTTCCGCCAGACCTCTTCTTCGGCACGACAATCGCGACCTGCATCATCGTGCTCAAGAAGTCGAAGAAGGACAACTCCGTACTCTTCATCGATGCTTCGGCGGAGTTCACTCGCGTCGGCAACAAGAACAGGCTGACGTCTGACCATCAACAGAAGATCCTCGATGTGTTTACTGCCCGCGAGGATGTGGATCACTTCACGAGGCTAGTTAAGAAAGAAGAACTTGCCGAGAACAACTACACTATCTCGGTCACGTCCTATGTCGAAAGACTCGATACCTCGGTTGCGGTCGATATCACAGCCCTGAATACCGAAATCAGCCGAATCGTCGCGAGGCAGGCGGTGATCCGGTCGCAGATTGATAACATAGTTGCTGATTTGGAAAGGAGCAACAAATGAGCGGGATTCCGACTTGGGATGAGTTTATGGTTCCAGTTCTGCGCGTCCAGTCAGATGGAGGCACTCGAGTCCTGCGAGATTTGATCTCTGCCGTCTCCGACGCCGAACGACTTACTCCAGATCAGCGTTCGGAGCTCCTTGCATCGGGCCAGCAAGTGGTTGCCAACCGGATAGGGTGGGCTGCGTCTTACCTGTCTCGCGTCGGAGCGTTGGAACGTCCGAAGCGAGGCACATATGTGATCACTCCCTTCGGTCGGGAGTTCCTTGCCAAGCACCCGGACTGCATAACCGAGTCCGATCTTCGTGCCGTCGCCAAGGATGGAGACGAATGGTGGGCCCCAAAATCAAAGCAGCCCAAGCCTGATGCCACTGGTACGAAAGGCGAATCTCCTGAAGCCGAATCACTTGATCCGGTCGAGATGATCTCGCAGGGCATCGAACTCATCCAAGGGGATGTAAAGGCCCAGCTATTCGAGCGACTCACGGCCAGTGAGCCCGCCTTCTTCGAGCATGCGGTCGTCCAGCTTCTCGTTGCTATGGGTTACGGCGGAACCGGAGGTCAAGCGGCGGCGACTGACCTCGTCAACGATGGCGGGATTGATGGTGTCATTGACCAGGATGTCCTCGGACTCAGTAAGGTGTACATCCAAGCGAAGCGGTACGGCAGAGATAACGCCGTCAATCGGCCCGAAGTTCAAGCCTTTGTTGGAGCCCTGAGCGGGAAAGCAGAACAGGGAGTCATGATCACCACAGGGCGATTCAGTCCTGGCGCGAAAGAGTACGCACAACGCGATGCTCGAGCTCGCATCATCCTAATAGATGGCGCACTCCTTCTCAACCTGATGATTAAGTACCGAGTCGGAGTCCAGGTGAAGCAGTCCGTGGACATCGTAGAAATTGATGAGGATTTCTTCGTATGAGCAAAATCGACGATCTAGTTAAAGAACTTTGCCCAATCGGGGTCGAGTTCAAGACTTTAGGTGAGGTCGGTCAGTTCATTCGCGGAAACGGCCTGCAAAAGAGTGACCTGACCGATAGTGGCTTTCCTGCTATTCATTACGGGCAAGTTCACACCCACTATGGCACATCGGCGGAGACCACAATTTCTTTTGTAAAGCCAGAGTTTGCCAAGAAACTTCGCCGAGCGGAGCCCGGCGACCTCATCATTGCGACTACCAGCGAAGATGATGAGGCGGTTGGCAAAGCAGTTGCTTGGATTGGCACTACCGAGGTTGCCGTAAGCGGTGATGCCTGTATCTACCACCACTCGCTTGAGCCAAAGTATGTGTCGTATTTCTTCCAATCAGACCAATTCCAGAACCAAAAGAAGCGCAGCATCACAGGAACGAAGGTGCGACGTCTTTCAGGAGAGAGCCTATCAAAACTCCGCATTCCCGTTCCACCTATCGAGGTACAGCGAGAGATTGTAAGGGTTCTTGATACCTTTAGTAGGCTGGAGGCAGAACTGGAGGCAGAGCTGGAGGCAGAGCTGGACGCCCGATGGGTTCAGTACACTTTTTATCGTGACCGACTGCTGACGTTCACCGATGGGGAGAGAGGGGCAGTCAGTTGGGCAAGAATGGGTGAAGTCTGTGATATTTCACGAGGCCGAGTAATTTCGAAGGATTTCCTTCGAGATCATGCAGGAGACTACCCTGTTTACTCTTCACAAACCCAAAACAGTGGGGTATTCGGCTATATCGATACCTACGCATATGACTTCGAATCTGTCACTTGGACTACGGATGGCGCGAACGCGGGTTCCGTGTTTTTTCACGACAATGAGCGGTTTAGTATCACCAATGTGTGCGGTTTACTAAAGGTAAAGGATCGAAGCGTGCTTTCAACGAAGTTTATGTATTACCAGCTCTTGAGACATGCGAAGGCATACGTGAGCGCAGGAATGGGGAACCCTAAGCTGATGGCGAACGCTATGGCATCTGTTTCGATTCCCATCCCGCCGTTATCAGAGCAAGAGCAGATCGTTTCCCTTCTAGACAAGTTTGATGCCCTCGTGAACGACCTCGCCAGTGGCCTTCCAGCCGAGCTGAATGCCCGACGCCAGCAGTACGAGCACTACCGTAACCGCTTACTCACATTCCAGGAGGCAGGATGAGCGAAGAGCGCAAGGCCTACCAGTACGACCCCATCGCAGTTTCCAACGAGAGCACTGTTGTGGCCGAGTACGTGCCCGAGAGCGTTGTCCGTGAGGCAACCTACCAGAGCGAAGACGCCCTCGAACGCGCCCTCATCCATCAACTTGAGAAGCAAGCCTACGATCACCTGAAGATCACTTCGGAAGAGCAACTGATCGCCAACCTCCGGACTCAGCTCGAAACTCTGAACGGCATCACGTTTTCCGACGCCGAGTGGAAGCAGTTCTATGAGACCAAGATCGCTGGCAAGAACGACGGCATAGTGGAGAAGACCGTTCGGATCCAGGAAGAACCGGTTCAGCTCCTTACTCGCGACGATGGCACAACGAAGAACATCAAGTTAATCGATCGGCAGAACATCCACAACAACCGCCTCCAAGTCATCAATCAGTACGAGGTTGAAGGTGCGCGTGCCAATCGCTACGACGTGACTGTGCTCGTGAACGGCTTGCCGATGGTACACGTCGAGCTCAAACGAAGGGGCGTGGACATCCGCGAGGCGTTCAATCAGATCGACCGCTACCAGCGGGACAGCTTTTGGGCGGGATCTGGACTCTTTGAATACGTTCAGCTCTTCGTGATCAGCAACGGGACACTGACGAAGTACTACAGCAATACAACGCGCAGGCAGCACATCCAGGACGCCGCCGGAGCAAAGAAGGTCAAGAAGACTTCCAACTCGTTTGAATTCACCTCTTGGTGGGCGGATTCTAAGAACAAGCCGATCCAAGACTTGGGCGCCTTTACGAAGACGTTTTTCGCCAAACACACGATCCTCAACATCCTGACCCGATATTGCGTGCTGACCGCCGACCGAATGCTGCTGGTGATGCGTCCGTATCAAATCGCGGCGACTGAACGCATTCTCCAGAAGATTGAGATTTCAACCAACTACAAGAAACTCGGTTCAGTCGAGGCTGGCGGCTACGTTTGGCACACCACAGGTTCGGGCAAGACGCTGACGTCGTTTAAGACCGCACAGTTGGCCAGCCACACGCCGAGTGTGGACAAAGTGCTCTTCGTGGTTGACCGCAAGGATCTCGACTACCAGACCATGCGCGAGTATGACCGCTTTGAAAAGGGCGCGGCCAATTCGAACACCTCCACCTCAGTTCTCAAGAAGCAACTCGAGAGCAAAGACGCTCATATCATCATCACCACGATCCAAAAGCTCGCGACCTTCATCGCGGCAAACAAGGGGCACGAGATCTTTGGGGGTCACATCGTGATCATCTTCGATGAGTGTCATCGCTCCCAGTTTGGCGATATGCATACGGCGATCACACGTGCATTCAAGCGTTATAACCTGTTTGGCTTCACTGGGACGCCGATCTTTACCGCCAACATGTCGAGCGGTGGTAACCCTCAACTGAAGACCACGGAGCAGGCGTTCGGTGAGAAGCTCCACACCTACACGATTGTCGATGCAATCAGCGACAAGAATGTCCTGCCCTTCCGAATCGACTACGTGAACACGATGAAGGTCGGGAATGTCCTCGACAAAAAGGTCTCCGCGATCGACACCGAGAAGGCCCTTCTTGCTTCCGAGCGTGTACGCCAGGTAGCTGAATACATCCTGGAGCACTTTGATCAGAAGACGAAGCGCTCAAGCGGCTATATCCACTCCCTGATCGCAAACGTGAGCGATGTTGCCGGCGGCCGGAACAAGATCGATGCTCTTAGGGTCCCCAGCCGTGTCAAAGGATTCAATGCCCTGTTTGCTACGGCTTCGATCGAGGCTGCCAAGCGGTACTACGCGCAGTTTGGTGAGCTGCAAAAGGGATCGACTCCAGACCGACGCATCAAGATTGGGCTGATTTTCACCTTTGCCGCCAACGAAGCTGTAGAGGATGGTGCCCTCGAAGAGGAAGGCTTCGAAACTGGCGCACTCGACAGCTCTTCACGCGACTTCTTGGACTCCGTGATCAAAGACTACAACACGATGTTCGGCTCAAGTTACGACACTTCTGACGAGAAGTTCCAGAACTACTACAAGGACTTGTCGCTCCGGATGAAGAACCGCGAGATCGACCTCGTCATCGTAGTCAACATGTTCCTGACCGGTTTCGATGCGACCACGCTCAATACTCTATTCGTCGATAAAGGCCTTCGCGCCCATGGCTTGATCCAGGCGTATTCGCGCACGAACCGCATTCTCAATTCGGTGAAGGCTTACGGCAACATCGTCAGCTTCCGCGACCTTGAGCAAGAGACGAACGACGCCCTGGCACTGTTCGGCAACAAGGACGCCAAGGGCATCGCCATTCTCAAGCCATACGGCGAATACTACGGCGAGTACGAAGCGAAGGTGCAGGAACTGGTGACGACCTTCCCACTTGGCAAACAGATCGTTGGCGAGCAAGCCAAGAAGGACTTCGTCAGCCTCTTTGGCGCGATCCTGAGATTGCAGAACATCTTGACATCCTTCGATGACTTCGAGGGACACGAGATCCTCAGCGAACGGCATGGGCAGGACTACCGAAGCGTCTACCTCGACATCTACGCTGACTTCCGGCAGGGCCGAGACTCTGACAAGGAGGAAATCAACGACGACATCGTCTTCGAGATCGAGCTGATCAAGCAGGTCGAGATCAATGTTGACTACATCCTGATGCTCGTGGCAAAGTTTCGCGAGGCAAAGGGCGACGGCAACGACGTCGAAATCCGCGCTCAGATCATTCGCGCCGTTGACTCCTCGCCAACGCTCAGGAACAAGAAGGATCTGGTCGAGGACTTTGTAGACTCCCTTTCCGCCACAGGAGAGGTCGACAACGAATGGCGATCGTTCATTGCAAAAAGGCGCGATGCCGAGCTCG
Source organism: Armatimonadota bacterium (assembly GCA_018268395.1). Taxonomy (NCBI): domain Bacteria; kingdom Bacillati; phylum Armatimonadota; species Armatimonadota bacterium. Next base: position 196 of record JAFDWQ010000005.1, on the reverse strand, counting down.
AGCAGATCATCACTGACGAGAACCTTCGCCCGGACGAAACCCGCGCCTACGTGGACACAGCATTCCGCGACGGCACACTCCGTACTTCCGGAACAGCGATCACCCGCGTCCTACCTCCAACCACGCGCTTCTCGGCAGGTGGCGGCCATGGCGAAAAGAAACAGCGCGTTCTGGTAGTGGGTCAGTTTGAAATAAG